>DATNPS010000121.1:0-9738 GCA_036703095.1 Crinalium sp. | reverse complement strand
AGACAAGCCCTATGATGTGTTAATTCAACATTTTGTGACACTGGCTTGCGGCGATGGATTTAAGCCAGATGAAACGCTGAGCGATGTTCAAAAAACGGTTGCTTATGCCAGCTTAACGGATGAGGAATTTAATTGGATTTTGGAGTTTATTGAGAAGGGTGGTAAATGTCTGAGCGCGTATCCCCGGTATCAAAAAGTAGTCAAAGAAAGCGATCGATATAGAGTTGAAAATCAGCAGATTTTGAGAATGCACCGTATGGGAATTGGAACCATCACATCCAATCAAGCGGTTTATATTCAATACACCACTGGCAAAAAAATTGGCACGGTCGAAGAAAGTTTTGTCTCTAAACTTCAGAAAGGAGATGTGTTCTTTTTTGCAGGAAGACAGCTAGAGTTTTTCATGATGAAAGACATGGTGGTGTATGTCAAAGGAACTACTAAGCGATCGACGGTGACACCAACCTGGGGTGGCGGAAATTTAGCGATTTCAGATTCACTCAGTACTCATTTGCGATATGAGATTGAAGTGGCTCGAACAGGGGAGGAGCGATCGCCAGAGTTAAAGTGTATTGCCCCCATTCTGTCTACACAAACTCGGATTTCACACCTTCCGGCTACAAACGAACTGTTGATTGAATCGTGCAAAACGCGAGAGGGGCAGCATCTCTATGTTTATCCATTTGAGGGGCGCTTTGTGCATGAAGGGTTAGGGTTTCTCTGGGGCTATCGCCTTGCACGACAAAAACAAGCGACGTTCACTATCTCAGTGAATGATTATGGATTTGAGATTTTAGCGCCGAAAGACTATCCGTTTCAGGATTTGTTTTCTAACGAATTTTTTAGTTTGGAGCACCTGTATGAAGATGTCAAAGCGAGCCTCAATATTTCTGAATTAACGGCGCGTAAGTTTCGCAGTATTGCGCAGGTAGCAGGATTAGTGTTTAAGGGATATCCATCGGCTAAGAAAACATCTAGCCAGCTTCAGGTGAGTTCTTCTCTAATCTATGAGGTGTTTTCTAAATACGAACCGGATAATCTTTTGCTGAAGCAGGCCGAACGTGAAGTACTGAATGAGCAGCTAGAAGTGCATCGTTTGTCAAAAACACTGGAACGGTTAAGCCAGTTAACCGTAGTTTGGAAAAACACAAAACGACCGTCTCCATTTGCATTTCCCCTATTGGTAGAGCGACTCAGTTCACGATTATCTAATGAATCGCTATTAGAACGAATTGAGCGTCTAAAGACACAATGGAATAATAAATAATCTTACTCGTAGCACCGCCGTATCGGCGGCGTGACGACAGACGTCTTCAGATCCTTTAAGCCGCAATTAGCAACACAGATATCAGGGCAAGAAAAATACCAACACCTTGTCTTAGCGTGATTGTTTCTTGTAAGAAAAAAACAGCCAAAAGAATACTAACCATTGGATAAAGTGCAGAGAGAGTGGCCACTAATGTTACTGGGCCTCTTGACATGGCCGTGAGAAAGAAAAAAGCACCTGTGAATCCAAGTACGCCAGTTGTGATCGCTAAAATGATGCCAGTAGAATTTAGCTCAGGACGTGTCCTAAACGTAGCTAAAATGAAAGTTGCCAATAAAATGCCGCCGATCACTTCATAAACGATCGCACTTTTAGGATCGATATGTCGGGTCGTAATTTTGGGAATAAAGCTCCATAATCCCCAGCACAGGAAGGCCCCGAAGGTCGGCAGAATCCAGTCTCTCATGGTGTGTGTTGTTCAACGTGTGGTTTAGTCGATCGCTGATGTTGAGTAAACCGGATCAACCTCATTAACATGCTGAGGCTTTAGATTGGCAAAGTCAAACAACTGAGGATCGGCGAGATGTGACGGCGTGACATGTTGCAGACTGTGGAAAATGCTCTCGGTGCGTCCTGGATAGTCTTTTTCCCAGGTTCGCAGCATTTGTTTGATTTGCGTTCGCTGGAGATTTTCTTGAGAGCCGCATAGCTGGCAGGGAATGAGGGGAAACTGACGGGCGATCGCATACTGCTCAATCTCCGTTTCGGAACAATAGGCCAGTGGTCGAATAATCACATGCTGACCGTCATCGCTCAACAGCTTGGGAGGCATGGCCTTTAGCTGTCCCGTATGAAACAGATTGAGGAATAGCGTTTCTACCATGTCATCCCGATGATGGCCCAACGCAATTTTAGTAGCGCCTTCCTCACTGGCAACCCGATAAAGAATGCCGCGTCGCAACCGGGAACACAGGCTACACATCGTTTTGCCATCTGGAATAATTTGTTTCACGGTGCTGTAGGTATCCTGTTCCACAATGCGATAGGGAACACCAATCGATTGCAGATAGGTCGGCAACACCTCTTTGGGAAATCCAGGCTGCTGCTGATCTAGATTAACGGCCAAAATTTCAAACCGAACAGGGGCATGACGTTGAAGAATGAGCAACAGATCCAGCATCGTGTAGGAGTCTTTGCCACCTGATAAACACACCATGATGCGATCGCCCTCTTCAATCATGGCGTAGTCGTGAATAGCGCGCCCAACCAGGTTGCGTAGACGGCTTTCCAATTTTCTAACGGTTTTCAGGTGATCAACCTTTGTCGCGCCCATGCAACGCTTCTCCAATCTACCGAAGCTATTGTATAGCAGCAATTCTCAGTTTGCAGTCAGTTGTGGGTTTTGCGTGCCCAACAGACGCGCAAAACTCACAATCGGAGGTGGTGCGAACTGGCCGCAGGCGAACTACCTCCGACTGGCATCATGAGAATTGCTGATTGTACAGCAGGGGTTGGAGATCAGAGAAGTTCGCATCATTTACAGCGCTTTGCACTTGAGTCAGCCATAATTATTGCTGTGAGAACCTTGCGGAGTGCGGTTCTCACAAAAAATATCCTGGTTTTAAGCGATTGAGAATCGCTGTATGATTGTGAATGGGATACTTTTTGCATCAGGCATGACGACTATTAACGTACTGAATATTGACCTCCAGCTATTGCCTGAACGGGCTATTTATATTGAAGAAATTAAATATCTGTTGGTGTCTGATGTGCATCTGGGGAAGTCAGAAACCTTTCAAACGTTTGGTGTGCCAATCTCCAGTCAGGTGAATCGTGAAACACTCGATCGGTTACAGTCATTGTGTTTGAATCTGAATCCTGAACGACTCATTATTCTGGGAGACTTATTTCATTCTCGATTTGCTTTAACAGAAGATGTACTAAACGATTGGTCTAAGTTTTTAAAAGAAACATCAGTTCAAACTACGCTCATTCTGGGTAATCACGATCGCCGTTTAGCGCGAGTTCTTCAGGAAAAAGAAATGACTATGAATTGTGTCACTGATCCAATTCAAGTCGATCGCCTTATTCTAAGTCACGAACCTTGTTCTCAACCTCAATCGTTGAATATCTGCGGTCATGTTCATCCCTGTGTACGCCTTAAAACCAAATTAGATAATCTGAGGCTGCCTTGCTTTTATTTAGAGCGATCGCAACATCAACTAATTCTCCCATCGTTTGGTGAATTTACAGGTAGTTACGAAGTTAAACTCAAGGCTGGGACGGCTGCCTATGTTGTGGTTGATAACACAGTTGTGCCATTTGAATAAGCTGCTTGAATACTATTTGCATACCGTCATTCAAGTCTCTTGAATTAATCTCAGTATTGAGTCAAAGTTATTTTGATTGACTAAAGATTCTAATCCTTTGGCTAAGTTTTGGTGAATTTCCGGTATTTGCTCGATTAGCATCTGAATGTGATCCGCATTACCTGCGATCGCCCCTCGTTGCAAAGCTGCAATCCATTTATCAGACATCACCTGCAAGTCAGATAGAGTCAGTTGGGGAACCGATGCTTGGGTTTGGTTCTCCTGATCTGAATTCACCTCGTCCTGACTGGCGTAAAGGTATTCCACCCCTAAATGCTCCGCCATTTTTAGAAAAATAGCTTGCTCTTTAAAGGGCTTGCGCACAAAATCATCGCATCCAGCAGAGAGGATGCTTGCCCGTTGTTCTTCAAATGCGCTAGCCGTGAGGGCAATAATTTTGGTAGTGCGCTGTGATTCATTGCGCTGTTGCGCTTCAGCCGTGCGAATGTAGCGAGTGGCATCATAGCCATCCATATTGGGCATCCGAATGTCCATCCAGATGAGGTGAGGTTGAACCTGCTGCCACTGGGCGATCGCCTCCTGCCCATCATTAGCGGTATACACTTCAAACCCTACTGTTTCTAGCAATTGAGCGATTAAATCCCGATTTTCCTGGCGATCGTCCACTACAAGGATTCGGTATGGTGGTTGGTTCGCGGCTAATCCTACGACACGACCTATGGTTCGGGGTGGCTCCACCGCAACTGCATCGCTTAACGTCACCTGAACGTCAAAGCAAAAGGTCGAACCCTGGCCCAGAGTGCTGTTTACAACAATATCACCTCCCATTAGTTGAACAAACTGGCGACTGATGGTTAGCCCTAATCCGGTTCCTTCCCTGGCCTGAGTGCCGCTCATGGTTTGCACAAAAGGGTGGAACAACTCATCCACCTCGTCTGGCGCAATGCCGCGTCCGGTGTCTTCTACTTCGAAGTGGAGGATGTGGGGTGTTGGGTGTGGAGTGGGATGGTCTTTGCGAACTCGGAGGATGACGCCGCCTTCCTGGGTGAATTTCACCGCGTTGCCCAATAGATTAATCAAAACCTGGCGCAGTTTTCCTTCGTCAGTCACGACATAGCGAGGCAAATCGGCTGACCAATCAAACTGTAGAGAAAGCTGTTTTCCTTGGACGCGAATCTGGAACATGTCGTACAGCGTTTGCAGCAGTCGATGTAAATCAAACGGGGCTGGATTCAGAACAGTTCGTCCTGCTTCGATTTTGGACATTTCCAGCACGTCATTGATGAGTTCCAGCAAATGTTCGCCACTGCGATTGATGGTCGCTAACGACTCTCGCTGACGGGGGGTGAGTGCCGTATCTCGCTCCATTAACTGCGAGAATCCCAGGATGGCATTCAAGGGGGTGCGCAATTCGTGACTCATATTGGCCAGAAATATACTCTTAGCCCGATTCGCCGCCTCAGCCGCTTCCTTGGCGATTCGGAGGGCATCCTCTGCTTTATGTCGTGCCCGCCCGATCGCAATCAGTTCGCCAACCAGGCGCAGCAAATTCACATCGCGCTGGCTCCAGGTTTTGCATCGAGTGACGACATCTGCTCCGATAAAACCCACCACTTTATCGACGTGAATCATGGGCACGATCGCCACGGACTGAATCGATTCACGTTCAAACAGAATTCTCTCTGCCATGCCGGGGGCCAGACGCTCAATGGACGGTAGTTGCAGTGAGTGACCGCTGATGATGTGAGTAAACAATTCGGGAAACGCATCGGCGGTGGTTGCTCTGGCGTCTGTTGAGAGTGGATGAATCCCTTCGGCACACCACTCATTCACCAGATAAATGTGGTGCTGGTCGCTAGAAAATTCAAATATACAGCTTCGTTCCGCGTTGATCAGTTGGGCGATCGCCTTCAGCGCAAAGTTAATGGCGGTATTCACCTCCTGATCAATGAACTGTCGTGAAATGTTGCTCAGCAGGCTATCAATTTGGGCACGCTGCTCCAGTGCCTCCTCGGCCTGTTTGCGTTCCAATTCCGCCGCTGTTCGTGCAGCAAAAATTTTCAAGATCAATTCGCGGCCCGGATCAAGCGCCATTGGTTTATCATCCATCACTGCCAGATGACCCAGCACCGCGCCGCTGGAATCGATCAGCGGTACGCCCAGATAGCTTTCTGCCCCAATTTCATGCAGGTGGGCATCATGCGGAAAGCGAGTTCTCAAGCCACGCGGACAGTAAAACACCTCTCCGGATACAACCTGTTCGGTGGGCGTGCCGCGCAGATCATATTCCCGATTTTCGTTTGTGGTGATATCGCCCCAGTCGGCCAGCGTTCGCACTCGCGTTCTGGCTTCATTCACAATTTCCGTCACTAGCGCATAGCGAACTTGCAGCACCTCTGCCAGATAGCGCATACAGGTGCGGAAAAACTCAACTCCGGTTTTGGACGCCGTTCCTTCAAAAATGAGTCGGAGTGCCTGTTCGCGTTGCTTGCGCTCCGTCACATCCTCCGTAATGGCAACCAGATGGGTGATATTGCCTTGCAAGTCAAACAGAGGCAGTTTCCAACCGCGCACTAGCATTCGCTCGTTGTGCGTTCCAATCCACTGTTCTGGAAACTCCACGACCGATCGCTGCATCACAACAGATGTATCTTGATGGCGATATCCATCCGCCCGATCGGCGGGCAGCAAATCATAATCATTCAGCCCGATCGCCCCGTCTCTCGCGAATCCCAGAACTTTCTCGGAGACTTTGTTAATCAACACATAGCGAAAATCATTCACCACATCTTTCACAAAGATCGCTAGGGGAATGTTGTCGATAATGTTGTCGAGCAACTGTTGCGATTGCAGTAACTCTTGCTCCAACCGTTTGCGATCGCTGATATCTCGCGCTACCCAGATGACCGTGTTCTGGGATAACGGCGCAACGCTGGCATCAAACCAGTGTTCGCCATCTGCTAACATCAGGCTGTACTCTACGGCTACCGTTTGTTGCGTCTCCAGCGCTTGATGAATGTAGCTCAGTTGCAGATCCGCCTGTTCTTTTGGGAGTACTTCATGAACGGTCTTATTGAGATTTTCGGCAGGAGATTTAAAGAACTTGTTCGTTTTGGTCGGAGCCACTTTCAAACAACGACCTTCCCGATCGAAGACCAGAATCACATCGTCCATTGCACCGAACAGCGTCCTCAACTCCGTCTCTGATGCCTTGAGAGCTGCCTCTGCCTGCTTGCGGGCTGTCATATCGCGCACGACACACACCAACCCACCCCCATGAATCGCCGAGAGCGACACATCTTGGGGAAAGCGGCTGCCGTCTCGCCGGATGCCGATCGCCTCTCCGCGCCACTGCCCTTTGCGGAAAAACTCAGGCAAAATCTCCTGCTCAAACCGCTGCAATTCGGCAGCCTCGTACAGCGGTTTCCAAGTCTTGCCAATTAATTCTTGCGCGTGGGTATAGCCATAGATTCGAGCGTGGGATTCGTTGACATAGATATAGGTCTGGTTGTGATCCAGAATGGCAATGCCGTCGATTGACGCTTGAATGGCCGTAGCCTGTCGCTGCAAAGCTTCCTCAATCCGCTTGCGTTCAGTAATATCGCGAAATCCCCAGACCCGACCCACGATTTGATCGCCAATCCACTGCGGCTGTGAATATCGCTCAAACACACGTCCGTCTTTCATTTCCACCAGATCAAAGGCTTCCGCTTCGGGGTGGTTAAAGAACAAATCCCAAACGCCAGCCTTAAACTCATCCGGGTCAACCGTCTGGTCGGCTAAAAATTGCAGACGTTCGTCGCCCCGTTCCGGCAGCATGAGCGCTCCCGGTACAGACCACATCTGCAAAAACTTCTGGTTATACACCGGAACATTGCGATCGCGATTCACCACTAAAATCCCTTCTGAGGTCGCCTCCAGCGTGGCTCGCAGAATGGAAAGTAGCTCCTCTCGCTCATCCTCCGCTTTTTTGCGCTCCGTGATGTCCTCCACAAATCCTTCGTAATACAGCGGGTTGCCCGCCTCGTCACATACTACCCGCGCACTTTCCGACATCCAGATGACGCTGCCATCTTTGCAAAAAATTTGGGATTCCATGTTGGCGATAAAGCCCTGGCGATGCAGAATCTCCAGCACTTCACGGCGTCGCTCCGGGTGGGCGTAGAACTGTCGCCCGATATCGGTCAAAGTCTGAATTAGCTCGTCAGGCGATTCGTAGCCCATAATTCTAGCAAAGGCTGGGTTCGCGCTAAAGAACTGCCCTTTTGGTGTGCTTTGATAAATGCCCTGCGTCGCGTTCTCAAAAATAGCCTGATACTTAGCCTCTGCCTGCTGAAGGGCGATCGCCCGCTGTTGATGCTCCGACTTCAACCGCTGAGTCTGAGTAATATCCCGAATTACTAAAATCACGACGGAACTGGTATCCGGCATTGATGCCAGGCTGCCAGATATCTCTAGCGTGACGGTGCGATCGCCCAATTGTGCTTCATACTCTGTCGTTGAATGCTGCCCCTGCCGCACCTGTTCATCTGGATACACCTGCGGTTCGATTGCTTGGCCTGCCTGCATTAACACTAGCCACTCCCGCAGCGTAGACCCAACCACCTGATGCCGCGACTGCTGAACTAGCCGCTCAAACACCGAGTTACACCACTGCACCTGATGGTCTGAGCCAACCCAAACAATCGCATCGGCGATCGCCTCCATTGAGGCTGCCATTAAACTCACCGTCGTTCTCAGTTGATTAACCGCCGCCGCATCATCGACCATACCGCAACTCCTTCCCAGATCCCCGAAACATCAGCTTTCGTCGAATCCAACTTGAGTGTACTAGAAGGGGAGTGGGTGTTGGGTATGGGGTATGGGGTGTGAGACGGTTTTGCTTCCCCCTCTCCCCCCTCTCCCCTTACACCCCTACACCCCTACACCCCTACACCCTTCCCCCTCTCCCCTGCTTCTCCCACAATCCGGAATTCCTGTAATACAATTTGTAGTTAACCTTGTAATATCAAAATTGCCTCAAAAGGCGTTCAGTCTGTTCGATCAGTCCCCCGTACAGAGGAGCATATCTAAATGAGTAAACAACTGAGTCTGCTCCAGATTACCTGGCTTGTCGTGGTTGGCCTTTTAGTGATTCCGGTCAGCTCAAACACTCAAGCCCCAGGTCACCAAACCCAGTTTGCGATCGTTTGTAAACCCAACCAGGACTGCTTACCTCTACCCAGAATGCGATCGCCTGTATAGGTCAATACTTTTTAGTTACAGCGGTTTTCAATCGCTTAAAACCCGGTTGTTTTTTTGAGAGCCGCGCGGAGCGCGGCTCTCAAAAAAACAACTGCGGTTTACTCAAGAGAGAATCGCTGTAAGAACCCAAATTAGGGCAGCAATTTTCATTTTGAAGCGATTGCGGGTTTTGTGCGTCCAACGGGCGCGCAAAACCCGCAATCGGTGGCAGAGCAACCTTGCCGCAGGCGAGGTTGCCCTGCCACCGATTGCATCCTGAGAATTGCTGCCCTAATTGGGGTTTTAGAACATCAAGTAAGAAGTATGGCCGCATAGGTGCCAAATCACCAGACATAGATGGATGCAGTTGGATACAGATAGTCAATCACAGAGACATTTCCCATGATTCACCACATTTCCATCGCTGTAGAGAATCCCGCCCGTGTTGCTCAAGCTCTCGGAGAATTGCTTAACGCTGAAGTCGCCCCCTTTCCGCCCTGCCCTGGTAGCTACATCATCATTCCCTTCGATGAACATGGCACCGCTATTGAGGTTTACCCGGCAGGAATCGAGCTGGTTCCCGGCCATGGCGATGATCAGGTGCAATTTGTGCAGAATCCAAACCCATCTCGCTATATCTCGGTTCATGCTGCCATTTCGGTACCTGTGAGTCAGGCCAAAGTTGAAGAGGTTGCGGCGCGTGAGGGGTGGCGTGCGGTGTTGTGCGATCGCGATGGCTTCTTTGAGGTGATTGAGGTTTGGGTCGAAAACAGAATTATGCTGGAACTGTTGCCGCCTGTCCTCGCTGCCAGATATTTAGAATTTACGCGTCCTCACAATGCCCGCCAATTTATCGAAACAGCTACCCCAGTTGGTGTTTAACTGAAGTTGATAGCGCCATTGAACCGCGCGACGGGT
>DATNPS010000112.1:0-27079 GCA_036703095.1 Crinalium sp. | reverse complement strand
CAAGAGAAAAGGGGCGCATTGCGCCCCTTCATCGCTGTTGGGAGAGAGGAGAGTACTATGTTAGACCTGTCCCAGCAACTACCTATTGAGGTGTGCGAGAACGATTAAACCGCTGCTCGTATAGCCGTAAGCGATCGCTATCATCTACATTCCGGTTGTAGAGATAGGGGTCTTGGTCGTAGCTGTATGCACTGCGATCAAAGACTTGATTAGACATGGATTGAGTACTCCAATTGGCTGTCAGAGGCCGATAAACTCCGCGCACCCTTTCTTCATAGTCTTCGTCGATCTTGAGATCGTCGTTGAACTCAGGCAGATTTTTGACCTGCTCCTTGGTCAATCCATCTACATAAACGCGCTCATCGTTGTAATCAAATCGTGCCAGCCCAATCGGCAACAGAATGCTTTTACCAAGTACCCACGGGCCTGTGTCTACAATCAGATAGCGGAACATCCCTCCATTTTCATCAACCAGCGCATCTTTTACAGATCCCACTTTTTCGTCATCTGTAGTGGTGTAAACGCTGAATGAATCGAAAGAGAACTTATCGTTATCGTTCGAGTTCTGGTGATTGTGCTTAATGTCCTTAAGCCTGATAAGAGCCATAATATTGCTCCTCCATGAACTGCATACCTTAACGGTAAAAAGTTTTCTCTGAACATTCATCAATCCACCGAAATACCAACGGAGAGGCAGAAGGCAGGGAGCAGGAGGCAGAAGGGAATAGTAAAGTCAGGAGTCAGGAGTCAGGAGTCAGGAGTTAGAAAACAGCAGTTTAAACTAATTACAGGTTTTTCGCGCCCGACGGACACGCAAAACCTGCAATTCGTGGTTAGCCCCTTTTGCCTCCCGCCTTTTGCCTTTTCTCAAAGCTGGCTGTAATAGTCAAACCATTTTTGATAAATGGGTTGAGCTTCTTCGTTTTCAAGAATGATTTTTACCTGGACTTTCCTACAAGAATAGGAAAGTGATGTGGCGATCGCTCCCACAACCGTTGCAGCAAGACCTGGAGAGGGAAACTCGTGATAGGTTTCCTGTATGTCGCTAGTTCCAAAAAATAAATGGAGAATGACTTTGCGAGTTTTGTAATGAATTGTTTTTTCAACCACATCGAGTAGTTGGGCAACGGTTGCCAGCGATTGAAAGGTGCTGCTGACGACAGGTTCATTGCTCAAGTCATCTAAGGTTGTGAAGTCTATTCCTGTAATTTCGCCTGTACCGATATCGATTTCGGCCAATGGTTTATCAGTAGACCCGACCTGCTCAACAATCAGTTTTTCCCGTCGCACGGGAACTTCAACCATGCGTGTTTCAATTCGTTTGCGAACAATGATCTCGCCCGCTTTGCGTTTCGTTCGATCTATGAGTAACCGCTCTTGTAGCAGTTGAATAGTTTGTTGGCTAACGACTCGTCTTTCTGAAGATGAGGAATCGGTTGATGTAACGTCAGGTAGGATGGGCTGATCCATCAGGACTGGTTCTGCTAAACGACTGTCAATTGAATTCGACTCAGTTGAATTTGCATCAATCGGATTTGCATCAACCATACTTGACTCCATTAAATCTGACGAAACGTGACTTGAAGAATTCAGGATTGTCTCGCCGGAAGGATTCAGCAGCGCTGCCCGATCGGATGCAATATCTTCTGAACCTGTGTCGCTGGAGTTATACTCTGGTAGCTGAGCTGACTCTGCGCGATCGAATGTTGTGAATAGCGATCGCGCCTTTGGATCAATCCGGGTGATGTATTTACTATTCAACAAATACAGTCGGGTATCACCGTCTAATGTCTGCCGAGAGATGACTAAATTGAAGTGTTCATCTAATCGCGAACGGGGAATTAAATCTTTAACGTCACCAATGATGTCCCCCTGTTTAGTGCGAGCAATCAATTGATCTCGCGTCAGGAAACGCTTGAGTTTAGCGCGAAGTTCTTCAGATATTGCGCTGGTTTCAGGAGTATTGTGCTCCCTAAAATTGTTATTTTCAGTCAGTGTTTCAGTTGTCATTTTTCTGATGCAGTAATTGGATAGGGTGGTCTTAAGGATGTCGGCACAATAAGAATTTAAAAAACAAAAAGCGGCATTACCTGCGCCGTAGGTGACACAGGTCTGTGAGGTTTTAAAAACTGTAGGTTGGGTTAAGGAATGAAACTCAAACCAAACCCTCGTTAATGTTGAATTTCGCTAGGCTCAACCCAACCTACAGAACGTTTGGTCAGTCAATTAGGATGATTGGTAAATCTAAGGTTTGCGATGTTGTACCCAATCTAAGATCAATTGACGGTTTTGCAATATACATCTGGTAGGAATTTCGGTTCATTTGGGCCAACGATTAGCAGAAAACTCTGTGCTGCAAAATGCTCTGAGCAAGAGCATTTTGCGGCGCAGCAGGCTGGAGACAAGATTGGTATTGCCCACCCTATCTTGGATTAACGTGAGTCTTCAACAAGGGGGTTAGTAGATTAACGTGAATTCGACGAATGCGCAAAGTTGTGTCCCGCGCGACGCGCGGGACACAACTTTGCGCGATTTCAGCCGCCCGTCGGGCGGCTGAAATCGCGCTATCGAACTCACGTTAGATTAAGGGTTTTGATTAGAAGTTAGGGTCTAATGTTGGTACGCCTTCCAGAAATGGCCCAGTCAGCATGAGGACGGTTTCAGGGGTTAAATCTCCGGTTACTTTTAACCCAAACGCTAGCTGAAACCGTTGAATAGCATCGGTCAGGCTGGAAAAATTAGCTGTTTCCACATATTGACCATCTGGATTCGTAGATGTTTCGGAAGCGGGACGATCGAGGAAGCCTAGTTGCTGTAGGTATTCGGCTGCTTTTGGGAGGGCAATTATTGTATCGGTTGGATGAAAAATGGGGACGTACTGCTGTCTCCAAATTCGATGAAATTGAGTGCGGTTAATTCGATAAATTTTGCCGAAGGCTGGGTCTGCGATCGTGGCTGTATCTCTGGTTAGCCCTAGTAGCGCTGTGGCATGGGCCGCTCGACTGTTTTGACTGTACAGCCAGGTGGCTAATACGCCAGGTCGATTAATTTGCTGCATCTGCTCCCAGGTTGGCGATAGCTCCATGCCATCCATCCCAAAACCACGGGCCGCTACAATAAGCTGTGGCATTGAGGTACCAAGACGGCTGGTTCCGGCCAACTTGGCAACTTTGGATTCAGTGGCATCCAATCCCCAATGATGCAAAATAGTCGCAAGGGCGGCAGGGGCACAACTGCTGGATGAGGTTTGTTGAAAGACCCCATTAGGCCGGAGATTATCTTCGAGAGAGGCATAAATCGGGGCTAAAAAATAGGATTCTGCCTTGGTAAATCCTCCCAAGCCCAACAAACCAATCAAAACTACTAAAATGACCTGGAGGCGGGCGGTTTGCCAACTGACGATAAAAGCAACCCCGCACATTCCTAACAGGGCAATGCGCAGAATCGTCCATGTTACCTGCATTCCATAAACCCTGACTTCCAGGGGTAATGCCTGTAACTGAGGGACGTATAGCGCTAGGACAATCAGCAGAACATACAGTCCCAAGAAAGCCAGGGAAACTGAGTTTTTTCCCTTAAACAAATCATTAGCCGTTGCGCCTTTCCGCAGCAACAGTCGCCCAAACCGGACGCCCCACCAAAATGCCAGTGCCCCAAACAGCAGCGAGGCGATGAGTCCCAACGTCATAACAGTCCTGGAAAGAGGTCTTCTCTCATCTTTCCCAAGATTACTCCGTTCTTCTAGGATATCCCGGTAGATTCCTACTAAAAACCTCTGGAGCCTTAAGACACCCGGTTTCTGCTGTCAGCACCGAAATTTGATGGACTCAAACTAAAAGAAACCGGGTGTCTGTTCTCTGGTTATGGGCTAACGGATGCGTTCGGCGATACGTTAACAGCGGTTTGTTCAACCTGGATCGGCTGCAAACTGTAGCCGATGATGGAAACCCCTTTGCAAAAGAAACCTTGTTTGGGCCGGAATTCGAAGGCGGGTTCTGTTACGCCTTGTTGCCATTCCGGCTCAGTAAAAATGCTCATACCCTGCTTGTTGGGAACCAACATAACAGGAGTTTTTCGAGTACGAGAAACGAGTAGATGAGTGGCTTGAAACATGACCAGGTTCTCCAAGTAAATGAGTTGATGAGTCACACTCTGGAGAAGCGGTCGGTCGGTGCCATTCAATACTCGCCAGAGTGACTCATGAGGGTTGTGATGTTGTCATCTTTGGATGAAATACACGACTCACGATCGCATTTCCAGATTCCAGTTGGGTGAGCGATCGCTCTTTTCACTTACCCAACTGGGTGACAATCCATTTCCTTGATTAACAGTGTAAATGGACTGCCGATTTTCTCTAGATAGGGAGAACCGTAATCATAGGGGCAGCTATCCGGCGATCGCTTACGGAAGATGCAAATAATGCACGCTAAATAGATTTTGTGGATCAGTCCACACACACTTAGCGTAGTAACCTGCGGCTAATGCCAGGCGTTGAAATTCAGGGATGCTGTACTTGTAGGAGTTTTCTGTGTGCAGGGTTTCACCTTCTTTGAAGGCGATCGCCGTATCCCCAATATGCACAATCTGATCACACAGACTAACGATGTACATCTCGATGCGTCCGATCGGGTTATAAAAGGCGCGATAGCTAAATTGATTCAGATCAAAATCGGCATTCAATTCGCGATTCATGCGAGCTAACAGGTTCAGTGCAAACGCCGCAGAGATACCTTTTGAATCATCATAAGCTGCTTCTAAAATGGCTTTGTCTTTCTTTAAGTCAACCCCAATCAACAAGCCACCGTTCGGTTGCACTAACGTTGCTGTATTTTTCAAAAACTGGATGACCTCGTCGGGTTCTAAGTTGCCGATGGATGAACCGGGAAAGAAACCCACTTTATGACGAGAGTGCAAAAACTCTGGCAATTCTACAGGTTGAGTGTAGTCGGTGCAGATGGCGATCGCTTCTAACCCTGGATATGCGGCTGCTAAATCGGCACATGATTCTTGCAAATGCTGTTTGGATATATCCAGACCAACATAGGTTGATAGACGAGGCATCGCATCCAGCAAAATCCGAATCTTTTGACAACTGCCGCTGCCAAATTCAATCAACACACCATCACCAATTAAATTGGCAATCTCGCTGGCGTGTTCTTTTAGAATCGCCATCTCGGTTCGCGTCAGGTAATACTCGTCCAAGGTGCAGATGGCATCGAATAATTCTGCGCCCTGCTTGTCGTAGAGAAACTTGGGTGGAATCGACTTTTGTGACTTTCGCAATCCCTGCAATACATCTTCGCGCAGGTCAGACAGCGGCGGATGCAGATCGTATAGCTGAACATCGAGCGTTGCTTTCATGATTAAGCTCCCAGTCGAATTCCTGTAAATTGCCAGCGGGCAGACGGTGGAAAAAAGTTGCGATAGGTCGGGCGAATGTGCGATTGAGAGGTGGCACATGACCCACCGCGCAGCACCATCTGGCTACACATAAACTTGCCGTTGTATTCGCCCACTGCTCCAGCAGCAGGCTTAAATCCGGGATAGGGATGGTAAGCGCTTTGCGTCCATTCCCATACGTCGCCAAACAGTTGATCCGGTCGGGTTGCACCGGAGGCTGGAACGGGATGGAATACACCCGATTCAGCAAAATTGCCGCGAATCGGCACATTCGCGGTGGCAACTTCCCATTCTGCCTCCGTGGGCAGTCGTTTCCCTGCCCATCGCGCAAAGGCATCGGCTTCATACAGGCTGACGTGACAAACGGGTTCGTGTTCATTCACAGGCTGCATTCCAGACAGCGTCATCAGCCACCATTGACCGTCAATCTCTTCCCAATACAGAGGAGCCTGCCAGTTTTCCGTTTGAATAGTATGCCAGCCGTCGGACAGCCAATACTCAGCTTTGCTGTAGCCACCCGATTTAATGAATTCCAGATATTCACCATTCGTAACCAGTCGGGCGGCCAGCCAGAAGTCGTTGAGATAGACCTGATGTTTGGGCGATTCATTGTCAAAGGCAAAGTCAAAGGCAAACTCCTGTCCGTCATATCCCAGAGAATACAGCCCACCAGGATAATCTAACCACTGTTCTTTATTGGAGGCTGAATCTGCAACGGTTGGTACAGTCTTGGCAACCTGATAGGCAGGCCGCAGGGGATTGAGGGCCAGGATGTGTTTGATATCCGTCAGCAACAGCTCCTGATGCTGCTGTTCGTGGTGCAATCCCAGTTGAACGAGATCGCGAACAGATGGTTCTAAAGCTGACGCATCGTGCAGGAGCGATCGCATCGCTTCATCCACATAAGCCCGATAGCGGTAAATTTCTTCTACCGTTGGACGTGATAATAACCCACGTTGAGGGCGGGGATGGCGCGCTCCAACGGCTTCGTAATATGAGTTAAATAAATAGCCGTAACGGGGATGAAAGACGTCGTAGTTGGGCAGATTGGGGATGAGTAGGAAGGTTTCAAAAAACCAGGTGGTATGGGCCAGATGCCATTTTGGGGGACTGACATCGGGCATGGTTTGTATAACGTAATCTTCGGTTGCTAGCGGTTGACACAACTGTTCGCTAAACTGGCGAACCTGTTGATATTGCTCTGCTAGCGTCACCGGGGGGCTAGATTGCGTAATCGATGGGGGAAGTGACATGGCGTTGATTAAATAACGGCCTATGGATATTAAGAACGACGATCGCACCTTATAAAACTACCAAAGGAGGGTTTCGTCCCGTTCGTTTGTAATGGTTTTAACAGAAGGTTGGAGGAAGGCGATCGCTCCTCACTATCATGTCGGGACTTGATTAAAATTTGATGAGAGGGGGATAAGGTGTTGGGTGTTGGGACGATGGGCGATCGCTCCAAATTCACTCAAAAAAATATTGCGTGCGTTTAGCGCACGCAATATCAGGTTGTCGATTCTGATTAAATCGATTCTGTTAAACGATTGGTTTAGACAGTTGACCTACACCTTGTAAAAAGTTTGCGCTATTCACGGGATACAAACGATTCGCGACCTCAAATCCGGTACCGGGGAAATCAGTGAATAGACCATCTAAGCCCAGGCTAAAGAACTGCTCAAACTCTGCTTCAGGATTGCCCTGATATTCAGGGGCGAGGAAGCGATCGTCGTTGCGGAAGGTGTAAGCGTGAACCAGTAGTCCAGCTGCATGAGCATCGTTGATCAGCGACGTGGGAGGTTGCAGCAAGAAATCTGCATCGCTCGTGATACCGTCGCCATTCAGGTCATCTGGTTTGCCGTCACCGTTAAAGTCAACGGGGTTAGCGGGAACGATAAGTCGTTTCCAGGGGCCAATGCCATTGGCGTAAGTGGCGATTTCTGCCAGTCCGCTGGGCTTAAGCAGATCGCCATATGTGCGCGGATCGCCACTAGCGACGAAGTCATAGGGTTTGACATCGCTGGCGTCAAACAATTGCACCAGAGGTACATCAATTTTGCCGTTCAATTCTTTTAGATTGCTCACCTCAAAGGATTGAATAAAGACGGGAGAGTTGGGCTTGTCATACCCGTTGGCCTTTAGCGTCTTTACCAGAGGTTCTTCCAGGGACAGTCCGATCGAGTCGAAGTAGGTGGGATGCTTGGTTTCGGGGTAGATACCAATGGTGCGTCCCAGTTCTGCGCTCTTCTGCTTCGCCAGGTCAATAACTTCCTGGAACGTGGGAATTTCGAACTGGCCATTGAAGGATTGATCGCGGAACGGCAGACGCTCTTTAGCTCGCAGCGTTTTGATTTCTGCTAACGTGAAGTCCTCGGTAAACCATCCGGTGATGGGGTTGCCGTCAATGATTTTGGTGGTCTTGCGATCGGCGAATTCGGGATGATCCGCGACATCGGTTGTGCCTGTAATGTCGTTCTCGTGACGGGCAATCAGGACGCCATCTTTAGTCGATACCAGGTCAGGTTCGATGAAGTCAGCACCGAGGGCGATCGCCAGTTCATACGACGCCAAGGTATGTTCTGGCCGCAACCCGCTGGCTCCCCGGTGGCCAATGATCAGAGGCCGAGCGGCTGTGCTAACAAAGTCATTGATAGAAATCGTATCCGCATCAATGCCTTTGAGTAGCGCCAACGCTTTGTTGCCATTCTTGAGGCTGATCAGTGTGTCGTTGCCCAGTTGGTTAATCGCCAGGTCAACAAAAGCAAGGCCAGCACCCAATCCCAAAATGTCTTCGCCTGCTTTGTAGTCGGTAACGGTGCTGCCTGCGGTAGGCACTTTGGCGTCCACAATCCAGAACTGGTCTTTACCAGAACCTCCGGTCAGTGTGTCGTTGCCGTCAGCTCTGACGTAAAGTTGGTCATCGCCTTTCTCCCCTTTGAGGATATCGATACCATCGCCACCCTTCAGCAGATCGTTGCCGGAACCACCATACAGACTGTCGTTTCCAGCACCACCGTACAGTTGGTCGTCCCCGGTGCCGCCTTTGAGTTTGTCGTTGCCCGCTTCACCGTAAAGTTTGTCATTTCCGGACTCGCCATCCAGGGTGTCATCGCCGGAGCCACCGTAAATGATGTCATTGCCAGAACCTGCTTTAACGGTGTCGTTGCCGCTGCCAGCAAAAACGCGATCGCTCTCCGACTGGCTTCTGATCGTGTCATTACCCCCTGGCCCAAACAGCGACGTGTCTCCAAAGATGGTATCGCTGCGATTTGTGCCATTGATCTTGTTGTTGCCGTTATTGCCACCGATCGCACCGTTGTTTCCAGGAACGGCTAAGAGTAATTGCCCGCCTTCAGCATGATTGCCATTGAGCACGTCTCGTCCCCGAACGGTATGGGCCTGTACATCAAACAAGTAAGAGCTTTTGCCAGAATTAGAACCTGCTTCAACAATGCCAGAACTTTCCCATGCACCGGGAGCCGAACTGTTGAATTGTGCCCCAGCCGCCCCTTCAACTAAACCGAATAACGGAATCACTTCACCCGAAGCGATGTTGTAAGACCAAACTTGGGCATCCCGACCTTCAGCAGTCATGACTTCCCCACCAAAGGAGGTTTCATCTTCCTGGATCAAGACATGACCATTGCGATCGACCACGATGTTGTCGTAGCTAACGCCCTTACCTGGCCCTCCTTCTAACAGAAAGTCAAACTGCACGGGTCGAGTTGGATCATTCGAGTCTAGAGTGAAGCGATAGAGCCTGCCGTAAGGGTTATCGGCATCTTCGGGCTTGGTGACATCATCTTTGCTATCGGTTGGATTGCCGCCCGGTTTTTCCTTGGTTCCAGTGGTGACGAAGTAGAAAGTTCCAGGATTATTGGGATCTTCTGCGAAATCTTCCAATCGTTGAAAGTTGGTGGAATGGCCTTCTGCATTCACCCATGCGCTCAAAACATTACCGTCGGGATTCAGCGCAACAGTCTTATCTACTTTTGTCCAACTTGCAGTTGTGGAAGTGCCGATGTCACTTTCGTCGTTCGCACCCGCTACCTTTAATACATACAGATCGCCATTTTTAAACCCGTTTGGATCATCAGCGGTTTGCTGGCCCACAAACATGTACAGTTCGCCATCGGCAAAGTCTTCGGTGCTAAACAGCACGGTTTTATTCGAGTTATCAGCTCGATATTGCGATGCTGCAACCACATTTTCTTTGGAATAGCGGCCTAATCCTTCCAGCGCATGAGCGACGCCATCAGCCGTCACAGCCCAGCCTAAGCTGTTGCCGCCCCCCTCTTCTGGCGCAAACCAGATGGGATCATCGGCAAATCCATTGTCAGCCAAATATCCGGAACAAAAGCGGTTAAAGCTTAAGGTTTGGGTAGGGTCTGTGGTGCTGATATATTGGCCCGTTTTGGTGTCTAACTGGCTGTTGTACTGGTTTCAGCACGTTCAATCAAGTTTTTACCAGCGATCGCATTCCAGTTTTTGTCGAATTGAATAATGGAAACTCTGGCTCCCAGAATCTTGCCGCTTACAGTGGAGGAAATATCAGTAGCGGTCGTGGGAGTGAGTTCGTGATTGGAGAAGACATAGTAAGCATCGTCTGTCTCAAAAATTCCCAATCCGTCGGGGATACCTGTAAACGCAAAGGTTTTAGTTTGGCTGGTGGTGAAGTTACCAAATTCTCCTTCAAGTAGAGGAATTTCGTCTCCGACGGTTAGTAATGGAACGATGTTGTAATTGCCATTTCCGGGTAGATCCGTCACATAAGGCTCGGCTGTTGTTTTGCCCTGAATGAAGCTACTCATAAAATCTCCTCTCGAAGGTGAACGGTCTGTTGATGAGCATTTATGGTCAGCCGACTCCGTCATGTCATCAGATAGAGGTCTGGACATGAGAAGAGCTTGTTTTGAAATTTCTATTCCACCGTGAGAAGCATCCCACGACAACATTAAGAGCTGGTTTTGATTTGGATAAAAGTTCTATTTCTAACGTGAATTCGATAGCCCGATTGTGCGTGCGCGACGTGTACGCACAATCGGGCTATTGGGGGAGTTACGCGGCACGCAAATCCCCCAACAGCCTGTTTGTCATCGATAATTTTCAGTCGTTTTTTAAGATTTGAATGCTTCTCGTTTGAGAATAAAATATTGATTTAATTCACATTTAGTCACTAAATTTTTTAAGTTTCAATTGAGAATGATGCAAAGTATAAAACTTGTCTTTCGTATGAAGTTGTGTTGCTGCTAGTCTGCCTGTCTTTACAGCGATTTTTAATCGCTTAAAAACACAGTTATTTTTGTGAGAGCTATACTCCGTGCGGCTCTTACAAAAATAACTGTGTCCGACTGAATTGAAGACTGCTGTAATTCAAATTTAAAGAGATTTAGTATAAATCTATTGATGCAAATAATGCACGGTTTTGGGCACTCTACTAAGTAGAATAAGATGGACAGAATCTCTGATTTCTGAAGAACTATGCGCCTTCTTGGTAAGCTGATTGGTTTATGCCTGATATTGGTTAGCATCTATTTTCTGGGGCAAAATATCATCTTCACGACCCAAACGGCAGCCTACTGGTGGCGAGACATTTCTGCGGCAGGCTCAGTAATTGCTGTGGTCGCAGGCATTCTAATGTTGCTGTATGCACCACGGGGGGCCAAAGAAACGGGTTGGCTACTGGTTGGTTTAGGAATTTTGCTGGTATTTGTCAGTGGCGGAGTGATTTTGCGGCCCACCAGCCTGTGGACACTGTTTCTGGCATTTGTGTCGCTAGCGGGCGGATACCAGTTGATTAGAACTGGACGTATTTATTTTATGTAAGGATCGCAAGTTCCCTAAATCTTGCACCTCTCTCAATAGGCGGGTTTGGGCGGCGCGCTCCTGAAAATGGCGCAAGATCTGACTTACCTCAAAATCGGCGATTCTAAATGAATTGTGGATGTTTTCGGTTCTGAAAGTAGTGCTTATTACAATTAATTAAAGATATATAGCAATCCCAGATGGGTTGTGAGCACTACACCTCGAAGGGACGCGGTGCCCACAACCCACTTATCTCACAACGGATGGAGGACTGCTATAGATGAACTGCCTGCACGGCTTTTGATTTGGAGGAGACCGAAATGGAAGATTTTCAAGATTTTTTGACACATAAATGTGCTCATGTGGTAATTGGGGAATTCAAAGACGGTAAGTTTGATGAAGCAAAACGGCTCTATGATGATGCGGTTTCAACCTATACGCATGGGTTTAAGGGTGCCTATTTGCTGCAAGAGCAGGGAACCGAGAAGGGCATATCGGTGATCTTTTGGGACAGTGAGGAAAGCATGAAGGAAAATATTAGCGATGCTTACAAATCAGTCTTGAAAAAGATCATGCCCCTGTTCGCCAGCCCACCAACTACTACGTTTTATGAACTGGTGAGCGAGATTCATCCCAAGCCAGCCAGCGACGAAGAGTAATCGGTGATGGGCTGATAAGGCGATGATAGGGGAATGTGAATAGACCCTTATCAGCCACTATTAACCCGGCAACTTCAGAAAATGCTCATGAGTGTAGGTTGGGTTGACGTAGGAAACCAACATCTTTAATCAGTTGGGTTTCGCATGGCTCAATCCAACCTACGAAACGATAGCGATCGCAACTGAAATTTGAACAGGGTGCAGGGATGAAATCCCCACCCCTGTTCACAACCTATTTGTGAACGCTAGACACTAACCATCTTCCCTGGAATTCGTATGGAAGACTATATTCAGCGTCTAGATGCCTTAATTAACAATATTCAGGAGAATGTGCTTGCCACCAATTCTGCACTGGATGCAAAAGTGCAGGAAGAGTTGGCGAAACTTTTAAGTGTGTCTCGACGCGTGAAGGGGGTAGTATCTGCTGCACGAATTAAGAATCAAAAAATTAAACAAAGTTACGCTGAGGCGATCGCTCCGAATCTGGAAACAGCATTTTATGCGCTGCAAGGAACACCCAATACAATACTTGCTAAACGGTTAAGACGAGATGCAGAAATTGAAGTGCGCCGTCTGGAAAACCCTGTAGCAGCGTTTTTTGTGAATCGGATTTACTTCTTTTTGTATGCGACTCCGACTCCGACAAAAGTGATTGTCGGTTTATTTCTAGCATTACCGATTCATCTGGCCGCGCCAATTATTTTGGCAAATATGCTGGCGGCAGCTCATGGTTATCTCAACCCGATTTTGGCTGAAGAGGCTTCCGAAGCAACCGCAACTCCACCTTCTAGCAATCAGCCCTCTATTTCTGTTAGAACCAAATTATCTCAATATGAGTTTAATGAAGCATCAGCACTGTTGATCTTATCAGCAATGGCGGGTGCAACGGGAAGCGTAGTCAGCATCTTGACTCGCATTAATGAATATCGCAATGAAGAATATCGCGACACAATGCTGCCTGTGTTTATTGGGGCATTTAAGCCTGCAATTGGTGGCTTTTTCGGCATTTTTATTTTTGCATTAGTCAGTTCAACCCTGTTGCCCATTTCGATTAGCATTAATGAAACAAAACCTGCTTCAAAATGGTTTACGTTTCTGGCGATCGCTTTTGTGGTTGGATTTAGTGAACGGTTTGCCAATGACATCGTGAGTCAGGCCGAACGGATTATGCCACGAGAAGTGGCTCCAGACCGTTCAGATCCTCCGGCACAGTTGGGGTCGGGGGCGATCGCTGCAACGGATGGTAAACCAGCAGAACAGAATGGTGCGGATTCCTCTGGAACTGGAATTTAACGTGAGGTGAATTTGATGGTGCGTTTTTGTGTATTCGTCGAATTCGTGTTAACGTGACAAGCGTTTTTTCTCCGTTGATTCACTTATAAGGCTTGTAACGATTTGCCTGAACGAGTTGGGGTGAAGGGCATACTATGCAAATGCAAATCTGAAGACCGTACGGACTCGACCTGAGCACCCTCGCTCGATTCTCTGGATTGCACTCTTCTCACCTCAAAAGTTTTGGGTAGTCCTAAAAAAAGCAATGCTGTTTGGTTATGCCGGCGTCGCCGGCATAACCAAACAGCATTGCCTGGATAGCCATGATCAAGTTTTGCATCTGTTATTGCCCCATTTCGGTGAAGTATGTCTGTGTCTAAGTCCTCTTTTGCCTCCTCTAAAATGGGACGTCGCTCGTTTCTGATGCTTGGTGGTGCTGCATTAGCAACAGGGTTGTCAGGAGTGTCGCCTGCGATCGCCCAATCGATTCAAACGCGGCGCAGCACGGTGGCGGGAGTGCCGCTTTATCAAACCTCAATTGATCTGAGCGATCCCCATACGTTTCTGGCGATCGGCTTGGCCAACAACCCGACCTTACGCAACCCGTATGGGACGAACGGGGACGAACCGTTTGCCCAGATGGTAGCTCGCTATCATGCGGCGATCGTTGCCAATGGGACGTTTTTTAGCCTTGATGCCGAGCAGCGGGTGATGGGAAATCTGGTATCGGGTGGTCAATTTTTGCGCTACAGCCCTAATGAGAATTACGGCACTACGTTGGGATTGCGGGCAGGCAACCGTCCGGAATTGGTGACGGCACGGGTTGATGGTCGGCCTGCATGGGAGGAACATTGGTTTTCCCTCACGAGTGGCCCCCGGTTACTGCGACAGGGCCATATCTGGCTCGCGCCCCGTTCTGAAGGGTTTCGCGATCCCAGTGTGTTAGGAGTAGCGCCCAGAGCGGCGATCGGGTTTCCGGCTAGCGGTCGGCAGTTGATTCTGGTGACGTTTTTGAGGCATTTGTCGCTATCTCATGAAGCCTGGGTGATGCGAGCTTTGGGATGCAGTGAGGCAATGAATTTAGACGGTGGTTCGTCGTCAGCGTTGGCTCATCAAGGCCAAATTTTGATGCAGCCCGGTCGGCAGCTCACCAATGTGATTGTGGCTTATGACGGCAGATATCGTGCTCCAACATTTTTGCGGGAGTCGTGGAATCGGTTTCAGGCGGGCGCTCGGCCCAATCCAGCGCAGGCGATGATTTAGAAAATTAGGTAGGTCGTGCATCGCACGGCCTACCTGCAAACACAATTTAAATCAAGGATTGCTCGTTGTGCCGCAAAGGTAGCGGGTCATTTCGGCTACAGTTTGGGTTAGCTCGGCGGAGGGAGCATCTACAGACTGTAGCGTTTGCATGACGTCAGACCATAGTCCCTGTTGAGCGAAGTAGCGAGCCTGTTCGATGGCGATCGCTTCTTCTGAGGCTCCACTATCTTTCAAGCGAGTTTCAAGGGTTTGAAGTTCGCCAGATATGCGATCGCGATCGCTCGGTTCCATAACTTGAAAAACATAGTCGCGGCTATCCGTGCCATCGACCAGTTCCCATTCGTACAGTTGGCCGGGTTGGAGCGGTGCGCCGCTGTAGGTCGCGCTTTGGTTAGTTTCAGTGAGCGCCTGTTGCCACAGCGTTTCCTGTCCGGTCAAAGTGCGCAGGGCAATTTGGGTAGCGTGGCCTTGCCAGAGAAAGATGGGGCGATCGCTCCAAACCACGTCTGTATCTCCCAATAATCCTGGACTGATGGGGCAGATGACGCCGCGTGATCCCAAGGGTGGCTCATCTCGCTTGAGAGAGGTTACTAAATCTTGAATGGGTGCGTCGGTTCGGGCGGATTGAACGGGCTGGAGAGAGGCGATCGCAGGTAGCGCAATGGGGGCGATCGCGAGTCCGACGGTGGCAAGGGGAAATAATAGTTGACTAATTCGCAGCATGTGATCGTCTCTTGAATACAGAAAAAACATACACCCAGGCCATTGCAGACGGCAAAAGCCAGGGCAATAAAACAGCGGCAGAGATATAAAGCTGTAGTCCTAACAGACCATACAGGAGTGTTCCACCTGCTAGCCAGCCAATGGCTTTGAAGCGATGCTTATCAAGCCATTGGCGCTGATTGGGTTGACGTTTGAGCATTAAATAAGTGCCTTTGCCCAAGATGGCAACGACCCCGATTAGCCACAGGTCTGGGATGGGTACCACGACCCGATGATTGAGAAGCTGATAGATCATATACGCGTGAGATTCTGCTCCGGCCAAATCATCAGCATATTTGGATGCGTTAAGGGGTGTCTCTGAATCAGAGGTAAGGGAGCGAGTTTGACTACGCCAATAGGCCATCGCTGGCGGAAGGGGGAAATTATCAGACCGCTGATCGACGCCCGCTTCGCTGTATCCACCGGGTGCGATGATCACAATTTGGTTAGATACATGAGAAAAGTTAGACGTGAATCTGGTATCTAGCAAACCCCAGGCGGCAATACGGTCATAAACGCGATCGGGTGGAATCGAAAAATCAATAATGGGATGTAGCCAGGTTTGCTTGAGGTTTGTTTCAGCCCAAACGGTAAGCGGACTGAAACGCGATCGCTCTAACCGCTCAAGGTCGTTTTGCTGAACTGTATTGACCTGGTTAACCAATTGAGTCCGCAAATCTGTTGAGTTGGTTAGCTGGGGTTGAGGTAGGTTTGCCGCAGGTAAAACGCGATTTGCAGTTTTGACCATGCTGAGCAAATAGGCAAAGGGGCAGTCTTGAATGCAATCATCCGTTGGCTCAGGCAGCATCATCTGACCAGCGTCAGAATTGATATACCCCTGCAAACTCCAATTGCGATCGGCAATACCTGTTGCTTCACCAACGCTAACCTCGCCTCCGGATGTGTAGAGGGCACCAAAGACAAACCAGGTGTTACGTTGTTTAACGGCTTCTCGAACGGCATGGCCCAGGATCGGGTCGTTTCCGGCTTGCTGGCGATCGAGCAGATAATCAATCCCAACGACTTTCGCATTGAGACTGGATAACTGGCTTACTAGACTCGCTAGATAGCTGCGGTCGATCGGGCGAGGCTGTGACATGCCCGACAGTCGAATGGATTTATCGTCAATTTGCACTAGCGCAACGGGCGGCGGGCCAGAGGGTGGTAACTGAGCCGTTAGCTCCCGATACCTGGACTGAATCAACAGACGTTGCCCCAGCAAAAAGTCCTGAACCTGTGGCATCCAGGCGAGTGTCAGGAAAACGATAAGGGCGATCGCCTCTACTTTGGTCGGCATCCACTGCTGGAGTTGCTGTTTCCAGCCAGACGGCTGAATCCGAAAGGGAATCGCGCTGGGATGAGAGAACAGAGACGGGATCAGGTAAGCCGAGGGATAGGTAACGTTTTTTTCTAATTTGAGAAATTGGCAGGCGGCCAGCAGGGCTTCCTGCGCGTCTTTGTGGGCGGCCAGCGTCTGTAAAAATTGCAGTAAAAATTCTTCTGCAACACGGTTATGAATCGGTTCCCGCATCACGGCGACCTGACTCAACCCCAGGTCAATCAGCGATTCGGCAATATTCAAACCGCTACAGGAGTTAAAGATCGCAAACTGGAGCCCTCGCTCTTTCGCAATCGTCAGTTTTGGCGCGAGTTCGTGGATCGTCATAGAGACACCAGGCGCGATCGCCAGTTCTCCTCCGGTAATGTCTGATTCGTTACTGTGACCCGCAAAAAACAGGACATCCCATCCCGTCTCATCGGCGATCGCATCCCCAATCTGCTGTTTTAGCTCAGCGGCAGACTGTTCCGGTTGCCATCCGATAAAGCGAATCTCAGCGATGCGCGATAGAGCTTGTACCGATGCTTTATCCGTCTGGAAATTCAGTCCGGTATCGTCTCCCAGAATCGCCAAAATACGGGCACGACTGCGAGGCGATCGCGTTTGGGAACTGGTGGCAGCGCGAATGTTGGTGGGCGATCGCACAATCCGGATTTTGCCGCTGGCCGCAAACTCAGTGCCAATCTCCCAGGCTTCCCACGGCAGACGCGCCAGACTGAGCGGCGTGCAGGTCAGAAAAAGCTGGACGGAGTGATCCTGTAGCGATTCGGAACGCCCCTCTGCCTGACTGGCTTTAGCGATTTGCGCGCGAATTTCAAATAATTCCCCACTCCGCAACCAGCGATGAAATTCATACAGCAGCTTCGCCTCTGCTTCTACTAACCGCGCGTGCCAATCCACCGGAGCCGAGGAGATGCCACCGCTTTCCGCCGCGCGTCCCCGTAGTGACTCATGCGTGTCGTGAGCAGGAGAAGGGGCGATCGCCATCGACGCCGTTTTGTAAAACTGCAAATAAACCTGCTGCCAGTTCTGAAATAGAGCATTGAGCGTCGCTGGATACGACACGGTAGCCGAAAGCTGTTGCCCCTGTCCCCAGGACAACTCGAAGAGGCAGACTTGCTCGATTTGCTGAACTTTTAGCCGGAATTTCATGTCTCCCTTGGCCTCCTTCTCTCCTCCCATCTCCTGACTCCTGACTCCTGACTTCTGACTCCTGGCTCCTGACTCACGCCTCAGGATCAAAGCTAAAGGCTGGTAGCGTGATCGTAGCGCCATTGGCCATATCTACGGTGACCCAGAACTGCTCGCTCCAGGTGCCGATGACGCGTCCGTAGAGGTAGGCATCCTGAGTTGTGCTAGTTGCCGTGCGTTCAACTAAGACCTGATCCTGGTCTTGAATTTGTAGCCGGGTTCCGGTTGGAACGCGATCGCCCGATGGTGTGCCAATCACCGTGAGTAACGTCCACTCTGGCTGATCGTCGGCTAGCGGTAAGGCCCAGATGATGGCATACAGGCGGACGGTGATGCTGCCCCACTGGAGGTCACGAAAGGCCCCTCTCGCATGGGGTGGCAGATCTAATCCAGCCCGATTCAGCTCTCTCACCATTTGCTCAAAGCGATCGGTGGTGGTGTCTGCACTGGCGGTAGGGGCAGAGCGCATGGCCGAGGCGACTGGCGGTGGGAGGAGTACCCAGGATAGCTCCTGGGCAACGGTGTCGAGTTGGTCGCGGAGCCAGAGGGCGGCGTTGATCAGGGAAGTGGTGGGAGATTGGGAGGATGGGGAAGGTAGGGGAGATGGGGAGGATGCGGGAGATGGGGAAGCGGTGGAGGAAAGTTCGGGAGTGGGTTGTACGGTGGTTTGGGGAGTAGAGGCTGTGATGCCGAGGGGGAGGGTGCCGGGTTCGAGGCAGCGCAGATATAGAAGGAGATTGTCGGGTTCGGACTCGAACCAGTCGAGCGGCAGGGAATAGGTGCCGTCTGAGTCGGGCTGGAGGGGATGGGTCTGTTGCTGTTGCGTGAGGCGATCGGCGCGGAGGCAGGCTTTTACAGACATTTGCTCCTGTTCTTCCTGAACTTCCAGAATGACGTACAGGTGAGCGGCTTGAGTGGAGGAGGCGATCGCCTCTACGGGAACTGAAACTACTGTATCCGAGAGGTTGCCCATAACGATCAGGCAGAGTTTGAATGCGCCGACCTCCAGGGTGTAGGTGGTTCCAGACAGTTGGGCAGCGATGGGGAAGGGAATTGAGAGATCGGGTGCCCGTTCGCTGAGCCAGTCCTGGAAGCCCAGCAGACCCAAGGTGTTGAGGTAGGTCTGCCATTGAGCGGCTTCATCGGTGGCCAATTGGCTGAGTTGAATTGCCCGTTCAATCTGTGCCGCAGACAGGGAAATGCTCTGAATGGGTAAGGATTCGCTATCGAACAACAAATTGGAATCAACGGAAGAGTAAGTCATGAGGTGGCGCTCCTAGTATCCAAGTAGTGGCACAGCCTGCGGGCAAACAGACTGCCCAGGGGGCGATTTTTGGCGATGCTGGCTTCGGCCTCAGCCTGTTGCATAACCGTCGAAATTTGTTCGTCAAGGGCCGTTTCAATCTGCTGGTCTAGAGTCTGGAGACGGCTGGGATCAGCGTAGTCTTTGGCTTTTTCAAGGATGCGATCGCGCAAGTTCAGCAAAAGCTGTTGGCGCACGTCGGTTCGGAATTCTTTCAGTTTGAGCAGGCGAGTCACCTGATATTGCGCCTGTAAGCCAACCTGATTGGCAATGTCACCCATCGATTGGCCCCGGCAGTGAAACAGTTGCAGCGCTAAAAAGAATTGCTGGGCAGTTTCTGGTTTCTTGCGCTGAAGGAGGGAGAGGCGATCGCCCGTCACTTGTTCCAGCGTTTGATCCAGGCATTGCAAAAACAGAGTTCGGTAAAAGGCCAGAAATTCGTTTTGCTCGTCCTGTCCGTCATCCTGCTGAGCGGACTGCACTTCAACCGCCAGAGATTGGTTTTCGGGTTGATCCAGCGACTCGACAGGTGCAGCTCCGCCTCTGACATAAATCCGGTATTGCCGTAATTGAGTGGCTAGAGTTTGGAGTTGACTCATGGTGGTTTCTGGACTCCAGTTCATCGATGCCGTTTCCCGTAAAATCTGAGCGATGCGTTGAAGTTGTTCTGTGGTGGGAGGGGCACATTGGCCCTTGCCCCCCGATTGCCGTTGCTTTAAGCGGTCTTGACGGTAGATCTGGTGATAGCTTTGCAGCAGTGCGATCGCCGTTTGAATCTCCGCTGGAGAGAGGGAATGAAATTCGGCCAGAATACGCTGAAGCTGTTTTGGGGTGGTGTCGTTCAAAATCGCCCAATCGCTGACGAGGTAAACCCCTCGTTCTAATAAAAAGGCGTTGAGTTCTTTATGATGGCGCACCAACCGCGTAACCCAGGTGCTTAGCCCCGCTTTAGCCGGATCGAAACTTTCTAGTACTTCTGTGGCAAGCGATCGATAGGACGGTGAACCGGGTTTAGCGGGTTTGCCCGTCCGCTGGCTGTAATCCAGTGTGTCGTCTAACACAAAGGGAAACAGGTCGTGGCGGGTAAATCCATGCTCGCTGCCAAACTGAGCTTCTAACTGTAAGCAAACTTGCTCAACTTGGTTGGAGATATAGCAGCGCAGGCATAGTTCCGCCTGTTGTCGTTGGCTTGTGGCCTCTTGCCCCTGCTGCAACGAATCTTGAATCAACTGCCAGAGATGCCGCTGCACAGTGGCATCGGGGATATCTGGCTGACCTGCCAGGTCGGGAAACTGCTGCTGAAAAAACGCTTTGGCCGGGGCAACCTCCTCAACCTGTCGTCTTCCCGTCGCGCCGATTCGAACTAATCTCCAATATTTCAGTACGGAACCCATGACACTCCTATCGCTTCCAGCTCTAACCTGCTGGAATTGCTTTCAATTGTTCCACCTCCTCTCATCAAATGTGTCCTCAACCGTGAATTCTGAATGAAATTTCTCGTGACATCGTCTTTTATCTCTAGGCGATCGCGACCTATGCAATTTCCCAAAACAAGAGCGAGAAACACGTCGCCGACGTGCTCCTCGCTCTGTAATACCGCCGTCTCGGCGGTTCAATTTGCTGTACCGATGCTTCAGGTGGATACCCTACGCTTTGCCTGGTTTCCGGATTGAGGTTTAATGACTTAGGATCGCAAATTAACTAAACCGAATTTTGGGAAGCGGAGCGCGCAGCAGCGCTGTCTGTCCGTTTTCCAAAACCTCGATTTGACCAGTCCACACCGTTTAGGGATCTTATGTATTCTGTTTGGCGACAGCTCACCCTGATGAATTTCTCCCCGCAGGAATGGGGGAAATCTAGCTACCTGCATCGACTGATTGGCGCGCTCAAAGACTGGCGACGCAGTAGCTGGCTGATGCAGTGGGCTGATGAAATTGGGGGGCTGCTGGTTGTTCTTTTGTTTGGACTAGCTCCCTTTTCGTCTACCGCCCTGATTGGGTTGATGCTGGTGGCCTGTGCAGGATACTGGCTGCTGCTAACGCTGACTGACGAAGGGGAAACGGGTTTCACGCCGATTCATCTGCTGGTGCTGCTGTATTGGAGCATTTCATTTGTGGCGGTGGCCCTTTCTCCGGTCAAAATGGCGGCACTGGTGGGATTGTTGAAGCTGACGCTGAATTTGTTTCTGTTTGCGTTGCTGGCGCGGGTGCTGCGATCGCCCCGAATTCGCTCTTTCCTGATTACCACTTACCTGCATGTGGCTGTTCTGGTCAGCGTGGTGGGCTTGCGTCAATGGTTTTTTGGCGCGGATGCATTAGCCACCTGGGTTGATCCCGAATCTGCTCTGGCAGGCACAACACGGGTATATAGCTACCTGGGCAACCCTAACCTGCTGGCGTCGTACCTGGTGCCAGCGGTTATTTTTAGTAGTGCGGCGATTTTTGCCTGGAAGCATTGGATGGCGAAACTGCTGGGATTGGTGATGTTCATCGTGAATGCGGCCTGTCTGATTCTCACCTTTAGCCGAGGCGGATGGATTGGGTTCGTGGTGTCGGGTTTTGTCATGCTGCTGTTGCTGGTGCACTGGTGGAGCGTGTATTTGCCCCGCTTCTGGCGCACCTGGGCACTGCCAATTGTCCTGGGCGCATCCGCCGCGTTTGTAGTGCTGGCCGTGATGTTTGTGGAGCCTCTGCGCGATCGCGCGTCCAGTATCTTTGCCGGACGGGATGACAGCAGCAACAACTTCCGACTGAATGTTTGGGCGGCGGTGCAGGAGATGATTCGCGATCGCCCCATCCTGGGCATTGGCCCTGGTAACGTCGCCTTCAACCACGTTTACCCGCGCTATCAGCGCACTGGATTCACGGCCCTGAGTGCCTACTCGATTTTCCTGGAAATTTTAGTCGAGACGGGCATTATCGGCTTTAGCTGTTTTCTCTGGCTACTGCTCGTTACCTTTAACCTGGGCTGGACGCGCATTCAGCAGTTGCGTCAGGTTGGCAGCCGAGAAGGATTTTGGTTGATGGCGGCGATCGCCAGCATGTTTGGCGTTTTGAGTCATGGCATGGTGGATACCGTGTGGTACCGTCCTCAAGTCAGCACCCTCTGGTGGTTGATGATTGCGCTGGTTGCCAGCTATTACATCGTGCAGCCCAAGACTGAACGCTTAGAGGCTCAGGTGCAATAGAACGTGAATTCGGTTAGCGCCATTTCAACCGCTCGTTGGGCGGCTGCAATGGCTCAAAAAAGTGCCCCACGCGTCGCGCGGGGCACTTTTTTGGAGCATTCGTCGAATTTACGACTACACTCGCACGATTTCACAAGCATCCTGCTGAATCGGAATTTGCAGTACAAACTCGGCACCCTCACCGGGATTAGAAAAGCAATCCAGCTTGCCACCATGCTTTTCGGTGATGATCTGATGGCAGATAGACATGCCCATCCCGGTTCCCTTGCCCACAGGTTTAGTAGTAAAGAATGGGTCAAAAATCTTTTGCAGAACGGCTTCTGGGATGCCGGGGCCATTGTCGGCGATCGCAATTTCAACCCAGCGTTCATTCACAATGGCTGTCCGAATCGTAATCCGGCTGGGATTTGCCTGAATGTCTTGATACGTCCGCTTGGCGTTCGCTTCTTCCAGCGCATCAATCGCATTCACAACAATATTCATCACGGCCTGGTTCAGCTGTCCGGCGTAACACTCAACGGGCGGCAAATCGCCATAATCACGAACGATTTCAATGCCGGGACACTCCGGTTTAGCCTTCAACCGATATTGCAGAATCAACAGCGTACTGTCGATGCCTTCGTGGATATCGACTGCTCTGTATTTAGACTCATCCATCCGTGAAAAGTGACGCAGCGATAGCACAATCTTGCGGATGCGATCGGTTCCCATGCGCATGGAGTTTAAAAGTTTAGGCAAATCATCCTGTAAAAACTCCAGATCGATCTCGTCGGCTTCGGCTGCAATTTCGGCGATCGGAGTAGGATAGTATTTCTGATAAAGCTGCACGAAGCTCATCAGGTTATAGGCATATTCCTGAATGTGCGCCAGGTTGCCATGAATGAAGTTAACCGGATTGTTGATTTCATGCGCAACTCCTGCCACCAGTTGCCCCAGGCTAGACATTTTTTCGCTGTGCACCATTTGAATTTGGGTCTGGCGCAACTGGCTGACTAACTCTTGCAAGCGCTCATTGTTATCGCTCAGCTCCTGGGTACGCTCCTCTACTTTTTGTTCTAAGGTTTGACTGTAAGTGGTCAACTGTTGATGGGCGATTTGCTGTTCTTCGAGCAGTTGTTTGACAGACTGAATGAGCTGATTAAACGCATCGGCTAGAATTCCAATTTCATCTTCGCTGTCAATCGGGGCTTGCAGATCAAAGTTAGATTCTTTCGTCGAGCGTTGCGCGATGCGAGTGAGCGATCGAATCGGTTGGGCGATCGCACGACTGGTAAAGATGGCAAACAGAATGGCGATCGCAATCGATAAACCAATACTGACAGCCACAATTTTTTGGGCGACATAGCCTGCCTCCCGAAATTCTTGTTCTGCATTACCAGCGTCATGATAAGACTGTTCGATCAGTTCAATTAAGTCATCGGAAATTTCGTCATATTTGAGAGCCAGAGTGCTGTTGGTAAACTGTAGCAGGATAGCCTGCGCTTGCTTTACGTCAGCGGGTGATTGGAGATTTAAGGTCTGAATTTGCTGAACCAGAACGTTGAGTTCGCCAAGATATCTTTCTGGAACCCCATCATAGGTTTGAATGAATGTGGATAGGTCACTCGAACGCTTGTTATCAGGTGCATTAACTGAATCGGGTATCGGTTTCAGAAAGCTCCTTAGCTCACTCCAGGTATTTTCAAGCTCATGTTGATGTCTAAGAATATGAGCGTATTCTGCTGCAAACTCTTCTGGATGTTGAGACAGAGGAATTAGCTGTTGCTGATGAGTACGAACCTGAAGAATACCAGTCTGTAAGCGGTGAAGCAGTTCTACTTCATTGCGAATCGATTCTTCTCGTTGAGTCGATTGCTGAATATGATAATTACCCAGTCCAAATCCTGCGATCGTTCCTGATACGGCAATTCCTAAAGCAAGAGCGTATCCCAAGCCGATTTTTTGCCCGACTTGCAGACGAGATAACCAGTGCGTAAGAGTGACCTTTGCCATGCCGCCTTTCTAGACCTATGGGATATTATTTAAGTCAAAATTCCCTGTAATTACGCAAAACTAACAGTTGTAGAACAATCCCAAATAATGTGTGAGATGCACACTCCTGCAACGGAACTTTCCATAACTCGATTTTGTCGGCTTGTTGTGTATGCAAAACCCAGCTTTTGCGACCCATCGGGCACACAAAACCCGCAATCGATATCTGTGCATTATGAAACTTGTTGATAAATCGCTCGAAATTCTATCTAAGTGAGGATTTAATGCGTCTAGTCCGGATCATTGCAACAGAGCTGAGAAACGTGAATTGAAACAAAATGTTTCATCTAAAATTACTTTTCTAGAGAATTTAGATGAAACGGTGCAGAGATAACTCCTCTTAGTCAGTGCTGGTGCTATGGATTTGCCAAAGCCTTTGGTCTCAGTTATTGTCCCCGCCTATAATGCAGAAAAATACATTGCAGCCACGCTAGAATCCGTTCTCGACCAAACCTATACCGCTATTGAAGTGCTGGTGGTGGATGATGGATCGAGCGATCGCACTCCAGATATTATTCGTTCGTTTGTAGAAAAAGATAAACGCGTTTCGCTGATTCAACAGACCAACGCAGGTGTTGCAGCCGCTCGCAATTTAGCGATTCAAAAATCGTGCGGAGAATATATTGCGCCAGTGGATGCAGATGACATCTGGTTTCCACAGAAACTGGAGAAACAGGTGCAGTGTGTGTTGAATGCTGATCCGTCTGTGGGATTGGTATATGCCTGGTCAGCCGACATTAATGAAGAGGGTGAACTGACCGGACGCGCTAATCATTTTTCATTAGAAGGCGATGTATTTTTGCCGTTGGTATACACTAATTTTTTAGGTAATGCGAGTGTCCCCCTGATTCGTCGCTGTTGTTTCGAGAAAGTGGGATATTACAACTGCGATCATGTCAGATTGAATGCGCAAGGCTGTGAAGATCGTGATTTGTATTTAAGAATTGCGGAACACTATCAGTTTCGAGTAGTGCCTGAACTGCTGGTCGGCTATCGCAAAGTGCTGGGCAGCATGTCAAATAACTATCAATCGATGGAAAAGGGTCATCTACTGATTCTGGAAGAAGTTCAAGCCAGGTATCCTAAAATTCCGTCTCAAGTCTACCGATGGTCTACCAGCAACTTCTATAGTTATCTGGCCACTCAAAGCTGGCGAGCTGGAAACCACAGACATACCTTGCTGTGGCTCTATCGTGCTGCTAAAACAGACTGGATTCACTTGCTCAATACTCAACTGTATGAGCGATTTATGAAAAGTTTGGTGAAATTTGCGGCACAGCCAATGGCGATGTATGTTTGGCCCGATCGCCGCTCCTGGTTGCAGTTTAAACAGCAGCTTAACCCTACCCGCCGACCGATCACGCTGATGGAATTACACCGTCGAGTGGTGCAGTTTCGCATGGAATCAAAAGGACTGTATGAAAAGATCCGCTCCCAGCGCTGGAATCAAGTAACAAGACTTTCAATCCAGGACATTCATGATTAAAGACGTCAGGATAATTCGATCCCTATTGCCGCTGTTAAAGCTTTATCCCTGGGGCGTTCCAAGCATTGTTGTTTTGGGGATTTTGTCATCCTTTTTTGAAGGATTTGGCATTAGCTTGTTTATTCCACTCTTGCAAAGCTTGAATGGTACTGATTTTTCATTCAAAGGCAATAATGTCTTAATCGAGTCTATTAATCGGTTTTTAGCTCTTTTCCCGTCTGATAATCGCCTTATACTCGTGGCGTTGCTCATCTTTATCAGCATTTTTCTTAAAAATGCAATTTCCTATAGCAACTCCATTTTGTTCTCCTGGTTGAAGTCGCGCATTACTCATCGGCTCAGGTCAGGTATTTTTGATCAACTCTTGCACATTGGCTACGAGTTTTTGGAGCGTCATGAATCTGGGGTGTTGATGAATACTCTGGCGACCGAAACCTGGCAAGCGGGGCAGGCTCTCACCGTTCTCGTAAATTTGATTATCGGGATTTGTACTGTTTCTGTATTTGTTGTTCTGCTCATTCTGATTTCATGGCAGATGACGCTATTGGTTTCGGTGCTGATGCTGTTAATTTCTCTGGTGATTCAGCTACTCACCCGGCAGGTCAAACAGTTGGGACAGCAAGCCGTTCAAGCGAATGCAATGCTGTCGAGCCGAATGTGGGAAGGCTTTGGCGGCATGAGAGTAATTCGCACCTTTGGGCGAGAAGCCTATGAGCAAGAACGATTCGACCACACTTCTAATCAGGTGTGCAGTACGTTCTTAAAGCTCGATATGCTGTCTGGATTGGTCAATCCAGTGGCTGAAATTTTATCTACGATCCTGTTGCTGTGTATTTTTCTAGCCGCGCTTTATCAAGATCAAACAACACTTCCTACGCTGCTAACCTTCATTTTTATTTTGTATCGCTTGCAGCCTAGAGTAAAACAGTTAAATCAGGCTCGTGTCGGTTTAGTGTCGTTATCAACGTCTGTGGATGAAGTTCTGTATTTGCTCGACAAGAGTGATAAGCCGTATATCAAATCGGGGGCGATCGCCCATCAACAGCTCCAGCGCGAAATTCGGCTAGATGATGTTGGTTTTCACTATAACCGCTCTGATAAGCCTGCTCTACAGTCGATTTCGATCGCGATTCCTCAAGGTAAAACGACCGCTCTGGTAGGGCCATCCGGAGCTGGAAAGTCAACGCTAATTAACTTAATTTGTCGATTTTACGATCCCACATCAGGCACAATCTATGCCGATGGGCAATCCCTGCCCAGCCTGAATCTGCATTCATGGCGCAGTCGCATTGCAGTTGTGAGTCAAGATGTTTATGTATTTGGTACAACCGTGCGTGACAATATTGCTTACGGACGATTGGACGCTACGGATACGGAAGTC
>DATNPS010000108.1:0-15810 GCA_036703095.1 Crinalium sp. | reverse complement strand
AATTCGGTAATGCGATCGCGCAGTTGAACGTAGTCTTCTTCTTGGTTCGTTGTCATCAAAACTTTCTCCTCAAACGATGTAAGTAGTTATTTGTTGTTTGTTGTTGGTTATTGGTGAGACAGAAATTATTTCCTTCCCATCAAAAGATTACAAATGCCCTCTTCCCTAGCTCAAAACGGGGCTATCCGTGAAAGAAGAAGGAGTAAATAAGAAAAACAACGGCAGGGATAAACAGGATATGGTTCATCCAATCGTCAAACGTCCACTTTTTAAACAATCCTTTAAACATGTTAGTAATCCTCTTAAAACGACTCATCTCATTTGGGTATAAGCTTGCTACATTTGAAATTTTGTAACCCCCTAAAAGTAGAGGTTTCAAAATCCAAAATCTAAAATCCAAAATTGTATCACTCAGGCTGTGAAGAAGCTCTAAAGGCTGGAATAGACCCCTCGACTTGCCCCTCTGGAACTTGAGGTGATTCAGGTTGGCTAGCGTTTCCAGAAGCGCTTCCTCCACCAGGTTTATGGGGTTTCAAAAATTGTTCTTCTAACTGCTTAATCACTACGTACAGAATTGGTACTAAGAACAGACTCAGTACCGTTGAAATCAGGTAGCCACCAAACAAGGCGGTTCCTAACGACCAACGACTCATCGCGCCTGCACCCTTAGCAATGACTAGGGGCCAGAACCCCAGCAAACCAGCAAAGGCTGTCATCAAAATCGGTCGTAACCGCTCCTCGGCTGCCCGGATTGCCGCCTGAACAATGCTCATTCCCAGTTCACGAGACTGATTAGCAAATTCCACAATCAAAATGGCGTTTTTACTTGCCAAACCAATCAGCATTACTAGGGCTACCTGAGCATAGATATTATTGTTGACAACGGGCCAGACACCGCCAGTCTGTAGTACATTGGCACGAAACACCACGGCTCCCAGCGCTCCCAAAATCGCTAGCGGTACGGTAATCATGATGACGGTGGGGTCGATATAACTCTCGTATTGCGCCGCTAGCACGAGGAATACGATAACAAACGCCAGACCAAAGATAATCGGTGCCGCACCACCGGAAGACCGTTCCTGAAACGCCGTTCCCGTCCACTCATAACCAAATCCTGGCTGCAGTACTTGTGCAGCGACTTCTTCTATTGCCTGGATCGCTTGCCCCGTACTATAGCCCGCTGCTGGAGATGCCTGAACTTTGATCGCTGGGTAGATATTGTAGTGCGTCACAATTGGCGGATAGGTGAGTTGTTCCGTCCGCACTAGATTACTGAGTTGCACCATTTTGCCATCTCGCGATCGCACATACAGCCGACTAATATCAGATGGATTGGAGCGAAATTCCCCCTTAGCCTGCGCGTAAACTCGGTAAAGTTGCCCGCCTAACACGTACTGATTGACATAATTGGCTCCTAAGTAAGTCTGCATCGTACTGAAGATGTCGTTGATCGCAATTTTTTGCGCCTTCGCCTGGTTGCGGTCAATCGAGACTTGCATCAAGGGTGAACCCGTCGTGAATTGGGTAAAGACACCAGTGAGTTCTGGGCGCTGTCGTGCTTTATTGATAAACTCCTGGGTATTGCTAATCAATGTTTCCATCGGCAAGGCAGCTCGGTTTTGAACATAAAACTCTAACCCCCCTGTGCTGCCCAATCCATCGACGGGTGGTGCATTCACAGCTACTAACCGTGCTCCCGATATGGTAGACGATAACTCGCGGTTAACCGCTTTGGTAATGCCAAAGACAGACTTATCTGCTCCTTCTCGCTCTTCCCAGGGTTTCAACTTCACGAAAAAGAGCGCCTTGTTACTGGCATTTCCTTCAAACCCAAACCCCCCTAACCCGTTGATATGTTCGACATCAGGAAATTGGAGAATTTTTTCTTCAACTTGCTCGACAATTTTATCGGTGTAGTTGAGGGATACCCCAGCCGGGCCTTCAGCAATGACGAAAAAGTATCCCTGATCTTCTTCTGGGATAAATCCTTGCGGTGTGGTTGTGTAAATCCAGCCGGAGGCAACCAAACCACCGATGAAGACTACAAGCACCAGCAGGCGTATCCGCATCAAGAACTCAATTGATCGCGTATACAAATATTTCAGGGCATCGAACCCCCGATTAAACGCCCGAAACAAGATGGCGATTGGGCCGTGAGCTTCTCGTGGGGCACGCATCAGGATTGCGCCCATACTGGGAGAGAAGCTGATGGCATTAAAGGTGGAAATGGCGATCGAAAAGGCAATGATCAGCGCAAATTGTTTGTAGACAATGCCAGTTGTGCCGGGAAAGAAGGAAACGGGGATGAATACTGCCATTAGCACCAATGAGGTGGCGATGATTGCTGAGGTCAGTTCCTCCATCGCATCGAGGGCGGCTTGCATCGGTCGCATTCCTTGCGACAGTTTCGCTGAGATTGCCTCCACTACAATAATCCCGTCATCCACGACCAGACCTGTTGCCAGAATTACACCGAACAGTGTTAACTGATTGAGGCTAAACTTAAATGCTAAGGCAAACGCCATTGTGCCAATCAGAGAAACGGGAATGGCAAGTGCCGGAATAATCGTGGTGCGCCAGTCCTGTAAAAACAGAAAAATTACCAAAAATACCAGCAATATTGCTTCCGTCAGGGTCTTAAATGCTTCATCTAGTGAGGCAGCCACAAACTCAGTATTGTCGAGAGCGATAGTTGCTTTTACCCCTGGTGGAAATGCCTTTTCCAATTGGGTCATTTTGGCTTTAACCTGTGCCCCTGTATCCCAAGCATTGGTGCCGGGAAGCTGATAAACAAGCAGTGCTACCGCAGGCGAGTTGTCGAACACATTGGTCGTGCTGTAATCTTGTGCGCCGACTTCTGCCCGTCCCACATCTCCAACCCGAATCAGCGTGCCGTCGCTGCCCGACTTCACCACCAAGTTCTCTGCCTCTTGGGGTGTTGTGAATCGACCGGCTGCCCTCAAGGCAATTTCAAATTGCTGGTCATCAGGAGTAGGTTGCTGCCCGATGCGTCCTGCCCCAACCTGAATATTTTGCTCGGAAATTGTATTAACGACATCTTGCGCCGTCACGTTTCTCGCTGCCAAGGCATTTGGATCGAGCCAGATTCGCATGGCATACTTGCGTTCTCCTACAATCCGGGCAAAGCCAACGCCCTCAATTCGTTTAATCTCATCTAAGATAAAGCGATCGACATAGTTGCTTAAGAATACGTTGTCGTATAAGAATTTGCCCTGTGCATCTTTTTCCGAAGCGATCGCGTAGGCAAGAGTAATTGTGGGAGACTGTTTCTGGGTAATGACTCCAGTCCGAGTCACTTCTACAGGGAGTTGAGCATTGGCGATCGCTGCACTATTCTGAACCAATACCTGCGCCGAGTTACGGTCAATTTCTGTTGGGAAAGAGATATTAATCGTAGTGTCCCCATTGTTTGTCGTCTGTGAGGACATGTAAACGATTTGTTCTGTACCGTTAATTTGCTTTTCTAATACAGTCGTGACGTTTTCTTCCGCCGTTTTTGCATCTGTGCCTAGATAATTTGCCGTGACCGTAACCTGTTTTAACGCCAGTTCTGGCAGCTTAGCTAGGGGCAATAGCGGAATGCAAATCCCTCCAAGTAGCACGATCAAGATGGTGCAAACCGTCGTTAAAACCGGTCGCTTGATGAAGGTACTGGAAATATTCAGTAGCATAGATGCTTCAGGAAATAATAGGGACTCAGAGAATTTCTGAGAAGTGTCACAAGTTGCTTCGATCCCCCCAGCCCCCCTTTTTAAGGGGGGAGAAGTTTCTCAAAGTCCCCCTTTTTAAGGGGATGCAAGGGGGATCTTCACCGTCTATGCGTCTCGATTATGACTTTTCAGACATCCTCTCAGAACAAGTTGCTGTCAAAGGTAGTAGATAGGGGGACAAGCGAGACAAGAGCGAAAAGCTCTGAAATTAGTTGCTTTTGACAAAAGCGGTAGTCTTCGAGGTGGCGCTTTTAATTGCCGCGCCATCGGTTAAACTCTGAATCCCAGAAACAATCAACTTGTCAGCTTGATTAATCCCTGAAATCACTTGATAGTTCTGACCTTGCGTGACGCCTAATTTCACAGGTTTTTGCCGCGCTACCTGGCGTGTTTGTCCATTCTCAGTCTTGGTTTGGGCTACAAAGACAAATGCTTGGGCACCCACAGGCTTGACAGCCACCGTTGGCACCAAGATGCCTGGGCGCTGGCTCCAAATGACTCTGGCGCGGACAAACTGTCCATCTCGCAACGCATTATTCTGATTCGGAAACCGAGCCTTGGTAAGGATGGCTTGCTCCCCCGTACTCACTTGCGGTGCAATAAATTGCATTTTGCCGTTGGCAAGTTGCTTACCTGTAGCAGGATCGAGCAATTGTACGGTAAGTCCGTGTCGAAGTTGGGCTAAGCGAGCGGTAGGAACTGAAATTCGCAAGTCCAGTTCATCATTTTGAATAATATTGGTTAAAGAATCACCCAAATTGACATAATCCCCAACTCGAACTGGAATATCTCCCACCGTTCCCTGGATGGGGGCAAGGACGCGATTGTAGTCTAAACTTTGAACCTCAACCTCTAACTCAGATCGGCTGCGTTGCAGTTGGGATTGATTTTGATCCACAGTCGCCTCAGCCCCTCTTAACTGAGCTTGAGCGGCGATTAGATCTTTCCTGCCAACTTCCAGCGCTTGAATGGCGGCATCACGGGCAGCAATCGCACTGTTGATTTGCTGAGTGGCATTGTCTAAGCTTTGTTGAGCCAACGCTCCTTGCGTCACCAGCGTCTTACTCCGTTGGTAGTTCACCTGAGCGAGTTTGAGATTAGCATCTTGATTCTGCACATCGGCTTCTAGGCGCTTAATATCAGATATCTGATGTGCCACTTGTGCCTCTGCCGCTTTAACGGCGGCTTGGGAGTTGGTGACAGTCGATTGTTGGGCATTGACACCAGCCACCGCCGCATTCACAGATGCCTGATTCTGCTCTGGACGCAGCTGAACCATTGGAGTCCCGCGTCTTACCACATCGCCCTGATTCACCAAAATTTGCACAATCCGACCGCCGATTTGCGGTTTCAGAATAACTCGCTGCTTGGCTTCTAGCGTCCCGACAAATTCAGAGCTATCTTCCAAGACTCCTGCTTTCGCCTGCTCTACTTCCACCAAGACGGGTGGAGGTTTACTCGCTGATGCAGAGGGGTTTTTCTTCCCACAAGCATTTGCCAGCATAGAAATGACAAGTGCTATAGCTAAAAAATGATAACTTGTTGTGGCAAATCTTGCTTGCATAGTCCAACCTACGTAAGGTAAGCAATTGAGATTAGTGTTCACTCTCAAAGCTGTTTTGAATAGGGAAGATAACTAAGTTAAGAATGGCTGGAATTTCCATCAGCGCCCTGAGTCGAATCGATGACGGCACTCATCGCTAAAGATGAAGAATCCAGAGCTATAGGGACGTACTTTACTGAGCGAAAGTCCGCTAAGAATCGCCGCCATCGCGTGTACTTTTCCAACTGGCTACATTAGTTTAACTGGCTCTTTCTCTGCCGCTCGAACGATGTCACTCGTCTGGGCATCGATCGCAATCCGAATCGATTCAGGTAGAGCCGAGCGGTGAGCATCGTGAGGGCTTTGAAACGTGTCTTGAGCCTCTGGTTGTTGGCAAGCAATCATTGTTTTGACGTGTTCAAGTTCATCCTCTCGAACTGCAACAAACACATCGTAGAGATTTTCAATTTTGGGACGGCGGAACTCAGTGGGGTGAGAGGTTTGAAATTCGTCAAACATGTAGAGGTCGCCATCTCGATAGTATTCGATCGCGATCGCTGGTGCAGGTAATTGCTTCAGTTGTTCCCCATGCTCTTGAAGGAAAATGTCGTAGGTGTGATAAGCGTGTTCCTCGACAAGCTGCATGAAATGATAGGCAGAGCGGGGAGACAGAATGTAGACTCCAACGATAATCCAGTAGTAAACCAAGGCTCCAGCATGGGCGATAAAGCGATCGATAAAATAGCGATTGCCGCCTAATGACTCCGAAATCAGCAGGTGATGCAGTTCGTTCCAAGATTCGGCAAAGTGAACTTTCAACCAATCAGATTTGCGCCACCAGCCCATTGTTTCGTAGAGGTGGAGAACCGAGGTGTAGGCAAAGTAGGGAACACGAGCAACAGTTTCTAAAACATAGAATCGTGGATAGAGACGCTGACGATAAAACGTGTTCAATAGCGCCTCTAAAACGTTAACAAGGAGTCTGATCATCGGACTAATCTCCTTAGAGCTATTTCTGCTCTTTTGTTGTTGGCAGCAGCGATCGCAAATTCCTGCTTCTAGCCTGCCATCAGTCGGGATTTGAAAGTGGGTTCTTGTCGTTGTGAATCCGACAACAGTTGGTAAGCAGGATTCAGTTTTGCAGAGGAGACTTCCAGTAAATGTTGCTCAACTATATTTCTAGGCAATACAAGGCGGCTTTCAATGCCATGTTTGCCAATGATACAAGGAGAGTTTAATACTCATACTGACCTCATTTGTGAACCTGAGCCTTATTAGTTGTCAGCCGGAAACTACTTGCAAAGGTAACTTGCCATCGACTAGAAAGCATTGAGCGATCGAACCTCGCTTTTTAACAGTTCGAGCAACAAAGGAATCCGGAACGGTCTTCGTTTGAGATGGTTGGCTGATTAGGTAAGTTATGCTTCACCCTCAGTTGAACTATATTATTCAATTTCATCCGAGTTGAAGCCAGTCAAGATTAGCCAGTTAAGCTCTAATTTAACGGGACTTAGACAAAAACACAGCCCAAAATGGTTTCAAACATAGACTCTAGCTATGTTTGTAAACAAGATACTCGTTTGGAAGGAGTGTATCAATAGCAAAAACATCACTAGGGTTGCCTTTGGCAGCAGCCAGATTAATACAAGGTATTACTGAACGGTGGCTAACCCTTCTTTCACTTTGCTGAAAAACTGATCGGGTTGTTCAAACCAGGAAAAATGACCCGCCTTTTCAATCAGAATGAGCTTAGAGCATGCAATCCCCATATGGAGTCGATGGGCATGGAGTGGCGAACAAATAAAGTCATGGCTGCCAACCACAACCAAGGTCGGAACACGGATCTCCCCAAGCCGCGACATCAGATTGGTTTTGTTCCATTGGCATTGAGCAGAACCCTTAAACGCATCCACAGACATTGATGTTGCAGCATGGTGAACCGCATTCAGTTCGAGATTGGCGACATCGTAGTAATAGAATGGCAGGATGGTTTGGGTCAACGTCGCCAGGGCTGCATCTGAATCTGGCATCTCCTGACTCGTGAAGGCTTGGTAGGCGAGGTCAAACCAGGGTTCGTGCTGGTGTTCATGCATACGTGCTGCCATATCTGCACGCGCCTGCTCATCATGGAAGCTTACTGCGTCGAGAAGGATGAGTCCAGCACAATGGTCAGGGTACTGTAAGGCATAATAGACCGCATGACGCCCAGCTTCAGAATGCCCCATTAACCAGACGCGATCGCACCCTAATTGTTGTCGGAGCGCATCGACATCAGCAGCAAACTGATCGTATGTATATTCACTCGCTTGCATCGGTCGCTCTGAGCGACCCGTGCCGCGTGTATCGAGATAGACAACGGTGAACATCGCTTCGAGCGGGGTCAAGGTCTGAAAGTACATATCGGAACTCGGTCCCCAGCCTGGAGTAGGCATGATACAAATGGGACCGGTACCGGAGACTTTGTACCAAAGCTTGAGTCCTTGAGAAATGACGATCGCTTCCTCTGTTTGCAACACAGTGCTTTGCTCCTTGTTGTGAGGTGATAATTAATCCCAGCACATTGAAATTGAATCAAACCTTGTTAGCTGCATCGCATGGTTAGGCGCTGTCCTAATCTAAGTGCCTACTCCTATACCTCTGTTCTCACGCAGAGTTTAATCGATAGCGGAGTCTGGAGGAAGAATGGTCAGACCATATTGGGGAGCCAGGGCGATCGTTTTTTGGATATCCGCATCCGTAACAGGGGGTGGCGGTGCCGTTGGATCGTCAGCCGGAGTGCCAATTTCCATGAAAAACTGCTCCAGTCCAGCGGGTGTTACCCAGCACAACATCTGGGCAGGTTGGTCGCTGATGTTGGTAAACAGATGGCGCTGTCCTTTGGGCGAGTAGATGAAGGTTCCCGGCGTTGCCACAAGGGTTTGTCCCTCAATTTGAAACTGAATTTCTCCCGATTGAACCAAGAAGGATTCATCTTCGCGGCTGTGGATGTGGGGGGGTGTGCCAGTTTGGGGATAAACGATCATTTCCATCAGCGAATAAGTTCCATTTGTATCCTTGCTCACGGTCTTAAAGGTATACAGGTCACCCAGCACCCAGTAGGAAGTTCCTTGACCGGGTTGTAACAAAAGACCGTTCTGATTCATTTGGTTTGCAAACATGACTATTTCTCCACAATGTGAGCTTTACTGAGGGGTGAAAGAGTTATCCGCAACGGATTGTGAAAATGCGAGAATTTAACCTTCGACAGGCGATGTTTCACACAGTAGGAATGGTTCCGCCGTCGATAACATATTCAGCGCCGTTGATATAAGAAGCGCGATCGGATACCAGGAAAGCAACCAGCTCAGCCACTTCTTCGGGGCGACCTGGGCGACCCATCGGAATTCCTCCAAGGGACTCCATCAGTCCAAGTCTTGCAGTATCAAAGTCCGTTCCTGCATTTGCAGCCAATCTCTCGATCAGTCCTGTAGCGGCTGTCGTCTCGATGAAACCGGGAGCAACCGTATTAACCCGCACGCCTCTCGGCGCAACTTCGTTTGAGAGTCCTTTGCTATAGTTCGTCAACGCCGCCTTCGCCGCAGCATAGGCCAAGGTTGCATCATAAAGCGGCAGGGTGCGCTGGATAGAGGAAATATGGATGATGACACCCGAACCTTGCTCTATCATCTGGGGCAGAAACGCCCGATCTAAGCGAACAGCGGAGAATAAATTAGCATTGAATGTTTGCTGCCAATCCTCATCAGTAAGGGCAAGTACGCCACCGCTTGGTGCTGAAGAACCACCCACATTATTGATCAGGATGTCTACTCCACCGAGACGAGCAAACACCTCCTTGATGACTGTTTCCACTCCATCAGGCGTGCTGATGTCAGACTCAATAAATAAATCCGGCGATTGAAGTTCATCAGGCTTTGAGCGGGCAGTTGTGACGACTTTTGCACCAGCTTGCCTCAGACGTTTGACAATCGCTTCGCCCATGCCTTTGGTTCCGCCTGTTACCAGCACTCTCTTGTTAGATAACTCGTTGGGATTAATTGGGATGGTTGTCATTAGCCTAAGATCTCCATGAGTGACAACTGTGTACGCCTTTCCTCGCCAAACAAACGCAACACGAATGTTCCTGCTGGGGTTTACCGTAGCTCCTGATGAACTAGAGCCATGTTTTGTTTTCAAGAGTGTTGTAAAACTAATTAGACTGAAACCGTTTTTCAGTATTCGTATATTCTGGTACCCAACCTTCAGTCGTCGTGAAGTAGCGCACAGCTTTAATCCGTTGCGATCGCGTTAGCTCAAACCAGTGTTCAATGTTTGCTGGGAGGTTGATGTAATCCTCTGCTTGCACCGTCAACTCGACTTGAGTGCCATCAGGACGCACAAAGCCAAATACCCCATCACCAGTAATGATGTAGCGGACTTCACGGTCAGTGTGGTAGTGAATTGTGTCAAACTTAGCCAGTAGTGTGCTGAGGTTTGTCACCTCTGGATGCAGCACAATTAAGTCACGAGACTGATAGCCGTCTGTTTGCTTGAGTTGTTCAAAGTAGCCATCAAACGCTTCGAGAACCTGTGCCTTCTCTTCATCGCTGAGGGCATCTTTTGCTAGTAGATTTTGAACGTCTGGATCGTCTCCAATCGACCAGCACTTTAGCTGAACATTTAAGGGAGCCAGTTCCCGCGCAATATCATCCACAGAAGTATAAGTTGTACCATCTTCAAGTTTTAGAATTGCCATAATACATCTCTATTTGCAATGGATCGGGCTGTCGCTCTACTAGGGCTGTCTACTTTAGGGATTACTTTAATGTCGTGGTTGTATTGGGTTTTCACTTCCATTTCCTTTGAATTTGACGTTACGCCATAGCCTCTACAACGTCGTCTGTGGATAGAACTGCATTGGCTAGATATCCAAAGTTGATCAGTGCCGCCTTGTAGCCGTCACCCAACTCCGGATGTCGAGGGGCAGCCGTTGCATCCTTGACGACGAGCACCTCAAATCCCTGTTCAAGCAATTCGCGCAGGTGACATTCGACACAGAGATTTGCCAGCATTCCGAGGAGAATTACTTTGCTGATGGAGCGCTTACGCAGTTGCAAAATGAGGTCATTGCTCTGCGGTCCATAAACTTTGTGGGGACTGGCCACGATCGTCTTGCCATCCTCAATGAAGGGCTTGAAGCGCTCAAGCCAGTCGGCACCTGAGCCAGAAAAGCCGTCGAGGGTTAGTGCGCCACTGCGAACAAACTCTTTGGACTCCATCATCATCTGTTCTAGGGTTCCGGCAAATTTCCAGCCATAGTCGGTGGGGTAGTAATAGTGAGGGGAGATGAAAACCTCAAAGTCATGCTGCTTCGCGGCTTTGAAGATGCGCTCGATGTTCTCGACAGTCTTATTTTCCCTGACACTGTCACCCACTAAATCCCAGGAAACCCCCTTTTCGCTCAAGACATCGTTTTGCGGATCGATGACGACTACTGCGGTGTCATTCTTGTTGATATTCATGGTTTTTCTCCTTGATGGTTGATGTTGGTCGTTCTCTCCGTTCTGGTAGTAACGCACTGAACTTTTTATGGTGTGGTTTGTTGGAAATTGAAATAACAAAGCATCTTAATCTGGGGCTTGACCGAGAGATAGTCAAACATCTCGACAATCCACAATGACCTCAAATTAGTAGGGTTTCAACCAAGAGAAAGTAAGAGACATGCAAACGATCGTGTAACGTCACCACTCGTCGCAAAGTGAGCTGCTTATCGGAGTGCTCGATCGATTAAAGGTGCAATGACTGCGATATTCTTGACCAACTCATCGGAGAGAGAGAACCGCTGTTTTAAGTAGGTGGGATCGTTGTAACTCAGCCATACTTTGCCGTCAGCCGCTTCCCATGCCAGCACTTTCAAGGGTAAATCTAGGGCGATCGTCGGTTCTGCCACCATGAGCGGAGTTCCAGCTTTAGGGTTGCCAAACAGCAACAATTGTGTTGGACGCAGACTAAGCTCAACTTTTTCAGCTTCAGCCTGTTGATCGATGCGGGCAAAAATGGTGATGCCTTTTACCTGAAGAACGGCTTCTAAGCGATTAATTGTTTCAGTCACTGAATATGGACTGGGCTGGCTGATGATGCCGTTCGTTGCATTCATAGCAATGGATTTCATTAACTCTAAAGGTTTTAGTTGCGCTAATCTGACTTCAGAATGACGCTGCCAAGATTCACCCGCTTGTAGGTCGGGTTCATGCGATCGAGTACATCAATGAAGACCACCTGCGATGACCAGCGTTTCACCGGTAATCCAGCCTGAATCGGAGGACGCGAAGAAGACAGCCGCAGGCGCGATGTCCTGCACCTGCCCGATGCGACCCAAGGGGGTTTGTGCTTCAACCTGTTTTTGAAAATCGCTTTCGGGAACTCCCGCTGCGTGCAGTCCCTCCGTTTCCACCATGCCAGGATTGATAGAGTTGACACGGATGTTGCGTGGACCGAGTTCTTTGGCGAGCGACTTGGTTACGGCATCGACCGCTGCTTTGGTGGCATTATAGACCGATCCGGTTGCGGGCGCGGCGGTGCTGGCGATCGAACTAATGTTGATAATGCTGCCGCCCTCCGAGCCAAAGTACTTTGCTCCTTGTTGGGAGGTGAGGATTAATCCCAATACATTGAGATCGAACTGTTTGTGGAAGTGCTCTTCGGTGATGTCTTCGAGCGGCAGATATTCATAAATTCCGGCATTATTGACCAGGATGTCGAGCCTGCCAAATACCTGTTGCGTCTTGGCAAAAAGCTGTTCGACTTCTGCTTTTTTGGTAACATCTGCCGGGAAGGCGATCGCCTTCCCGCCCGCACTAGCAATCTCGTCAACCACGCGATCGGCTCCTTCTTTGCTAGAGGCGTAGTTGACGACTACGGCTGCACCCTCGGCTGCCAGATGTTTGGCGATCGAGGCACCAATTCCTTTAGATGCACCCGTCACGACTGCAATTTTTCCGTCTAGTTTTTTCATGCTGCTTTACATTGCAAACGAGATTTACTGTTACTGTCTATATTGGTTACAAATCGATCGCGATTTTACTGACCGCCGTGCCTTGCTCCACCGCTTCGTGGGCAGACAGTGCAGTATCAAAAGTGAAATGGCGAGGGTCAACCACTGGACGCAACCGATTGGCTTGGGCCAATCGGGTTGCCTGACGCAGAATCTCACCATGATGAGCACGACCTTCGCCAGTCAATAGAGGCAGAAGTACGAACACGCCCGAATACGTTGCAGCCTTCCGCGAGAGAGGCATCAGGCTATGCTGTCCCCAGCCGTAGCTACTGACGACGTGACCGTAATTGCATACTGCCTTGAACGCATCATCCAAAGTGGAGCCACCAACCGTATCGTAGACCACATCAAAGCCTCGACCATCCGTAAATGTCTGCACGATCTGCTCGATCGATGTGCTGCGATAGTCGATCGGCACGGCACCGAGTTGTTGCACCATGTCCTGCTTTGCAGCCGAGGCAGTCGCGAACACTTTAGCACCACGCGCTTTGGCAATCTGTACAGCCACATGTCCTACACCACCAGAGCCACCGAGTATCAGCACTTTCTGATCGGCGCGTACATTCGCCCGATCAACCAGTCCTTCCCACGCCGTCAAAAATACCAGGGGTAATGCAGCGGCTTCACGCATGCTGAGGTTGGTCGGTTTTTTTGCCAGTAGATCGGGATCAACAGCAGCAAATTCAGCCAGCGAACCTTGCAATCCGCCCACCCCGCCTGTTAGTCCGTAGACCTCATCGCCAACCTGAAACGCGGTAACATCTTGTCCAACCGCTTCAACGATCCCAGCCAAATCAGTTCCTAACACGGCAGGGAGGACAGGTTTGGCATGAGGCGCTTTACCTGTGCGGATTTTGCTGTCGAGCGGGTTAACACCGCTCGCCTTGATTCGCACCAAGACTTGATTGGCAGTGGGTTTCGGTCGCGGAATTTCGGCGTTACGAAATGTCGCAGTTTGAAAATCATCTACAATTAGCGCGTGCATAGTAGGTGATGGCTCCATCTTCCAACTCCTTATCTGTAATTGGTGGACTCAGCCAAAGTCCGCCATTTTGCCGTCTCTTGCTCGACGTAAGCGTTCTTCTCAGCTATTGCCTGAAGCGTATCTGTGCCTAGAGGTAACCGCAGGGGTGGTTCGTCTGTGTTGACCATCTGAAGGATGGCTTGGGCGAGCTTGGTGGGATCTCCTGGCTGTTGATAATTACGTCCAGCTGCGACATCGCGGGTTTTACCGACAGTCTCAGCATAATCAGGGATTTGCATGGCGCTCTGACACAGCGAACTGCTATCGAGAAAATTGGTGCGGAAGTATCCTGGCTCAACGACCGTAGCGTGAATCCCCAACGGGGCTAACTCGTCATGCAGGGCTTCGGTAATGCCTTCAACTGCAAACTTGGTTGAGGAATATATGCCCCACCCTGAGGAGGATCGATAGCCACCGATCGACGAGAAATTAATGATGTGTCCGGAGCGGTGCTGACGCATACTGGGTAGCACCGCACGGGTGACATTCAGCAGCCCGAAGACATTGGTTCGATAAACGCTCTCAACCTCTTCGGCACTGCACTCTTCGATCGCTCCTAGCAAGCCGAATCCGGCATTGTTGACCAGCACATCAATCTGTCCAAATCTCTCCAGCCCTGTTGCAATCGCCGCTTTCACCTGAGCTTCATCGGTTACATCCATGCTGAGTGTCAATATGTCTTTACTTGTCCCGAACTGTTGCAAACCGATCTGATTGCGGGCGGTTGCAATCAATCTGTCACCCGCCGCCAAAACTGCTTCAGCAATCTCGGCTCCGAAGCCTCGTGAAGCACCTGTAATCAGCCATGTTCTCTGAGCCATCATCTATTTCCTTCGGATTCGTTAAGGTTAGTAGCAAAGCTTCGACACGGCTTGCAGCAGCGCTCTAGCTAACGCGAGAGCTGACGCTAACGCGATCGCTTGCGAGGTCACTTTAAATCTGTGCCATACCACCATCGACAAACAGCTCGATGCCGTTCACAAAGCTGCTGTCGTCTGAAGCGAGAAAGACAACGGCTTTGGCAATCTCATCGGGCGTGCCGACTCTTCCCAGTGGGATAGTGTTGGCTTGGCTGTCCACGAATTCCTGCAACTGCTCGTCACTCAGTCCCAAGCGATCGTAACCAGGAGTCGGAACCACGCCAGGACTAATGGCGTTAACCCGGATATGGCGCTCTTTAAGGTCGAGTGTCCAATTCCGGGCAAACGATCGCACGGCAGCTTTGGTAGCACTGTAAACACTGAAAGCTGGGGTGCCTTTTATAGAAGTAATCGAGGCGTTCAGGATGATAGAAGCGCCCTCTGGCAACAGAGGCAGTGCCTTCTGCACGGTGAACAGCAGACCTTTGACGTTAGTGTTGAACGTTTTGTCAAAGTGTTCTTCAGTGATGGCTCCAAGTGGGGCGATTTCTCCACCGCCAGCATTAGCGAAGATCACATCAAGGTGTCCTTTCTCTTGCTCAATCGTGGCGAACAGGCGATCGAGGTCTTCCAGGTTGGAGACATCGCTCTGAACACCTGTGACATTTTTCCCAATCGCTTCCACGGCGGCATCCAGTTCAGCTTGGCGACGACCCGTGATGAAGACATAGGCACCTTCGGCGACAAATTGCTTGGCAGTGGCAAGACCGATGCCGCTAGTGCCGCCGGTGACGAGAGCAACTTTTCCGTCTAGTTTTTTCATTTTGGATGAATCCTATAGTTGTTGAGTTTAAAAGAGCCACTCTCAACGGGTTCTTGAAAATGTGAAGTCGCTCGCCAGTCGTTAGCCTATCTCTGACTTATAGCACTACGCATTAAAGTTAGGACATCTGTATTGAGAATGTAGAAGTTCGTATACATGCTACCTTCAGCGATTGTCTTAATGTATTTGCGTAGCGCTATACCTAACGAAGATTGGATAAGCCAGAGCACTCTCAACTCCGCGATAGCGAAGCGCTGCCCGCAAAGCGGGATCGCCAAAACCTGACAAGAACGAGAATTACTGGCAACTGGGGGTAAAAGAAGCGATCGTTGCCTATTGCAGATATTTCTTCAGTTCAGCGGCTGCCTGGACAAAAAGAGAACGAACTGCCGGAACCTCGGCTAAACCATTCAGCAGTCCGAAGTCATGAATCATGCCGTTGTAACGCACGGTCGTCACGGTTACCCCAGCTTCATCTAGCTTGCGTCCATACGCTTCGCCTTCATCACGTAAGATATCGCTTTCTCCAACCTGAATTAACGCTGGAGGCAATCCTTTCAATTGCTCAACCGTAGCCCGTAGCGGAGAGGCATAGATTTCTTTGCGTTTTTCCAAGTCTGTCGTGTAGAGGTCATACATCCACTTCATCAAAGGTGTGGTCAGGAAACGTTTCTCGCCAAATTGGTGATAAGAATCCGTTTCAAAATCAGCGTCTACGATTGGCCACATCAGGATTTGCAGCTTAATGTGCGGACCCCCTTTCGCTTTCGCCATCAACGTGGTTACAGTCGTCATG
>DATNPS010000097.1:0-11875 GCA_036703095.1 Crinalium sp. | reverse complement strand
TCGAGAGCTGCGCTCCGCGCAGCTCTCGAAAAACAACTGTAGTTACCCAAATGAAAACCGCTGTGAAATTCTACTGCCATCATAATGAATGAAGGGCGAGAAACGTGCCAAGCACATTTCTCACCCTTCGTCTTTTAAGCCGCAATCAGAACTGACTTAAACGGCTGCAAAGTAATCCTTAGACTTCACAGGATCAGGATTCATCGTCTTGTCACCGGGCTTCCAGCCAGCAGGACAGACTTCATCCGGGTGAGACTGAACGTACTGAATCGCTTGCAGCGTCCGCAGCGTTTCATCCACACTCCGGCCAAAGGCGAGGTTGTTGATGGTCGCGTGCTGAATGACACCATCCTTATCGATGATGAACAGACCGCGCAGTGCAACGCCTGCATCGGGGTCTAATACGTTGTAAGCCGTGCTGATTTCTTTCTTGATATCAGCCACCAGAGGATAGTTGAGGTCGCCCACGCCACCAGCCTTGCGATCGGTTTGAATCCAGGCGAGGTGAGAAAATTCGCTATCTACAGAAACACCCAAAACTTCGGTGTTGATGGACTTGAACTCTTCGTAGCGATCGCTAAATGCAACAATTTCAGTCGGGCAAACGAAGGTGAAGTCTAGAGGATAGAAGAATAAGACAACATATTTGCCACGATAATCAGAAAGCTTAATCGTCTTGAATTCTTGATCGTATACAGCCGTTGCCGTGAAATCAGGCGCAGCCTGACCGACCCGGAGGACTCCTTCGTATTGAGTCATGAAATTACTCTCCTTAGAATAGCGAACTTGCGTCTACTGTATGTTTGTCAGTTTGGCTGTAGAGTCTGTCTGTAGTTTGGCTGCTAACAGATCAGCACTCCTTATCACGAATGCATCTGAACGCTGCACCGCGTGAGCCATGACTAGGAATTTACGAACTGTTACGACTATATCATAGTCATAACGATTTTGACTAAAGTATTCAGGATCAGGGATAGATTTAAACCAAATTTTTAATTTTGGAAAGTGCGGCTCAGCCGCACTTTCCAAAATTAAGTTTCGGGTTTTACTAAATTTATGTTCCTGAGTAAATGCAGCTACAGAATTCATGTGAACTTTATTTTCTTCAGTTCGTTCTTTAATTTGGCCAGTGGCCAGTCAGTTAAAATACCTAGATCTAAGCCAGTGAGTTGGGCGATCGCCAGCGGTAGCAACCGTACTATCCCCATCACTGGTTCATTATTTTTTTGAGCCTGGTTGAGTTAGACATGAGCGACGCAGTAGAAGCATCCTCTCTAAGATCAACCAGCTTAGTCGTCGTTTTAACCGGGCTGAGGTGCAGCTATCGAGAACGGAGTGGGCATGGATGCATTAGACACAAGGGAATGGCTACTAACGAACGGCTTGGGGGGCTTTGCCAGTGGAACGGTTTGCGATGCTCATACGCGCACCTATCATGGGTGGCTGATGGGGGCTTTAGACCCACCGGGACAGCGCACCCTGCTCTTAGCCCGAATTGACGCCACGTTAAACATTGGCGACCAGCAGTTTGAATTTGGCACCAACTATTGGGTGAGTGGCGTGATTGCGCCACACGGTTACAAACTGCTGCAATCTTTTCAAACCGAACCAGTTCCCACCTGGGTTTGGGGCCAAGACTCGTGGCAATTTTCCCGCGAAATCCTGTTGCCCTATGGGTTGCTGCCATCAGAAGAAGACAGCCCCCATCCTCAGTTCTGCAATCAGGTTCTCATTCGCTATCGCTATCGCGGCACAGAACCCGCTGTCTTAAAGCTGAGACCTATTATTGGCGATCGCAACTTCCATTATCAGCAGCATGCTGAACCCGATTTGCAATTTTCTCAAGTGGTAGAACCACAGCGTGTTTTGCTACAGGCGATGCGGCCCAACTGGGTTGGCACACCCTGGCAACTAACGTGGACACAAGGCCACTATCAACCTGCCGGAACCTGGTACTGGAGCTATCGCTATCCAGAAGAAACCCAGCGGGGATTAAATGACCAGGAAGACCTGTACAGCCCCGGATATCTGACAGTCTCGCTACAACCTGGAGACAGCGTAACAGTAGAAGCCCGCGTGAACCCGACCGGATCTAGTCAAACACATCCACCCCTCGATCATCAAACATTTGATCGAGCCGTGCGATCGGAGGAAAGCCGCCTGGCTTACTATGGCTCATCTCTGCTCGAACAGGCAGCGGCTGAACCGAAATACTATCCCTTATTGCGGTCGCTCCTGCGGGCGGGCGACCAATTCATCGCCTATCGTGCCTCGATTGAAGGGCCAACCGTCATCGCAGGCTATCCCTGGTTTAACGACTGGGGGCGAGACACCCTGATTGCACTCCCCGGTTTAGCCTTAGCAACACAGCGTTTTTCCCTGGCGCGTGGCCTGCTCGAAACCTTTGGCACCTACTGTCAGGATGGGCTGATTCCCAATACCTTCCCAGATGCAGGTGCAAAACCCGCCTACAACAGCCTGGATGCCGCCTTGTGGTGGATTGAGACATTGGGACTCTACCTGGAAGCCACCCAGGATTGGGACTTTTTGCGCGAGCAGTATACGGTGGTGCGCCGCATCTACAAGGCGTTTATGGCAGGAACGCAGTACCACATCCGGATTGACGCGTTTGATGGCCTGGTGACCTGGGAGTTTCCGGGCGTAGCGCTGACCTGGATGGATGCCGTGGTTGATGGGCTACCCGTCACACCCCGGCAGGGTAAACCGATTGAAATCAACGCGCTCTGGTATTCTGCGCTCTGCTGGGCACAGCGTTGGGCAGAGCGGCTTCAGCAAGAAGCCCCGAATCCTGAAGACGCCACCAAGTTTGGCAATCAGGTTCGTCGCTACGCACAACAGGCGGAACAGGTGAAAGCCTCGCTGCAAAAGTTCTGGAATCCAGAGCAGGGCTATTTTTACGATCGCATTGCTCCCAACGATCGCCCGGTCGCCAGCATTCGTCCCAATGCCATCATCGCTCTGTCGCTCTACCACAACGGATTTCAAGAGCAGCAGGGACGACGAGCCTTGCAGGTGGCTTGCGATCGCCTCCTCACGCCCTACGGACTGCGATCGCTTGACCCGGCAGACTGGAATTATGTAGGTCGCTATACGGGAACGATTCGACAGCGCGATCGCGCTTATCATCAGGGCACGGTTTGGAGCTGGCTGATTGGCCCATTCATTCGCGCATGGCAGCGATTTTATCCATCTGAACCGTTGCCCTGGACGAGTCAAGCCTTGCTGGAGCATCTAGAGAAAGATGCCTGCCTCGGCTCGATCTCCGAAATTTTTGATGGTGATAGTCCTCATGCTCCTCAGGGAGCGATCGCCCAAGCGTGGTCTGTTGCAGAATTAATTCGCCACTGGCGCGACATCTGCTGAACGGACGCTGTGATCCCCGGCTAGTTTCCTCATTCCGTCTGGAGGCAGAACTTTAGGCGGCCATAGCTATAGTGAATGTCCACCTCCTGGAAGGCGACTTCAAACCGTAAAACCTGATACTCCTGGATTGGCGTTAATTAAATTCTATGGAGATCCTTATGTCCCCCAACCCAAATACTAGCGGTACCGCGTATTTACCTCAAAACACCCAAAAAGCAGTTGATGCCTTTGAAGCATTGGGTGGTGATGAAAAATTAGCGTTGCTTTATCTGATCTATAAGAAGATGGGAGATTCCATTACTCCAGCCGCTCCAGCCGCGACCGAACCGGAACTGACCCCGGTTCTCATGGGTGATTTTTTTGAACTGGCACACGATGATCAGCTGAACGTAATGCGGCAAATCGTGAATCGCGAAGACAGCGAACTGTCCCGTGCCTATGGTGCGTTAAAAGAAAATAATCAGCTGATGGTCTGGTATGCCTGGGCACAGGGAATGGGCCAAAGTGTCATTGACATGCCACCCAACTATCAGCCTGCTCAAGTCATCAACGATGCACTCGGCCAAATTGAAGGACTCGATTTTCAAGAGCAAATCTCCCTCCTGCGCGAAGTTGCTGGAAGCATGGGCTACAGCGATGTAAAACCTATCCCCAGTCAGGCAGAAACGGGTAAAACATCTAGTCTGTAGAGGAGGCAAAGGGCAGAAGGCAGACGTTTGGTTCTTCTGTCGTCTGCTACTCTTTATCCTTCTTAACGCAAATTCGATAGTGCCATTTCAGCCGCGCGACGCGCGGCTTTCTTTCTTCGTGGCAGGGCTTCATTGGCTCGTAATTCTGCCACCATCTTTGCCGTCTGCCTCTTGCCCTCGGCCTTCTGCCCTCCTCAGCCTTGCCTTCTTTCAGAGCAGTCAGGTAGGATGAACGCCATGCGTTTTGGATAGCATGACGACTCTGTATGACTCTGCCGTTTACGATCGCACTCTACCCGTTGGCAGCTATTGGGAGACAACCGTTGCTGCGGATCTGGCGCTTTACCCGTCCTTAACTCAAGACCAAACTTGCGACGTTGCCATCATTGGCGGTGGCATTACCGGACTTTCCACGGCATTACACCTGGCTCGCGATCACCACATTCAAGCCTGTGTATTAGAAGCAGGAGCACCTGCATGGGGAGCCTCTGGTCGCAATGGTGGATTTTGTTGCATCGGCTCTACTCGCCTCTCGAATCACGCGCTGCTAACAACCTTTGGCCGAGATGAAACCTACCGCTACTTTCAGGAACAGCGGAACGGAACTCGACTGGTGCGAGAAATTGCAGACGCCGAAGGATTTGAGATCGATCCGCAGGGAGACGGGGAAATTTTGTCAGCTCACACGCCGTCTCGCTGGGCCGAGCTAGAGAAAGAACATGCGTTTTTGACCGATATCGCGGAGTATCCCTGTCAGCTTTGGTCTAAAAAAGACATGGCAGAATCCGCCTTTTCCAGTCCCGAAGCTCATGGGGCACTACATATTAGGGTTGGATTCGGCTTAAACCCGCTGAAATACAGCCTTGGGTTAGCCAAAGCGGCCCACAATCGAGGCGCAACGATTTATGCCCATAGCCCGGTTATAACCTGGGAAAAACAGGGAAACTGGCATCTGCTGCGCACCCCTACTGGCACGCTGAGAGCCAAAACCGTCGTGATTGCCACAAATGGCTATACCCACGATCGCCTCCATCCATCCTTGTGCGATCGCCTTTTGCCCGTGTTGTCCAACATCATTACGACCCGTCCGCTGACGCAAGCCGAATTAGATGCTCAGGGATGGCACACTGAAACACCCGCCTTTGATACCCGCAACCTGCTGTTTTATTATCGGTTGCTGAAAGATAGACGATTTCTGTTTGGTAGTCGGGGTGGCACGGTGGGAGATGCGGCTGAACGCGATCGCCATCGACGCTGGATGATCCGCCGCTTCCAGCACATGTTTCCCCAGTGGCGCGACGTGGATATCACACACTTCTGGAATGGGTTGGCCTGTTTCTCAGCACCCCTCACACCTCACGTAGGGCAATTATCGAACGACCCCAGCGTCTTTTACGGCATGGCCTATCACGGCAACGGAGTAGCGACAGGCACCTGGAGCGGCCAGCGAGTTGCCCGTCTCGTAGCAGACCAGGAAACGATGGATCAGCTATGTGCTGTAGTTAGGCAACCCTTCAAAGCATTTCCCATACCATCGTTGCGAATCTGGTATTTGCGGGCGGCCTATGGAGGATATCGGTTGCAGGATGCCTTGCCTTGAAATACCAGGAGAGACACCTATGTGAGTATATATAGCAATCGAAGGGTTAGTTAGAACCAGGTACAGGGGTTTCACCTCTGCCCTGACCGTCTCAACGGTTGGTATATGTAGGTTCTGAGAACAAAACCCGCTTCAAATTAAAGTTTTTGTGGAGACAACGTGACTATAGCCTAGCGGGGCCTATACTAATTTCCCATAGGAGAATTACGTACCTGTGTCCTTGCTAGATCAGCAAGCCTGGTGTGGGTACCTGTGTCCTTAGCTATTCAGCAAATTTGATAGCAAGTGGGGAGTGGGATGTTTACTGATCCTGCTGCCTCTTTTTGCTATCCAAATTCAGGGTTCTACGTGCACTATTGCTAAATTTCTCAATGGTTTTATGGCTACCGTGAATCGCCCGAGCTTATTTAAATTGTCCCGAATGGGGTTCAAAGGCTGGAAACCTCTGCTCTACCAATTGCCTGTTCTACTCTTGATTCCACTCTTGTTACTGGGATGGGGATGGCGTGTTTCGACGTTGGCTGCCCAGCCTGGCCAGATTCGCACCTACTATATTGCAGCCGACGAGGTGGACTGGAACTACGTTCCCACTGGCAGTAATCAAATTACAGGTTTACCCTTTACTGACGAAGAGAAAGTTTTTGTTCAAGCGGATCGCGATCGCATCGGCACCACCTACCGCAAAGCGATTTACCGCGAGTATACAGATAATAGTTTTACCCAACTCAAGCCGCGAGCAGAAGATTCGCAATACCTGGGTCTTCTAGGCCCCGTGATTCGGGCAGAAGTTGGAGATACAATTCGGGTTGAATTTAAAAACAACACGCACTATCCCACCAGTGTTCATCCTCACGGGGTTTTCTACGAGAAAGATTCCGAAGGGGCACCATATCAAGATGGCTCAGACTCCGTTAAAGTTGGCAACGCCGTTCCCCCAGGTGGGCAGCATATTTACACATGGCTGGTTCCTGAGCGGGCAGGGCCTGGGCCTCACGATCCCAGTTCTATTCTGTGGATGTACCATTCCCACACCAATGAAGTGAAGGACACCTACTCTGGCTTGATTGGCCCATTAATTGTGACGCGGCAGGGATTTGCAAAACCTGACGGTAGCCCTCAAGACGTCGATCGCGAAGTTATGACGCTGCTGCTGGTGAGTGATGAAAACCAAAGCTGGTACCTGGATGAGAATATTCGCCACTCTTTAGAAGAGGCTGCGGAGCATCTCGATATCGAGGATGAAGAGTTTGAAGAAAGTAATCTGATGCATTCTATCAACGGCTATGTTTATGGCAACATGCCGATGCCAGTCATGAAAAAGGGCGATCGCGTGCGTTGGTATTTGTTGGGCATGGGCACGGAGGTCGATCTGCATACGCCTCATTGGCACGGTAATACGGGCCTGATGATGGGAATGCGAATGGATATGGTGGATCTGCTACCGGGAGACATGAAAACCATTGACTTCGTTCCCGATAATGTCGGTACGTGGCTGTTTCACTGCCATGTCAATGATCACATCTCAGCGGGAATGCAAGCTCGCTACCGGGTTGTGCCTTAACGTGACGTGACTTCGATAGCCCGATTTTGCGTGCGCGACGCTCACGCAAAATTGTTTTTTGGGAGAGTGGCATGTCGTGCCACTCTCCCAAAAGCCTATTCGTCAAATTCACGTATAGCTGTAGTCATGTCCGTTAGGACATCCGAAAACCAAGAGGGGTATGGGGGCTTCGCCCCTAGCCAGGGGTTCCACCCCTGCACCCCGTACTAACCCAAATGAATATAGCTATAGCAACCGTTGAGATGGTTAGGACAAGAGGGGATGGGGCTTCACCCTCAGCCAGGGGTTCCACCTCTGCACCCCGTCCTAGCTCGAATGAATACAGCTATATTTAAGCTTTGCAAAGCCAAACATGATCACTGGTCTATAACAAGAGCGGCGATGAACTCATTGTTCACCGCCGCTCAATGTTTTTTGGACTCAGTTAACTATTCAACCGCTTGAGGCAATAGCTCACGCTTTTGGCCTTGCAGCACGTTGACCTGACCTTCTTCGTTCACATCAACAACGGCTGTGTCGCCACTCTTGATGCGGCCAGAGAGGATTTCCTCGGCCAGCGAGTCTTCCAGCAAGCGCATAATCGCGCGGCGTAATGGACGAGCACCATAGCTGGGATTGTATCCCTCTTCCACCAGACGATCCTTGAACCGTTCAGTGACTTCCAGAGTAATGCCCTGTTCTTGCAGACGTCCGAAGACTTCTTTCAGCAGAATATCGGCAATCTCCTTGACTTCGTCCTTCGACAATTGACGGAAGACGATGATTTCATCAAGACGGTTGAGGAACTCAGGCCGGAAGTATTGCTTCAGTTCTTCGTTCACCAACGAGCGGATGCGGTTGTATTGAGAATCTGCCTGATTGTCAGACGAGAAGTCGAAGCCGAGACCACCGCCACCCTTTTCAATCACCTTCGAACCAATGTTCGACGTCATGATCAACAGGGTGTTCTTAAAGTCAACCGTGCGTCCTTTCGCATCTGTCAGACGACCATCTTCCAGAATTTGCAGGAGCATGTTGAAAACATCGGGGTGGGCTTTCTCAATTTCGTCAAACAGTACAACCGTGTAAGGCCGACGACGAACCGCCTCAGTAAGCTGGCCACCTTCGTTGTAGCCGACGTAGCCCGGAGGCGAACCGATCAGCTTAGAAACGGTGTGGCGCTCCATGTATTCCGACATATCCAGGCGGATCATGGCTTCTTCAGAACCGAAGAAGTAAGCAGCCAGTGCCTTGGTCAGCTCTGTCTTACCAACCCCGGTGGGGCCAGAGAAGATGAAGCTGGCGATCGGGCGGTTGGGGTTTTTCAAGCCCACGCGAGCACGACGAATCGCACGTGAGATAGCCTTCACGGCTTCTTCCTGCCCCACTAAGCGCTGGTGCAGGGTATCTTCCATGTGCAGAAGCTTCTCGGATTCAGATTCCGTCAGCTTGTTAACCGGGACACCCGTCCAGGAAGCCACAATTTGAGCAATATCTTCCTCATCCACAACAGGAGAGAAATCTTCGCCGTCTGCGGTTTCAGCCTTACGGTTTTGAGCGATCGCCCGGATCTCAGCTTTGATTTCCATTTCGCGATCGCGCAGTTCACCAGCCCGATCAAAGTCTTGGGAACGAACAGCATCATCCTTTTCTTTGAGGACTTGCCGCAGTTCCTTATCCAACTCCTTCGCTGCCGGAGGCAGTTGAGAGTTGATCAGACGCACACGGGAACCCGCTTCATCTACCAGGTCAATTGCCTTGTCGGGAAGGAAGCGGTCAGAAATATAGCGATCAGATAACTTCGCAGCAGCTTCTAGTGCAGCATCGGAAATCTTTAGCTTGTGGTGCTGCTCATAGCGTTCACGCAAGCCGCGCAGAATCTCAATCGTCTCATCAACGGTTGGTTCACCGACCATGACGGGCTGGAAGCGACGTTCCAGAGCGGCATCTCGTTCGATGTGCTTGCGATATTCATCTAATGTAGTTGCACCAATACACTGAAGCTCACCCCGTGCTAAAGCAGGTTTGAGGATGTTGGCAGCATCGATCGCGCCTTCAGCCGCACCTGCACCGATGAGGGTGTGAACTTCGTCGATCACTAGGATGACGTTTCCGGCTTGCCGGATTTCATCCATGATCTTTTTCAGACGTTCTTCAAATTCACCTCGATATTTGGTGCCTGCAACCAGCAGACCAATATCAAGGGTGACGACACGCTTATCTTCTAGAATGTCTGGAACATCATTGTTAGAGATGCGCTGGGCTAACCCTTCTGCGATCGCCGTTTTACCAACCCCAGGTTCTCCTATCAACACGGGATTATTTTTGGTACGACGGCCAAGGATCTGGATAACCCGTTCAATTTCTTTTTGGCGACCCACGACGGGATCAAGCTTACCTTCGGCAGCCATTTGAGTCAGGTTAGAACCAAACTCATCCAGGGTTGGGGTCTTGGTACGACCCTGGCTACCCCCGGCAGAAACTTCGGCAGTTTCGCCCAACATGCGGATCACCTGCGTCCGAACCTTCGAGAGGTCAACGCCCAGGTTTTCAAGAACCCGTGCAGCGACTCCCTCTCCTTCTCGGATCAGACCAAGCAAGAGGTGCTCAGTACCGATATAGTTATGTCCGAGTTGGCGAGCCTCTTCCAGCGACAGTTCTAAGACGCGCTTGGCACGAGGCGTAAAGGGGATTTCTACGGCGACGAAGCCAGAACCCCGACCGATGATCTTTTCAACCTCAATCCGGGCGTCTTTGAGGTTAACGCCCATAGATTTGAGTACTTTGGCGGCGACGCCGGTCCCTTCTCCAATCAGACCCAGGAGGATCTGCTCTGTACCCACAAAATTATGTCCCAGGCGACGAGCCTCTTCCTGGGCAAGCATAATCACCTTAATGGCTTTTTCTGTGAAGCGTTCAAACATGGCGGTTTTCTATCACCTGCTGCGTGCCGGTACGCTGATTTTAGCATAGGAAAAAGGCCCGGTTGCTATACCTAAGCAACAGGTCGGGAGTAGAAATTGCCGAATACTGGGTGGGGTAAGGGCTGTCTTTCAGCTACGAAGTGACTTACTACCCTCCGAGGGAAGATTTTTGTCAGGAATTGGCGCGTAAGTCAAGCGAAATATTCAGGGATCAAGTTCAAGGATAGATGCCAACCCTTACGGTGGAGGCGATCGCAAATTTCATCATGCCACTGCCGTAGTGCATCCTGAAATTCAGGCTTTTGTACTCCGCTTCGCCAAAGAATCAGAGCATCTTCCCCGGTGTCCTGGTAATAGTGGCGTCGAGTGCCGACGTCTTGAAAGCCAAATTTGCGGTAGAGGGCGATCGCCGTTTGATTAGAGGCCCGCACTTCTAGCGTGATCCACTCCAATTTACGTTGCCGAGCTGACACCATCAGGGCATATAGCAAGGCTTGTCCCAATCCTTGTCGTTGATAGTCTGGATGAACGGCCAAGACAGTGATATGAGCCTCTTCGAGGATAGCCCAGAGGCAGCCGAGGGCGAGGAGGGGGACTGGGTGTGGGGTGTTTGCTGTGGGGTGTTGGGACGGGGAGAGATGGGAAAGGGAGGTAGGGCTGGGAAGATGGGGAAGATTTTGCTCCCCTATCCCCTCCATCTTCCCTATCTCCCCCATCCTTTCCTGGCTCCTGGCTCCTGGCTCCTGGCTCCTGACTCCTGACTCCGAAACCACTTGCAGAATCCAAAGATCACTATTCGGGCTGTCTAGCTCGCGGTGATAGCCGTCTTCTGTCCAGAGTCCGCCAAAGCAGAGTTGGTCTAGTTCGACAGCAGCGGGTACGAGGTCTGCCGTCAGCGGCTTCAACTCTAGAAAATTCACGAAGCAGTGCAGGATGAATTCAGGATGGACAGCCCTCAATTGTACACTAGATAAATAGAACCGAACCCACACTCAACGTTTTAAGGATAGCTAAGCGACATGGTATCGACTCCCGCTACAGCGGTGGAGAACTCTGGTCTTCAGTATCTTCCCAAACTCACCTCTAGCAAACCGTCTCCCAATCAACATTTGCTACCTCTAACCGCTCAGGTCAACGCTCAAGATCATTTGACGGTCGGGGGATGTGATGTACCCGAACTGGTGAAACGGTTTGGTTCACCGCTTTATATTTTGGACGAAGAAACGCTACGAACAGCATGTCGCCAATATCGGGATGCGTTTCGACAATACTATCCGGGAGAGTCACTCGTCCTCTATGCGTCGAAAGCCTGGAATGCACTGGCTGTATGCGCGGTGGTTGCCAGTGAAGGACTGGGGATCGATGTTGTCTCTGGTGGCGAACTTTACACCGCGCTAAAAGCAGGGGTATCCCCCGCCAAGCTTTACCTGCATGGAAATAATAAGTCGGTTGAAGAGTTGCAGCTTGCGATTAACGCGGGGATCACCATTGTGGTCGATAACTGGCTAGAGCTGCGAACGTTAGCAACTATGCAGGCCGAGTCGAGCGCAGGAGCCGACTCTCCTATTCGCATGATGCTGCGCCTGACACCGGGGATTGAGTGTCATACACACGAATACATCCGCACCGGGCATCTGGACAGCAAGTTTGGCTTCGATCCCGATCAGCTAGACGACGTGTTCCAGTTTGTCAGCCAGCAGCCCAATTTAAAGTGCGTTGGACTCCATGCTCACATCGG
>DATNPS010000094.1:0-18102 GCA_036703095.1 Crinalium sp. | reverse complement strand
AGATGATTAAGAGCCGAGGCGGTAAGGTTGTGCGCGAACCTGGCCCAATGAAGCACGGTTCGACCGTCATTGCCTTTGTAGAAGACCCCAGTGGGTATAAGGTAGAGCTGATTCAACTGGGAAGCCAGGGCAGTGAATCGGCTAAGGCAGAATCAGCACCGCAATTAGCGGCTCAATAGACCTCTATTTGCTGTCAGGGCGTGGTATTCGGTAGGTATATCTCGGTCATCTTAGAGAATATTTAGCCGAATGCCGTGCCTCTACGTCATGGTTGAAGGATTAAGCTTCTCAGATATTGTTTTTATTGTTTTAGCTCAGGTTTGGTGTGTCAGGAGGTTATTCAGTGTTGGTTGCAGTCGGTTTCTTTATCGGAGCGTTTGTTTTTGCCAGTTTTGTCGAATATTGGATGCATCGGCTGATGCATTTTTCACCCAAGGTCGGGGCGCGTCATACTGACCACCACAAGCGCAACGAAGGCCAGGGCGTCCTATGGGAATTTCGGGATTATGTCAGGGGAAGTGCGATCGCCATGTTGATTCCCTTCCTATTCTCAGCTCAGGCTGGGATTGGCTGGCTATTGGGCGCGATCGCCTTTGCTGCCTTTTCAGCCTATGCTCACCAGTTGCAGCATGAGAATCCTACCAAATGCTTTTGGATGAAAATGCCCGTCCACTATGTCCATCACAAGTACGGTATGTGGCATCACAATTTTGGCTTGGCGGTTGACTGGTGGGATCACATTTTCCGCACCTACAAACCCGTTGAGTGGCTGACGGAAACTGAACTGAATCAACCGCAGCGAGGCTATCTAGAACTGCGCTGGTGGTAAAGCCGCAGATCTGCGGTCTGTTAGGACATTAAAAACAAGGGGTTTATGGGGGCTTCGCCCCTAGCCAGGGGTTCCACCCCTGCACCCCCTCTTGGTCCAAATGAATACAGCTATAGAAGTTTTCTAGACAAACGAAAGCCGGGTGAGATTCCCGGCTCCAGTAGGGATTGAACGACCAACGGCAGCCGCTACAGGACGTAGATTCTTCACTAAATTGGCCATGTCGTCTAGCGAAATCGTTTGACGCGCATCGGAAACCGATTGTTCAGGTTCAGGATGGCACTCCACCATAATGCCATCAGCACCACAGGCGATCGCCGCCTTTGCCAGATCGGGCACCAGTTCGCGTTTGCCAGCGGCATGGCTGGGATCAACAATCACAGGCAGGTGAGTCAGTTGCTTCAGAGCAACCACTGCGCCCAAATCCAAAACATTACGAGTGTAGGTGTCGAAACTGCGAATCCCGCGTTCGCACAGAATAACATTCGGATTGCCGTGACTTAAGATGTACTCAGCCGCCATCACAAATTCCTCCAGCGTCGCCGCCAACCCCCGCTTCAAAACAACAGGTTTCGTGGCCTGACCGATCGCCTTCAGTAAATCAAAATTCTGCATGTTACGGCTGCCAATTTGAAGCACATCGGCATAGGCGCTAATCTCTTCAATCTGCGAAATCGCCATCACTTCCGTAATCACAGGTAAGCCATATCGCTCTCGAATAGAAGCCAGAATCTTCAGCCCCTCTAACCCCAATCCCTGGAAGTCGTAGGGGGAGGTGCGGGGTTTGTAAACGCCGCCGCGCACCGCACTGATAGAGGTGGTGCCGAGATGAGTGGCGATCGCCTCCATCTGAGCCTGATTTTCGACCGAGCAGGGACCACCCACAATGAGTAAATCCTGTCCGCCGATCGAAACCTGTTCCGATAAGTGAACGATAGTTTGATGCTCAGGGTTGGCTTTGAGAGCGAGTTTAGCTTTTTGCACGGGAGTCTCCTTGATGTTTAGTAGTTGAGAGGTTAGGACGGGGTGCAGGGGTTTCCACCCTTGCATGGGAGTGAAGCTCCCACACCCCTTCGGTTTTCAATGTCCTCACGGACAGGACTACAGCGTGGGTTAGGGCGGGGTGCAGGGGTGGAAACCCCTAGCTGGGGGCGCAGCCCCCACATTTTTTTGGTTTTTAGTGTCCTCACGGGCAGGACTACAGCGATAAACCCATTAAAAAAGCCCGGAACCTGTTGGTTCCGGGCTGCGTGAAGATTGCACGATCAGCTTACCCGGAACCTGGTCTGGGCCAAAAAAAGTAAAAGCTAAAAAAGTAGTTGGGTTGATGGTTCAACATAGGGTGCGGGGAAGAACTTAACGGAGCAGGCTTAAAAAACAAAAACCGCAGAGGCTAGTCTGCGGTTCACTTAGAGGTTCCATGACAAGCTGGACTCACCCCAAGTGAACCTCGCTAAACCAAAAATAAAAGTCAAATGCCGAATGAGCCATGATGCTCCGCCAAGTGCGATAACGATGATTGATTTACGCCAACCGTAACAAAGACTGCAAAACATCGTCAAGTACCCCGTAGGGTGATGTCAGGATTTGTTGGAGGGGCGATCGCACAAAAACTGCCTTACTGTAAACCCAACTTCAACCAGGAAAATAACCGCTCGATCGTTAATTCCAACTCAAGAAAATCGGGAATCGGCAATTGAGCGGTCGGCTGTCGTTTGATTTCAGGCAATTGACCAGGCCGAAAACAAATTACGGCCTTTTCATCAGGATCAATCAACCATCCCAGTTGAGTCTCATGCTGAAGACAAAACAAAATATTGTCTGTCACCCTGGTTTGAGATTGGTCAGGGGAGAGAATTTCGATTGTCCAATCGGGTGCGACATTGAAGGTATTGGCTACTTCTCCATCAGCATCGAAGGGGATGCACTCCCATCGAAACACGGCAACATCAGGCACAATAGAGCGTCCGCTAAACGTACAGCGCAATTCTGGAAATGCGTAGGCTCGTTGAGCAGGTAGGCCGACGGCATTAATTGTGTCAGCAAGACGGCTTTGTAACGTACTATGCTTCCCTTGCGGCATCGGTTTTTGGTAGACATAGCCTTCTACAAATTCACTGGCAGGCTCAGTTTCTGGTAATTTCAGGAACTCTGCTAGGGTTAGCGGTCGCGTTACGGTTGTCATGATAGGTTGAAGACCATCATCAAAACATGATTACCTCGTTGAGGTGCCCGATGGTTCCAGTTTAGCGGGTGGTTGTGCCGTTATATCCCTGTTTTAGCTACAATGCACTCTTGCAACTCACTGTGGGCACAAGATGATTGAAGTCGAACACCTCAGTAAGGTTTATGGGTCTGCTACGGCCATCAAAGACGTGAGTTTTAGGGTGGAACCCGGAGAAATTCTCGGATTTCTGGGGCCAAACGGGGCCGGAAAGACGACTACCATGCGGATTTTGACAGGATATTTGCCTGCTACCAGTGGTACCGCAAAAATTGCCGGATTTGATGTGCATAAAGACTCAATGGAAGTGCGCAAGCGGATTGGCTATTTACCAGAAACGCCGCCGCTGTATCCCGAAATGACGGTGGAAGGTTTTCTGCATTTTGTAGCGCAGATTAAACGAGTGCCCGCAGGCGATCGCTCCCCCAGAGTCCAAATTGCTCTAAAACGCTGCAATCTTTTAGAGAAGCGGAATGTGCTGATTCGCAAACTGTCAAAAGGATTTCGGCAACGAGTGGGGATCGCACAGGCGATCGTTCATGATCCCCCCGCGATTATTCTAGATGAACCCACAGTAGGTCTTGATCCCCGGCAAATTATTGATGTTCGCAACTTAATCAAAAGTCTGGCGGGTGAGCATACTATCATTCTCTCTACCCACATCCTTCCCGAAGTCAGTATGACCTGCAATCGGGTGGCGATTATCAACCGGGGAGAAGTGGTCGCCACAAATACACCTGATCAGCTGGTTGCCCAATTAGCAGGTGGATTGCGCTATGACCTAGAGGTTGAAGGGGCGTTTGATACAATTCAGCCTCAGCTTCAGGGATTGGATGGAGTGCAGTCGGTCGTGGCGATCGCCCTAGAAGAACCGAGACCCGAAGGCCGCTACAAAGTTCAGGTCGAATCAGCACCAGGAAATGATCCCGGTCGAGACATTGCGGCGATCGTCGTCGGTTCGGGATTGGGACTCTACGAAATGCGGCGAACTCAGGTCAGCTTAGAAGATGTCTTCCTGCAATTGACGACCGAAGAGAAGATTGGCGACAGTTTGGAAACAGCGAAAGCGGTAGAAGCGACAGAAACCACAGAAACCACAGAACCGACGGAGGAATCGTCGGAGGAACCAGGAGGGGAGGCTGCATAAATGGGCGTTATTTTGGCCAATATTATTGCCATTTACCGAAAAGAACTTCAGGGATATTTTGCATCCCCTTTTGCCTACGTCATCGCTGCCGTCTTTTGGCTACTCAGCGGATTCTTTTTTGTCGCGATTCTGCTAGGGCCAGAAGGGTTAATCGCGCAGGTTTCGACTCGTGACCAGATGGGCATGACCGTTCCCCCAATCGACGTACCCTATCAGTTTCTCAGCATCTTTTTAGGCGTCATTGGTTCGCTGACCCTATTCATTTTACCGATGCTGTCGATGGGACTCTATGCCGAAGAGCGTAAGCGCGGCACGCTGGAACTCTTGGCTACGTCTCCCATTACAAACTGGGCGGTTGCAGTTGGTAAATTGCTGGGCGTATTGACCTTTTTCCTGACGATGATATTGCCCTTGATGATTTATGAGGCGATCGCCCTTAATGGTTCCAGTCCTGCTATTCAGCCAACGGTTATGCTGGTCGGTCATGCAGGGCTGCTGCTCATGGCGGCAAGTGTCTTGTCTCTGGGAATGTTTATCTCGTCGCTGACCGATAGTACAATCCTGGCTGCTATTCTCACATTCGCGCTCATGCTGTTTCTGTGGATTGTGGATGTGATTGCAGGTTCCATCGGTGGCCCGATTGGTGACGCATTGGGACATTTATCTTTGTTAAAGCATTATACCGATCTGATTCAAGGTGTTGTTGATACCAGTGGCTTAATGCTATTCGCCAGTTACATTGTGTTGGGCTTGTTCTTAACGGCTCAATCTATTGAAGCTTTCCGCTTCCAGCGCTCTTAAATTCTGTTTTTTCGCATTGAGTTAAGACTTTAGATGGCTGAAACGGCACTGCTGATCACGTTAAAGTTTCCTTCATGAAGGTCAACAGTAGTCCTTAATCTCTGTGTTGAAGAAGCGTAAAATCTGGAGAATTCCGTTTCTCTCGTCGAATCTTAACGAGCGTTCATTATCATCCAGATCAGCAATGCGATTTGTGTTGCTTCACAAGCATTGATGCATACATGGCTGGCTAGCAAAAGAGGTAAATCATGCTGGAGTTATATCAATTTGAGTTGTCGCACTACAGCGAAAAAGTCCGCTTCATTTTGGACTATAAGGGATTGCCCTACCGCAAAATTGAAGTTACTCCAGGAATCGGGCAGTTAGAGGTCTATCGGTTGTCCGGTCAGCGGCAAGTGCCCGTTCTGAAAGACGGTACAGAGGTGATTGCGGATTCAACGGCGATCGCTGACTATCTAGAAAAAACCTATCCCGATCGCCCCATCATTCCCACTGACCCTAAACAAAAGGGATTGTGTTTATTGATGGAACAATGGGCCGATGAATCGATTGGCCTCAATTCCCGCAAAGCGATGTTTGGTGCATTTGAGATTGATCAGGCATTCCGCCAAGCCTTTTTACCCAGCGCCACTCCAGATGTCCTCAAAACCTTGGTTGGCGCAGTTCCCGGTGAACTGTTGGGTATCCTGGGTCTGGGGGTTGGCCTTGGGCCGGACGCGATCAAAGCGGGCACAGACGCCATCAAGCGTGATCTCACCGCTCTCTGCTACATCCTGTTAGATCAGCCGTATCTGGTGACAGATCACCCCACGCTTGCAGATTTTGCCGTAGCGGGTCTGAGCATGTATCTCAAATTCCCAGATGGCCCTTACCTCGATATTCCCAGCAATCTAAAAGGGAAAGGGGTTCCCGGAATTGCGGATGTTGGTACCTTTGCGCCCTTTTTTGACTGGCGCGATCGCCTTTACGCCGACTACCGCAAAACATCAACTACATCCTCATCGTCATCATCAGGGCCGACCTCAATCAATATCGACTAATACGTTAAACGTACAAAGCGTGTCCCGCGCGTCGCACAGGGCACGCTTTCGCGCCATTTCAGCCGTGCGACGTGCGGTTGAAATGGTGCTATCGAATTCATATCCCATAGGGTGGCAACCAGACCAACCATCACTTCAGGAATTTGAAGAATTTACAGTGAATTCTTAGAGATGGGAATCCTATACCTGTAAGTGCTTATTAACGGTTGAAATCGTCGTGGATGATAGCCCTTTAATTGAAAAAATTAGTGTCAGCCTTCATGCAACGCTTGTTTCAGTGCAGCAAAACCATCCCTACTTGCTGGCTGATAAGTATCTTACTGTTCCCTGGGAAAGCGATCGCTGCAAGTCAACGTTCATCGACAAAGTATCTTTAGAATTAGGTAGAGTCCCAGAAAAAGAGGACATTTTAGCTAAAGTTAAACAACTGTTAGGGGTTATATTGATTCCCGCTTTCTTTGAAACTTCTGCTTTCAAAGAATTATCAGCCAATATTCAAGCCTTATTAGACGAATCGAGCCATCAAAACAGTCAAAACCTCTTACCAAAACAAGGTTCTTCAGAGACGAATGCGATCGCTATCTTACTCTTAGATGCTGAAAATATTCAACTTTCTAACTCTGAAGAACAATTATTAACAAAAAGCTGTCATTTTAAGCTGCAAATCAAGGTTGCTTTTGCCAATTGGAAGAATACTAATATTGCTCAGAAGGACGCAGAATTCCATCAGCGTGGCTATCAGTTAATTCATGTTCCATCTGGCAAAAATAGCGCTGATATTAAGATGACCGCCGTAGGTTCATCGCTGTTTATGTATTATCCGATGATCAAAGAAGTTTTAGTATGTTCGTCGGATAGTGACTTAATTCATCTTTGTAATACCCTGCAATCACACGGGTTGGCTGTTCATCTCGTTCAACGAAAAGCTAATGGTTTAACGGCCAAAAATCTTACGACGGGTGAGATTAAGATTTTTTCTAATCAGCCTTGCGTGAAGATCCCACCACTTGAAACTTGTATTTTATGGCTAGAAGTGTTAATCCGCTGCACACAAGAAGAAACATTAAACCACTGGATCAAGCTTTCTGAACTTTCTCAGAAATTTCGAGACAAGCACGGTTTCACAATTTCTCAAATTGTTCAGACTCATATGCCTGGAAAGAAAGCTAGAGATATTTTTACTGAATATCCATCTAGCTTTGTGGTGCATCAAGTAGAAGGCAAAGGTGAAATATATGTTTCGTTATTTAAGATAGATAAATCGGTTAATTCCCAGACAGGAAAAAATGAGCAAGAGCAAAAAAATGCTCCAAAAGAAGCGATTGTTTCAAACCAATTCTTATTATCAATTAAGTCTCGATCTGACTTAGAGAAAGCCTTATCTAATATACTAATTGAAATGACAAGGACGACATCTACGCCATTCATTTCTATTGTCGAATTACACCATCAGTTTCAAAGTCGTTATGGTTAGCCCATTAAACATTTTTTACAGGTATTAAAAGCCAATAAACGGTATATCGATTTTTTAAAGTCAAGCGCTGCTTTCAAATTGCATCAAAATGGAAAAGGTTGGGAGGTTGCCATAGATGACACATCTCCCCAAGGGAGTAAATCAGTAAAATGAGCTTGGTCTATTGATGAACCAAATTAGTTGGGATGTTAGTTAATCAAGGCAAATGAGCATTCCAACTGGTCTTACAGGGAAAATCACTGCAAAAGAACGCCTGTATTTAAGAACAGGTGTATCATTTAAGAATTAGGATCGCCATAGATCTATTCTTGGCGTCAGTTCTTGGCATCGGTTTTGCATGGAATTAGAGAAGCCACTCGGCTCTGTCATTCAAGGTTCCCTGAGTCAAGGGTTAGAAGTCAGACTCCATCCGGATGTCTTGGTAGAAGATATGCGGGTGGGCAAATTTTTGGTGGTGCAGGGGAGGCGATCGCGCTTTTTCTGTATGCTGACCGATGTCTCGTTGGGAACGGCCAGTCCGCGCATTCTGGCCAATCCCCCTGATCCAGGAAATACCTTTTTGCATGAAGTCTTGGCCGGAACAGGTACCTACGGCACGATCAACCTGACGCCCATGCTGATGTTTACGCCAAGCGACGAACGCGTGAATTATCAGAATGAAGACCAGAAACCGAAGAAGGGCAAGCAGAAAACCTCCGGCGCAGCCCTCGCTTCCTACGAAGCGCAAACTAACGCGATCGAATTACTGCCTGTCAAAACCATCCCCAGTCACTTTAGTCAGGTCTTTGATGCCAGCGAACGCGATTTTCGAGCCGTGTTTGGTTGGGAAGATGACCCACATCGGCGCAACTTTACGGTGGGTCAGCCGATTGATATGGATGTGGCCATTTGCTTGGATCTGGATCGGTTTGTGGAGCGCAGCAACGGTGTATTTGGCAAATCGGGAACGGGTAAATCCTTTCTAACGCGTCTGCTGCTGTCGGGTATCATTCGCAAACGAGCAGCCGTAAATCTGATTTTCGATATGCACTCGGAATATGGCTGGGAGGCCGCCAGTGAGGGTAAACGGTTCAGCACGGTGAAAGGATTGCGGCAACTGTTTCCCGGCCAGGTGCAGATCTACACGCTCGACCCGGAATCGACCAAACGGCGCGGCGTTCGCGATGCTCAGGAGCTTTACATCAGCTATGACCAGATTGACGTCGAAGATCTGATGCTGGTGCGAGGTGAGTTGAACCTATCGGAAGCCAGTCTGGAAAACGCCATTATTCTTAGAAATGAATTTGGCAAAGCCTGGATTACTCGCCTGCTTTCCATGAGCAATGAGGAAATTCAGGAATTCTGCGAAGTCAAGATGGGCAGTAAGTCCTCCATCATGGCGTTGCAACGCAAGCTGACCCGCCTGGATGACCTGAAATACTTGCGGCAGACCTGTCCTCACAACTATGTCGGTCAAATCCTGGAATCGCTGGAGGCCGGAAAACATGTGGTCGTGGAATTTGGCTCTCAGTCGAACCTGTTGTCTTACATGCTGGCGACGAATGTGATAGCACGACGCATTCACGGCAGCTACGTCCAAAAGGCAGAGAAGTTTTTGCAGACTAAGAATGTCAGCGATCGCCCCCGTCAACTGGTCATAACGATTGAAGAAGCCCACCGATTCTTAGATCCAGCTACAGTACGGCAGACTATTTTCGGGACAATTGCGCGCGAAATGCGCAAATACTTCGTCACCCTTTTGGTAGTGGATCAACGACCTTCCGGCATTGACAATGAGGTCATGTCTCAGATCGGGACTCGAATGACGGCCCTTCTTAATGATGAGAAGGATATTGAAGCCATTTTCACTGGAGTGTCGGGCGGGCAAGCGCTGCGATCGGTGCTGGCAAAGCTAGATTCCAAGCAGCAAGCCCTAATTTTGGGCCATGCCGTTCCGATGCCCGTCGTGATTCGAACTCGTCCTTATGATGAGACGTTTTATGCCGAAATCGGGGATGTGGCTTGGGAAGATATGCCAACGGCGACGGTCTTTAAAGCTGCTGAGGCTGCTAAAGCAGATTTAGGGTTTTAGCCAATATTCGCTTCGTGACTGCATTCCATCTGGTTCAGGTTATTCCATAACGTCGTCATCTCGATGGTTTTAATCTCTGTCGAGACGACGGTGTTACGAATCCCTGCGTCGTTATCTCAGTGGTTTTTCCTCCAGTGAGATAATGATGTTACGAATTGCTACAGTAAAGCGTTCTCTTTCCCGATCTACGTTAGTACGGTTATCCCTCTCTGGGGAACCTATGCTAAACTAGACCGTTCAGTCCATTATAGAGAGAGGACAGTTAAGACGTAGTACGTTCCACTTCTAGCAAACCAAATCTATTAATTTCCCGTAGATATTCTTGGATTGGAAGGAATGGAGCGATTCTTTAGATTCACCCTTTTGGATGAATCGTTTACTCTTTACCGGAGTCTAAAGTTGTAATATTATACGTTAATCTAAACTCATAATGATTTCGAGTTGCACAACGATTGTTTTACTATCCAGGAGTTTGTCCCTAAGCTGATGACCGAATCAGGGGTGTGACGGTTAATTTGAGTCAAATTAGCCAAGCTATATTGAGCTTCCTCCGATTCGCAGCATATGTGGAGGATCGAGAATGCCAATCCAACTTGTAAGTTCGCCTGTTACGCTCTTCATCTCAGGTCAGCATCCCCTCAAGGCTTGCTTCTACACCATCCGCTGAGCGGGATGCAATCTACAGATTCTTTAAAGACTTCCCCAAGGGAATCGGAGTGTCGGTTCTCTAAATATTTTCTATTTCTACTATTGTTCGACGGAGTCCATGTTCCCTATGCCCACCGCAAACACTCAAGTTAAAGAAGCCAAGCCAATGTTCACGGCGGATATGGTGCGTACTTATCTGCATGAGATTGGTCGGGTGCCCTTGCTGACCCACGAACAGGAGATTGTATACGGCAAGCAAGTGCAGCAAATGATGACGCTGCTAGAGACCAAAGAACAGCTTGCTTCTACCCTCGATCGCGAGCCAACTCAACTTGAATGGGCAACTCAAGCTCAAATCAGTGAGACTGATCTTAACAAGAAGCTGCGCGAAGGAAAGCGAGCCAAGCAGAAGATGATTGAAGCCAACCTGCGATTGGTCGTGGCGATCGCTAAGAAGTACCAAAAGCGCAATATGGAATTCCTGGATTTGATTCAGGAAGGTACATTGGGATTGGAGCGGGGTGTTGAGAAGTTTGATCCAATGCGAGGCTATAAGTTCTCTACTTATGCGTATTGGTGGATTCGTCAGGCCATCACGCGGGCGATCGCTCAGCAGGCTCGTACCATCCGCTTACCCATCCATATCACCGAAAAGCTCAACAAGATCAAGAAGGTGCAGCGAGAGCTGACTCAGACGTTAGGCCGTGCCCCATCTGCGGGTGAAATTGCCGATGCGCTTGAACTAGAACCTGCCCAAATTCGTGAATTCCTGCTGATGTCGCGTCAGCCTGTGTCGCTCGACCTGCGAGTCGGTGACAATCAGGATACCGAACTGCAAGACCTGCTCGAAGATGAAGGCCCCTCGCCTGAAACTTACACAGTGCAGGAGTCGCTGCGTCAGGATCTAGACAACATGCTGGCAGATCTCACGCCCCAACAGCGGGAAGTGCTGATGCTCCGCTATGGGCTGACGGATGGTCATGAATTGTCACTGGCGAAAGTAGGGCAGCGCATGAACATCAGCCGTGAGCGAGTACGGCAGCTAGAGCGGCAAGCGCTGGATCATCTTCGTCGTCGTAAGGCTAACGTTCGAGGCTATCTAGCTAGTTAATTCAGCCTGAATTTTTAGTTAAAGAGGGTGGTAGTGTCTTGCACTACCACCCTTTTTGCTGTAGTCATGTCCGTCAGGACATCGAAAACCAAGATGGGTATGGGGGCTTCGCCTCCCAGCCACAGGTGGAACCCCTGCACCCCGTCCTAACCCGAATGAGTACAGCTATACGTGAATTCAACCAATGATTTGAATTCGATAGCACCATTTCCACCACCTGTCGGGCAGTGAAAATGGCGCAAATTGATATCTCGCACGACGCACGGAATCCCAATTTGCGCATTCGTCGAATTCACGTCAATGGGCTTTAAGGGTTGTTGCGTAACGCACAAAAAACTAAAAGCCCAACTTTGTATGCGCGATGCGCACACAAAGTTGGGCTATCGAATTCACATTCATTTCCGTGAATTTAACGAAGGCACAAAAACATAGTCCGCACGGCGTGCGAGCTATGTTTTGTGCCATTACAACCGCGCGTCACGCGGCTGTAATGACACAATCGAATTCACGTTGAATTAGAACGCAGAGAAACTGCGAGGAGTTGTTTGATGGCCTAACTCTTGCTCCAACTTCAGCAAATGCTGAATACGTGCTTCAGTCGAAGGATGAGTAGAGAACAGGCTGCTAAACAACTGTTTGGGAACTGCATTCACAATTAGCAATGGCTCAAACGCTGGGTTAGTGGCGATCGGCATTTGACGAGCGATCGCCTCAAGTCGTTGCAGTGCTCTTGCTAATGCGCGTGGATTGCCTGTGAGTCGTGCGGCACCCGCATCGGCTTCAAATTCGCGAGTGCGGGAAATGCCCAATTGAATGACAGTTGCGGCGACAGGAGCCAAAAGCATCGTCAGCAATAACCCAAAGGGATTGCTATCTTCGCGATCGCGTCCACCACCCCCAAACCACAAGCTATAGCTCACCATCTGAGCCAAAAACGAAATCGCACCTGCGATCGTCGCTGCAACTGCTTGAGTCAGCGTATCGCGGTTTCTCACGTGGCTTAACTCATGCGCGATTACGGCTTCCAGCTCATCTTCGGGCAGCAGATTCACAATCCCTTGAGTCACTGCAACCGCTGCATGTTCCGGATCGCGGCCCGTTGCAAAAGCATTGGCCCCCGCCGTTGGAATCATATACAGCTTCGGCATGGGCAGATTAGCGCGATCGCACAACCGCTGTACCATGCGGTATAACCCAGGAGCCTGATCAGGCGTAATCGGCTGGGCTTGATAAACCGCCAGTGCAATTTTGTCAGACGAATACCAGGAAATCAGATTGGTAACAGCCGCCAATCCAATTCCAATTACAGCTCCACCCGTTCCGCCGATCAGCCAATAGCTAGCTGAAATTAGTAGAGCGCTTAACAACCCTAAAAGAGCTACGGTTTTAATCTGATTCATATTCAGACATCTCTTTTCATTTCATTTTTCTTTCATTATTATGAATAAATTTTTTTGAGTAGAGGATGGGAGAAACCTCTACATTTGGAGGTACGGTTTTACGCAATCCGGTTGTTATATGTACTCTTTATGCTGCAAGACCCTGCTATTCGCGCACCGCTCGCCATCAGTATAGGGGCGATCGCCGGAGCGCTGAGCCGTTACTACATTACGTTTTGGTTCACGCAAAAATTTGGTACCGCTTTTCCCTATGGCACCTTTTTTATTAACCTGACGGGCTGTTTTGCAATGGGTTTTTTCATTACCCTGGCGATGGAGCGAGCTGCCCTGATTACACCTGAAGTCCGTTTAATGGTCGCAACAGGGTTTTTAGGGGCCTACACTACGTTTTCTACCTATGGTTTGGATACGGCTAATTTAATGCGCGATCGCAGTTTCACGGCGGCCAGTCTCTATTGGGCTGGAAGCGCCATCCTGGGAATCGTTTGCGTCCAGTTGGGAGCGGTTTTGGCAAGACTGGGGAAGTAGGTTTTGGGTGTTAGGCGTTGAGTGTTATATGAATTTGATTTCAACCATGACAGATAACCCCGTAGAGACGTGCCATTGGCACGTCTTAAACGCCATACATCACGGCAATATTTCAAAACGAGATTAGGTGGGAGAGAGAGCGTTGGCATTTACGGAAGACGATTTTGGAACAGTTGCCCAGACGGTGTCTCGTCGCGAACTGCGAGATTTGGTGCGATCGCAGCTCCAAATGCTGTTGGAGCAAAACAACCTCCAGGGCGCAAAGGCACTGCTGATCCCGGTTCAGCCTGCGGATATTGCTGACGCAATCGATGGTTTGCCGGAGACAATGCAGGCGATCGCCTTTCGGCTGTTGTCCAAAAGTGAGGCGATCGAGGTTTACGAATATCTGGACTCCAACGTGCAGCAATCGCTGATCGAAGACTTTAAGCGGCAGGACGTTCTGGATATCGTCGATCAAATGTCGCCCGATGATCGAGCCAGGTTGTTTGACGAATTGCCTGCGAAAGTCGTGACCCGCCTGTTGGCAGAACTCAGTCCCGCAGAACGCAACACAACGGCTCTGTTGTTGGGATACGAGTCTGGAACGGCAGGTCGCATCATGACGCCAGAATACATTTCCTTGAAGGAACCCTGGACAGTGGCTCAGGCATTAGACGCCATTCGGCGTCAGGCTCATACTAGCGAAACCATCTATTACCTGTATGTCACCGATGCGGCTCGGCGCTTGACAGGCATCCTCTCTCTTCGCAATCTGGTCATCGCGCAACCCGACCAAACCATTGCCGATATCGTGGTGCGGGATGTAGTGTATGTCTACACCGACACCGATCAGGAAGAAGTGGCACGACTGATCCAGCGCTATGACTTTCTAGCCGTCCCTGTAGTAGACACCGAAAAACGGCTCGTCGGCATTGTCACAGTAGATGATGTTCTCGACATTCTCGAAGAAGAAACTACAGAGGACATTTACACGCTGGGCGGCGTTCAATCGGGCGACGACAGCTACTTTCAAACCAATCTGCTAACGGTAGCTCGCCGCCGAGTTCTGTGGCTATTCGTCTTGCTGATTACCAATACCGGAACGAGCGCCGTGATTCGCAGCCAGCAAGATGTTTTAGAACAGGTGGTCGCCCTGACAGCCTTCATTCCCCTGCTGATTGGAACGGGCGGCAACGTCGGTGCGCAATCCTCAACGGTCGTCATTCGCGGTCTGAATACAGACGAAATTCGGACAAAAGGCGCATTTCGTGTGATTCGACGAGAGGCGATCGCCGGAGCTTTTCTCGGCCTCATGCTGGGCATTGTGGTATTCGTGTGGGCCTATGTGCTGCAAGGAAATTTGGTGGTGGCGATCGCCGTTGGTGTCAGTCTTGTCGCCATTTCGATTCTGGCGTCGCTTGCGGGATCATCGTTGCCGTTTTTATTTCAGGCGATCGGCTTTGATCCAGCTTTAATGTCAGCTCCATTCATTACCACCGCTGTTGATGTGCTAGGTGTCTTGATCTATCTCAACACCGCCCGATTCATTTTGCGACTTTAATGTCAACGTGAATTTTTGCGCGATTTGAGCCGCACGATGTGCGACTCAAATCGCGCAAGAAATTGCCCCGTGCGTCGCACAAGGCAATTTCTTGCGCATTCAGCGAATTTAAGGTGGAATCGTTATCGATCAACAGATCCCATAATCACGTCAATGCTGCCCAGAATGGCAACAATGTCAGCAACCTTCACACCCTTCAAGAGATGGGGGAAAATCTGGAGGTTGTTAAAGTCAGCCGCGCGAATCTTCCAGCGCCAGGGGAACACATTGTCATCTCCAATGATGTAGATGCCCAGTTCACCCTTGCCGCTTTCTACACGAACGTAATGCTCACCTTTAGGGATTTTGAAGGTGGGTGCAATCTTCTTACCAATGAACTGGTAATCAAAGGCGTTCCATTCAGACTTAGGCCCGGATGCCATCCGTTTGGCTTCCAGGTTTTCGTAAGGACCACCGGGCAGACCTTTCAGTGCTTGACGAATAATCTTGACAGATTCGCGCATTTCGCGAATACGCACCACGTAGCGAGCAAAACAGTCACCCGCCGTTTCCCACTGCACATCCCAGTCGAAGTCGTCGTAGCACTCGTAGTGGTCTACCTTGCGCAAATCCCACTTCACACCAGAAGCCCGCAGCATAGGGCCAGATAGCCCCCAATTAATCGCTTCCTCGCGAGTCACCGTGCCAATCCCTTCCACCCGACGGCGGAAGATCGGGTTGTTAGTGATCAGCCGTTCGTATTCATCGACTTTGGGAAGGAAGTAGTCACAGAAATCCTCACATTTGTCTACCCAGCCATAGGGGAGGTCAGCGGCAACACCGCCAATGCGGAAGTAGTTGTTGTTGACCATGCGGTAGCCCGTTGCAGCTTCCCACAGGTCATAGATCATTTCCCGTTCACGGAAGATGTAGAAGAAAGGCGTTTGAGCACCCACGTCTGCCAGGAAAGGGCCAAGCCACAGCAAGTGGTTTGCAATCCGGTTTAGCTCTAGCATGATGACGCGGATGTAGCTAGCGCGCTTGGGAACCGCAATATCGGCCAATTTCTCAGGTGCGTTGACGGTTACGGCTTCGTTAAACATGCCTTCCGCATAGTCCCAACGGCTCACGTAGGGCACGTACATCACGTTTGTGCGGTTTTCGGCAATCTTTTCCATCCCCCGGTGCAGATACCCAATCACAGGCTCGCAGTCCACCACATCTTCTCCGTCCAGGGTGACAATCAGCCGTAATACCCCGTGCATAGAAGGGTGATGGGGACCCATGTTGAGCACCATAGGTTCCGTTTTAGTCTCGATCATTGCCATAGATGAGCAATCTCCTCGTTAGCTGTTAGCAGTTTGGGGGTTAGCTTTTGAGTGTTAGGAGAGGCAGCCAGACTAACGACTAAACAACCGTGCTTGCCGAAACTGACCAACGCTGCCTGAGAAGCTGACATTACAAATTTTTGTTGCGCTTCCTTCTGAACATTATAGGGTTCCGACTGTTGAGAATCGGTGTGCGATCGCCCCAAATCTATAGAAAAACCAATTCTCGACTATAAGAAATTTAAGGATTTGTATGGTGAAGCAGGAAATAAAGGGTAAGCAGAGGGCAGAGGGCAGCAGGTGGAAGATAGGGAGGATAGGGAAGTTTGTGCTCCCCCATCTCCCCTATCTCCCCCATCCTTCCAACTCCTGACTCCTGACTCCTGACTCCTGCCTTTCACTCCAACTTGCCATACCAGGCAACCAAATGGTGCTGTAAAACAGATTGAATTTGCTGAGCGACCTGATCTTCACTCTGGCTGGCATCGATTCTAATCATGCAGTGAGGATGAGATTGAGCTAAGTCTGTGAAGCCCTGCCGGACACGTTGATGAAAATCAAGGCTAGATTGCTCAATGCGATCGCTAGCTCCTCGTTTTTGGGTGCGGGCCAGCCCTACTTCGACATCAATATCTAGCCACAGGGTCAGGTCACTTTCCAGGCCGTTGGTCGCAATATGATTTAGCTGATCAATTAAGGTGCGATCTAGCCCGCGACCATAGCCTTGATAAGCAATGGTGGAATCAACATAGCGATCGCACAAAATCAACATCCCTTTTTCCAACTGCGGTTTTAAGCAGTATTCAACATGCTGGGCGCGATCGGCAGCATAGAGCAGTAGCTCAGTCCGGTCTTGCATCGGTTCTGAGGGGGTATGGTTGAGCAGCAGTTGGCGGATGCTTTGACTTAATTCAGTTCCACCCGGTTCACGAGTGACGAGCACATCTGATATATAGTTCCGCTGCTGGAGTTGGTGCAGCAGGCTGCTAGTGCGTAACCAATCGTGCGATCGCCTTATCTGCGTCGTTTTTCCACTGCCCTCTCCTCCTTCAAAAACAATTAATTTTCCCTGCATACGTGCTCAAAACCAAACGGCAATTCTAATTATGCAGATCGGTATGCCACCGATTGCGAGTTTTGCGCGCCCGACGGGTGTGCAAAACTCGCAATCGGTTTCAAAATGAGAACTACTACAACGTAAATTCGATAGCGTCATTTCAGCCGCGCGACGCGCGGCTGAAATGGCGTAAAAGTGTGCCACGTGCATCGCGTGCGACACCCTTTTACGGATTTGTCGAATTCACGTTAGTACAAAACCAAACAGCAGCTTGCAGACTTTACAGCAACACCGCTCGATTTTTCAGGGGTTGCAGCATTTGAAGGATTATGTGAGAATCTTGCAAAAGCTCATTCCACTGATGGATGTGCAATTTTGTTCCATCTGTGCCTGTTCCCTGATCTCATCCATCCGGAAGACATGGTTAATCTACCGAAAGTGGTTGTATGCTCAGATGGTCTCTTGTTAGGTTTGACAGAGCTTTTCTCTTAAACCTCTATGGTTAACTGTGCCTTAGACATATGTCAGTCCGGTATGGTTGAATAATTTTGTACGTTGCACGCCCGGGGTTGCCTATGGCTCGCTACACTAGCTTATTCACAGTTGCAGTCTCATTCGACCAGCTCCGGCGGCTGTTGAATGACCTCTTAAGGTCCTGTCATTTTGATGTTATTTACGATACGGAAGACTACCTGGTGGCTCGTGAGACGCCGGGCCGGGTATCTTTCGCCAAATTGGTGACGGTCGAGGTTCTAATTGACAAATTTTCTCATAAGGAACCCGAAGTTCGGATGAGCTTTGTGGTTAAAAACGAGGAATTGCCGCTGAACACCGATAATCACTGCCGTCAGATGTTTAATCTGGTCAATCGGGCTGTTGAGGAAACTCGGCAGTGGCATCTCATTGAAAGCATCGCCAGCTA
>DATNPS010000091.1:0-4770 GCA_036703095.1 Crinalium sp. | reverse complement strand
CGATGATTATGCGGGGTGAACTGATTACCCCTGATGCAGATCTGGTCGATCGCACGGTTTATAACGCGCTGTTCACGATGCACGGCTCTGTCATGCTGTTTTTGTGGACATTCCCGGTGCTGGTGGGTTTGGGAAACTACCTCGTTCCGCTCATGATTGGGGCACGCGATATGGCGTTTCCTCGTCTCAATGCGGTTTCATTTTGGATGATTCCGGTGGTGGGCGTGTTGATGATGGCCAGTTTTCTAGTGCCCGGAGGCCCGTCACAGTCCGGTTGGTGGGCCTATCCACCTGTGAGCGTTCAGAATCCGACGGGAAATTTGATTAACGGACAGGTGCTTTGGATTTTGGCGGTGGCCATTTCAGGGGTGTCGTCCATCATGGGGGGCGTGAATTTTGTCACCACGATTTTCAAAATGCGGGCACCGGGAATGACCTGGTTTAAAACGCCAGCCTTCGTCTGGGCGGTGTTGGGAGCACAGTTGATTCAGCTTTATGGACTGCCTGCCCTGACGGGAGGGGCGGTGATGCTGCTGCTCGATATTACGTTGGGCACAAGTTTCTTTACGCCCGAACGGGGTGGCAATCCCATCTTGTATCAGCACTTTTTCTGGTTCTACTCCCATCCGGCAGTGTATGTCATGATTCTGCCAGTCTTTGGGATTTTCTCCGAGGTGTTGCCCGTTCATGCTCGCAAACCACTGTTTGGCTATCCTGTGATTGCAGCCTCATCGATTCTAATCACCATTGTCAGTGGGTTGGTGTGGGTGCATCACATGTTTGCTAGCGCCACTCCCGGCTGGATGCGCATTCTGTTTATGGTGACGTCCATGCTGGTGGCGATTCCCTCCGGGATTAAGGTATTTGGTTGGGTGGCGACGATTTGGGGAGGTAAAATTCGCTTCACGACCCCGATGCTGTTTGCGCTGGGTGGCATTAGCAACTGGCTATTTGCTGGAATTACCGGAATTTTTCTGGCCTCCGTACCGATCGATATTCACGTCAACAACACCTACTTTGTGGTTGGACATTTCCACTACGTACTGTATGGCGCGATCGTCATGGGCATCTATGCCGGGATCTACCACTGGTTTCCCAAGATCACGGGACGGATGTATTACGAAGGATTGGGCAAACTCCATTTTGTCCTCACGTATATCGGAACGTTCCTGACGTTTGTACCGATGCATCCGGCGGGTTTGATGGGAATGCCCCGTCGAGTGGCGTCTTATGATCCGGAGTTTGCCTATTGGAACGTAGTAGCCAGTCTGGGTGGGTTCCTGCTGGGAATGTCTACGCTGCCCTTTATTCTCAACATGGTGAGTTCCTGGATTCGTGGCAAGAAGGTGGGCAATAATCCCTGGCGAGCCTATGGCTTAGAGTGGCTGACCTCTTCACCGCCCACGGTGGAGAACTTCGAAGAAACACCCGTTGTGATTTCCGGCCCTTACGGCTACGGCAGAAATAAGCCACTGGTCTCGAATGTTCCTAATCCAGGTTTGACGGAATTTCCTGAATCATTTACCCAGCAGGAAGCATCATCATGACAACCGAAAGAGCGATCGCCCAAGGCGTTGAAGCTGATGTCCGACATCACCAGGAGCACGACGAAGCCGGAAACAGCAAGTTCGGCTTTATTGTATTTCTGCTGTCGGAAAGCGTTATCTTTATCAGCTTTTTTGTGGGCTACATTGTCTACAAAACCACCGTTACCGACTGGTATCCACCGGATGTTACAGGACTCGAAACGCACGAACCCTTAATCAACACAATCGTGCTGGTATCCAGCAGTTTCGTCATTTACGTGGCTGAGCGATATCTACATGACCAGAAGCTATGGGGCTTTCGCATATTTCTGTTAGCCACAATGGCGATGGGAAGCTACTTTTTGTTTGGACAAGCGGTAGAGTGGAGCCACTTACCCTTTAGCGTGCAATCGGGATTGTTTGGCGGCACGTTTTACCTCCTCACCGGATTTCATGGTCTACACGTTCTCACCGGACTTCTGTTGCAGGTGACTATGCTAGTGCGATCGTTTATTCCCGGTAACTACGACAATGGCTTCTTTGGAGTTGAAGCCACATCGTTGTTCTGGCACTTTGTTGATGTGATCTGGATTATTTTGTTTGTTTTGATTTATGTTTGGCAGTAGGCAAAGCCATGATTATTGACGATCAACATTACGACGTAATTATTGTTGGTACGGGTGCGGGTGGTGGAACACTGGCACGAAAGTTAGCGCCGACGGGTAAGAAAATTTTAGTGTTGGATCGAGGAGATTATTTAGCACGCGAAAGTTCAGAATTAGTTGATACAGAAGTTTTTAAGAAAGAACAGTTTCACGCTCCGGAAGCCTGGTATGACATTTCCGGCGAGCCGTTTTATCCACAGACGAGCTATTGCATTGGTGGCAACACAAAAATCTGGAATGGTGTGTTGATGCGGATGCGAGAGCGAGATTTTGAAGAAGTTCAACACCAGGATGGATTGTCTCCCGCGTGGCCGTTAAAATATTCAGATTTTGAACCCTATTACACGGAAGCTGAAAAACTCTATCAAGTTCATGGCAGTGCTGACAACGATCCAACAGAACCACCCCATAGCGAACCGTATCCCTTTTCCGAAATCGGTCACGAGTCGCATATTCAGGTCATCTGCGATACGCTTTCTAAACAAGGACTGCATCCCACCTATTTGCCGTTAGGGTTAGGCGATCAGGGCAGAACGGATTCCGAAGATACGGGGGTGACGCCCGCTCTACAATCCAGTAACGTCACCTTGAAGACCTCTGCTCAAGCGGTTTGTTTGCATACCAATCCATCCGGTTCTGAAGTCAAGGCCGTTGAGGCCAAGATTGGGCAGCAGTCCTATCTGTTTTTAGGCGATATTATTGTGCTGGCCTGTGGTGCGGTGAACTCTGCGGCGTTGCTGTTGCGATCGCCCAATGAAAAACATCCCAACGGTATTGCCAATCAGTCTGACCAGGTTGGGCGAAATTTAATGAAGCAACTGCTGTCGGTTGTGGTGCAGCTAACCGCTTCACCGAACAGTGGTTTTTCACCGAGAACGATTGGCATCAATGACTTTTATTGGGGAGACAAAGACTTTCCTTATCCGATGGGCCATGTGCAGGATTCAGGTGGCATTTTGCAAGATGTCATTTTTTCGGAAGCACCGCCGATTCTGTCTACCTTAGCCAGAGCGATGCCCAATTTTGGGTTGCGCCAGTTGGCGACTCGTTCCATTGGTTGGTGGCTACAAACCGCAGATTTACCTGACCCGAATAACCGAGTGCGAGTGGTTGGCGAGAAACTGCGCGTAGAGTATGAACCGAATAACGTTGAAGCACACGATCGCCTGGTATATCGATGGGTTGATGTGCTGAAAAACGTCGAAGCGACTCAACCCTCTGTATTTAACCGCAGCGCTCACCCACGTAGCGATATGCCCATTCCAGTCGTAGCTCATCAGTGTGGCACCTGTCGGTTTGGCACCAATCCGGCGACATCGGTGCTCGATCTGAACTGTCGCGCACACGAGGTTGATAATTTGTATGTGGTAGACAGCAGCTTCTTTCCGGCAAATGCCAGTGTGAGTCCCGGTTTAACCGTGATGGCAAATGCACTGCGCGTGGGCGATCATCTGATTCAACGACTGCAAGGCTAATTGTTTTATAACGTGAATTCAATTGCGCCATTTTAGCCGCGCGACGCGCGGCTAAATTGGCGCAAAAGGGTGCCCCGCGCGTCGCGCGGGGCACCCTTTTGCGCATTCCTCGAATTCACGTTTCTATAGCTGTAGTCATGTCCGTCAGGACATCGAAAACCAAGAGGGGTATGTCCAGCCAGGGGTTCCAACCCTGCACCCCGTCCTAACCCGAATGAATACAGCTAAGTAGGCAAGCCTAATTAAACCAAACCCAGAAAACCGGGGGAGTGCCCCTCCGGGGCACTCCCCCGGTTTTTTATCTAATGTTTAATTGTGCCTACCTACTTATAGAAGAAAGTTACGGAGCGATCGCCAGCTCAACGGCAGCTTCGGCATGAATCTGCGTGGTGGGAAACAGGCTAACGGTTGCGTCCTCGGCGCGAATCAGCAGTTCAATCTCCGTACAGCCCAAAATAATGCCTTGCGCTCCTGCCGCCACTAACCGATTCATGATCTCGATGTATTCCGCTCTGGATGCTGAATTAATCATGCCAACGCACAATTCTTCATAAATCACTCGATGCACGATTTCACGTTCGGCTTCGGTTGGAATCAGAACGTCTAGCCCGTGTTTATCGATCAACCGCCCCCGATAAAAATCCTGCTCCATTGTAAAGCGGGTGCCCAATAGGCCCACCGTTTGAATGCCGCTAGCCCGGATCTTGTTGGCGGTGGCATCTGCAATGTGGAGAAACGGAATTTGAATACTGGTTTCAATGTCGTCGGCCAGTTTGTGCATGGTATTGGTGCACAGCACGACAAAGTCTGCGCCTGCCCGTTCAATAGCTTGTGCGGCTGCGACCATGATGCTGGCAGCGTCAGCCCAGCGATGCTGATGCTGCAATACTTCAATTTCAGCAAAATCAACGGAGTACATCACGCTCTTAGCGGAATGCAATCCACCCAGCTTGTTTTTCGTGGTCTCGTTAATAATGCGGTAATACTCAATCGACGATTCCCAACTCATCCCTCCAATTAGCCCAATTGTTTTCACAGTGCCCCCTTAAATAGCCAGCAATTCTCATTTTGAAATAATTGCGGGTTTTGCGCGCCCGACGGGCG
>DATNPS010000084.1:0-11552 GCA_036703095.1 Crinalium sp. | reverse complement strand
ATTCAAAGCGATTGTGGGTTTGCGTACCCAACAGGTACCGATTTGCATTATGAGGATTGCTGCGTGCACCAAGCTGGCGATCGGGTTCACGTTCCTGGAGTGTTCTGTTCCTGCCGAGGGACTGACACCGCGATTCAACTTTTCTCAGATACTAGATATAGTCGTAGCCATTTGAATTAGGACAGGGTACAGGGGTAGCCCCCCTGCCCGGCGAAGCTTCCACCGCTCTGCTTCGATATCCTAACGGGCATGACGACGGCTATAACGAGAAACTCAATTTCCTGGAGAAAGAGGGCATGTTGTCAAAAGGGTTTGAAGTGGAGATGTACACGGGCACACTCCAGGGCGATATTGTTGGCTTCTCAGACCGCATCGTGGCTGATTTACATGGATTTGTTCGAGAACCTGATAGCCGCAATGTGGAATATACAACTCCTCCCCTCTGTCGTTACGAGCGGCTGTTGTGTGAATTGGTACGCCCCAGACGTCTCCTCCGAGCCTATCTACAGAAATTGGGCAACTACACGCTGATTCCGGGTAGTACGTTGGCCTTAGGGGAAAGCGATCGCTTCTACCGTTCTGATCCCTCCAATCCCTACCACACCTTTATCGAGCAAACCTACGGTACGAAGGTGGTGACAGCTAGCATTCACATCAACATTGGGATCAGCGATCCTGAACTGCTGATGCGAGCCTGTCGCCTAGTGCGTCTGGAAGCTCCCCTATATCTGGCGCTGAGTGCATCGTCTCCTTTTCTGGACGGCCAGCCAACGGGTAGCCACTCTAGCCGCTGGAGCGTTTTCCCAAAAACTCCGACTTATGTGCCGCTGTTTGAAAGCCATTCTCACTTTATTCAGTGGACAGAGGAGCAGTTGGCCGCAGGCACGATGCAAAATGTTCGCCATCTCTGGTCATCGGTGCGCCCAAATGGCGATCGCCGTCCATATAATTTGAACCGCTTGGAATTGCGAATTTGTGATTTGATTGGTGATCCGGTCGATTTGCTAGCGATTACGGCTCTTTTAGAAGCTCGGCTCTATCAACTCTTTGCGAATCCAGACCTTGACCCCCTGGTGTCTAGCACGTTGCCAGAGAGTACGCGCGCCCAAGACCTAGTCGCCATCAGTGATGCGAATGAAGTCGCCGCTGCCCGCTCTAGCCTTGATGCGGAACTGCGCCACTGGCAGGATGGCCGCCCCATTTTGGCAAGGGACTGGATTGAGCAGCTTTATCGTGAGGTGTGGGCGATCGCCAAGCAAGAAGGCTTTAGCTGCTTTTTGCTGCCCATCCGCAAAATTCTGCGTGAAGGAAACGAAGCTCAACGCTGGCTCAAAGCTTATGAGCAAGGGACGGATAGCCGCAGCATTATCACCCAGGCGATTCAGAGCATGGCTGACCGGGAAGCCCTCCTGGCAGATGAGCTGTGCCAGCCACTCGTCGCGTGATATAGCCTTGCATAATCGGGTGCGAAAATAAAACCAGGGGAATATAGGGGCTGTGCCCCAGTCCGGGGCGGAATCCTTGCACCCCGAACCCTATCCTTATTTATGACCAGTTGTACTTAGGAACGTGAATTTAATAAAACCCAAAATTAAATTTTTGAAAGCGCGGCTGAGCAGCGCTTTCAAAAATTAAAAATCCGGTTTTAATGAACCCATGATCCCTAATCCACATCTGCGGACTTTGTTCAGGTAGCCGCGACCTCAGTCACTAGGCTACGTCCCAAACGCTCAAGAAATTTTTGACGTTAACAACGTTAATTTAGACAGGAAAAAATAGAGGATGAAGATTGATTAAAAATTTCAATCGTTCGTCCTCAGCAAGAACTCGCTGAACTGAGTTTGATCAATAGAGCTATCGATTATTCTACGGGGCTGTCTTAATTGATTAGCAAATTGAGCTTCAGCCAGTATTACAGTGATAACGCTAGGAAATAGTTGTATGCCGCAGGTTGTCTTAGTTAATCCAGAGATTCCACCCAATACGGGCAATATCGCGCGAACCTGCGCGGCTACAGACACAGAGCTGCATTTAATTGGCCCATTGGGGTTTGAGATTAGCGATCGCTATCTAAAACGGGCAGGATTGGACTACTGGCCCTACGTCAAGTTGCACTATCACCCCTCGCTTGCGGATTTTCAGGCGGTTCATCAGCAGCGAGGTGGTCGGTGGATTGGATTTAGCACTTCAGGAAAGTGTAGTTATATTAACTTTGAGTTTCGTGACAACGATTGGTTACTCTTTGGTCGTGAAACCACAGGTCTCCCACCGGAAGTGTTGAACGCCTGCGATTCCACGGTGTATATCCCCATGAAGCAGTCGGGTGTGCGTAGCCTGAATCTTTCAGTCAGCGTGGCAGTTGGACTATTTGAAACCTATCGCCAGCTCGATATGCTGGCGGATTTGCCGCCCAAGCTTTCTCGGCTCTAGTGTTACGTGACTATATCCTTAAAGCCAAATTTTTAATTTTGGAACGTGCGGCAGAGCCATACTTTTCAAAATTAAGTTCTGGGTTTTAGCTCCTCAGCCGCCAATAGTGGGCACGCAAAACTCAAAAGTGGTGGCCGTGCGGCCACCACTTTGCATAATGAGACTTGCTGAAACCATAACGGGTGTTTTGCCCGTTCATCAACTTCATGATAAACAGGGAGCAATCGTGCACTTTGAGGATTCATTTATATATGGGCGTATACAGATGAATCTTTTAGAGCACTGTTTAGTAATCTCTAATCTAGTTTGTTAAACCAGCTACAGCTCTTGCAGGAAAGGCATTAATTTCCTTTTTACCTAACAATTTGATTAGCCTATTCCGTCTTGTAGACTACCAAACCCTATAAGTTCATATAAGAAATTTCTATAAAAATGCCCTGATTTTTCTCATTACAGAAACAGCTACTTTCAGCGGTTCTCGTTAGCCAGATCTTTCGTTATTCACAAATAAATTTGCGATCGTCAACCGTATTCCAGTTAGTTTGCCAGATTAAATTTACAAGCCTCCTAAAGCCCTTTTAATCAGCTTTTCTAAAGTGTAAGTCTGCTTCCGGAAGCGATTTGCTAATTGCATCCCATAAGACGTGTAAAAGCTAGGGTAAAGGTTCCGGAGCTTTCGGCAGGGGCTTGAAATACTAGGACAAGTCACTTATTTTGATTTTCTTGCGATGGTAATTAAGCTAGTTATTATCACTAGATCGCAAATGCCGAGAGTAGGGTAAACTAAGCCCTTGGAAGCCATTCAAGAATGGCAGGTGCATCATTGATGAGTTAATAAGTGCAACCCTTACTAACCGATTAGTTTTCCATAGAGGTTCGGTATTGAATTTTTTTTTGACTGGTGTAAGCTTGTCTAAGTCAAAAAAGCAGGGTAATCTTACCTAGTCATACGACGTTGTCGGTGATCTTAGTCTCATTGCCTTGTGATTTGCGTCATTGACTGGTGATAGATTGAGTGACTCGAGGACAGTTAAACGCTGCTCATTAGGAGGTCGTTCTTTGAAACGAGCATTTCCGCAGAAGGTTAAGCCTGTTTCCTGCCACCCATCTGCTTCTGCTAGCGATGCTGAGGCAGGGCAATCAAGACAAACCCCACCGGGGGTTAATCGCAGGGCTCGTACCTCTGCCGCTATGATCGGACTCGCACTCTCTATGGGTGCGTCCAGCTTGCTGATACCCCGTCAAAATGACGGAGCAGCCGCTGCCGAATCCATGTCAACAGAGTCCGCAGTTGAAGTAGTTCCCTTAGCGAATCAAGTTACAGCGCTGTCTGCTCAAGCAGGTGTTGAAGTTCCCGCTGTAAGTGATATCTCGGCTACATCCACTGTTGAACATGTTGTCCGTCCGGGAGAAACCCTTTGGCAAATCGCCCGTCAATACCGGGTTAACGTCAGAGAAATCGCCGCTGAAAATGGATTCACCGTTGATTCTGTGATCCGTGTCGGTCAAACGCTAAAAATTCCAGCAACTGGAACTGTCGCTAGCGAAGATATGCAGCTAGCTGAGCGTGCCCCCACTGCGGTCGAAGCACAACTGAATAGTCTCAACGAATCCAACATTGACTCTGGCGCTTCCGTTAAGGTCGAGCGAGACAATGCACTACAACGCCTCCGCCAAGAGCGCGACAAATTAAAGAATAGTTTGACGGGGTTAAGAGCAGGATCGTCACCATACTCCGCTGTGACTCCCCCCAAAGATCGGGCGATCGTTCCTGAACAGCAAGCAAGCCGCCCATCTGTCAATTCACCTGTATCTTCACAGTCTTCTGAATCAGTTGCAACGTCTGCACCTGTCGATCCCGCCCATGTTTTGGCACATCAGGTAAAACCTGGAGAAACATTGGGGGCGATCGCATTCAACTATCGAGTCAGCCAGCGGGATTTGGCAGCCGTTAACCATCTTGCAAATCCTGATTGGTTAAGGGTGAATCAAACCATTCTCGTTCCTCAGACGTCGTCTGCTCAATCGGTTGAACCTAGCACTGAAGCTGCAAGCCTGAGTGCTGTTGAGGCTCCTGTTGCGTCCAACCCTCAACCGACCGTGATTCAACCTGAGGTTGCCAGCGCATCTGATTCTGTCGTTTACCGCGTGAATCCAGGGGATACGTTAGGTGAAATTGCTCAAACCTACAATATTCCTGAAACATCGCTGGCAAGCGCTAACCAACTCGGCAATCCCAATCTGATCCGTCCAGGTCAGGTGCTTCAGATTCCTTCGAGTAATCTGAATTCCTCGTCGATCAGTGCTCCAACGGTTGCTGCCACACTGCCCAATAGCTCTGTTACGGAGCAATTTAGCCCTGAGGCTGTTCCTCCGGCTGAGAAAACGCAGACCTCTGCTGTCGCAGTGCCAACGGTTCCAGGATTGGATGCGGAACGTCAGGCCAGTGAATCAGCTCAATCGGTTGTCCAGGTAGCTTCCAGCACTACAGAACCAACCGAAGCGGCATCTGTTCCATCGGGTGAGCCATCCCAGCAGGTAGCAACGGCTTCCCTGGGTGATCCTGCTAGCTCTGACGCGGCGAATTCCTCTCAAGAGACCGCAACGGCTCCCAATCCGTATGTCGCTCAGTTGATGACTGAAATCCTGGAAATGCGCGATCGCTATCGTGCAACAGGCACTACGGCGCGGATTCAGCCCAGTCAGCCTGCTGTTGTAGCGGCGGCTCCGGATGCGCTGTCTGCTCCGCTAGGTGATTCAGCTGTCAATCCTGAATTCAGTTCTGCTCGGTATGAGGCGGCTGCGAATGCCCAAAGCCCAGGCTTACAGGCTCGCGCCGAGAATAGACAAGCTACATCGCGGAATGCTTCTCAAGATGTACCTTCTCCCGCTCGGCCTCAAATTGTGGCAACGGCTCCCCTCGGCTCGGAAAACTATGAGCCTCTGCTTCAGCCTGTTGCAGGGCAAATGGTTTCCCCAGATTTACCCCCACTGCCTGGAGCAGAAGCGTTCTTGCCGAATGCAACTCCTAGCTTTGATGGATTTATCTGGCCTGCTAGAGGTGTTCTTTCCTCTGGGTATGGTTGGCGCTGGGGAAGAATGCACCGCGGCATCGATATCGCTGCACCGATCGGCACACCCGTTCATGCGGCAGCGGCAGGTGTTGTCGAGTTTTCTGCATGGAACTCTGGTGGCTACGGCAACATGATCGATATTCGCCATCCAGACGGTACCGTAACCCGCTACGCTCACTTGAGCCGTAGCTTGGTACGAGCGGGTCAGCAGGTTGAACAAGGCGATCAGATTGCGCTAGTGGGCAGCACAGGATATAGCACTGGCCCTCACCTCCATTTTGAGGTTCACTTGCCAAATCAAGGTACTGTTAACCCGATCGCTTATCTGCCAGGCCGATAGTCAAACCAAATCTGTTTAGGGACTGGGGTTTTTCCAACAAAATCTTCGGTTCTCTAACAGTTGGCGGCTAAGCTAGCCATTTACAATGCAAATCGGTGATATCCAGGCTTGTTATCCATGAGCTTAAATATCACCGATTTTGCATTTTGCTCACCTGACAGGCAAACAAAACCACGAGCAGTTTAACGTGATCCGATTGCGCCATTTCAACGCGCAACGCGTGGTTGAAATGGCGCAAAGACATGTCTTGCAAGGCATGGGATATGTCTTTGCGCCTTGGTCGAATTCAAGCCGGTTTAAGAATGAGAATTGCTGGAAAGTTCAAATCGTAGGTATAAATTCGTCGCAAATATGCTAAATTAATAAAGTTGAAAAAATTAAGAAGAACCTCTTAAAAGATTCTGAGGTTTGTATAAGGCTCAGTAGCTCAGTGGTTAGAGCAGGGGACTCATAAGCCCAAGGTCGCAGGTTCAAATCCCGCCTGAGCCATTAAAATCAAAGCACTGTAGGGCTGCTGTGGGGAAGCCAAAAATGGAAGCATCCCCAGGGACTAGGGCGATGTATTGCCACTATGATCGCGGCTCGTTTATTTAGGATCATAGATAAATTAAAGCCCGGAACTTAATGTTGGAAAGTGTGGCTAAGCCACACTTTCCAACATTAAGTTCCGGGCTTTATTGAATCACCATTCCAACCAGAGAGAGAACAATCCAACGGATTTAGTTTATGGAGCCGTTACCACCGGAACCGATTGGAAATTCCTCACGCTGAAAAAAAGTTTAGTGGAAGATAACACAACGGTTCGTCTCGATCGCGATAACGAAACTCAGCCCGATGCGGTTCTGTTGATTGAGGAAAGCGCAGGAGGACAGGCCCGGCTCGGTTCCGATGATGTAGAGGGCGCACCAGAACTGGTCGCTGAGGTTGCGGCGAGCAGTGCGTCCATCGACCTGGGAGATAAAAAGCGGGCATATCGTCGAAATGGAGTTCAGGAATACATTGTCTGGCAGGTGTTCGATCGCAAGATTGATTGGTTTCGATTAGAAAACGATGATTATGTGTCACTGCTAACCAATGAGCAGGACATTATTCGGAGCGAAGTATTCCCCAGCTTGTGGTTAGATCCTTCTGCATTGTTGAACGGCGATATGCAGGAGGTTTTAGCCGTCTTGCAACAGGGCATTCGTGCAGAAGAGCATCAGCGATTTGTGCAGCGCTTAGGCCAGAGGATGAAGGATGCATAGGCAAAGAAGCTATTCCAGTCTTTAACCCCTATATTCAACCGGGTTAAATCGATAGAATGAAATTCGTCGTGTTTTCTGAGGCTTCTATGTCTGCTGTTTCCTCCGCTCCCTTTTCGCCCGACGAAATCGCCGCTGAAGGGTTGAAGCCTGACGAATACGAAGAGATTGTGCATCGGCTAGGCCGCCATCCGAACAAAGCAGAACTAGGCATGTTTGGGGTGATGTGGTCAGAGCACTGCTGTTACAAGAATTCCCGACCTCTGTTAAAGCAGTTCCCCACGGAGGGCGATCGCATCCTGGTTGGCCCTGGCGAAAATGCGGGCGTCATTGATGCTGGAGATGGTCTGCGCGTGGCCTTTAAGATTGAATCGCACAATCATCCATCTGCCGTTGAGCCGTTTCAAGGCGCGGCGACTGGAGTTGGCGGCATTTTGCGCGATATTTTTACAATGGGTGCGCGTCCCATTGCCGTACTGAACTCGCTGCGGTTTGGCTCACTGGATGATGCCCGGACTCGTCGTTTAGTGAATGGAGTCGTCGCGGGGATTGCTCACTATGGCAACTGTGTGGGTGTGCCGACTGTTGGGGGAGAAGTGTACTTTGACCCAGCGTATTCTGGCAATCCCCTAGTCAATGCGATGGCGATCGGGCTGATGGAAACCCCGGAGATCGTGAAGTCGGGCGCGATGGGAATTGGCAATCCAGTGCTGTATGTCGGTTCAACGACGGGACGAGATGGCATGGGGGGAGCCAGTTTTGCCAGTGCGGAATTGAGTGATGAATCAGAGGCCGATCGCCCTGCGGTACAGGTAGGCGATCCCTTCCTGGAAAAATCGCTGATCGAAGCGTGTTTAGAAGCCTTTAAGACTGGAGCCGTGGTTGCCGCGCAAGATATGGGTGCGGCGGGAATCACCTGCTCCACCTCGGAGATGGCGGCTAAAGGAGGCGTTGGGATTGAACTCGACCTTGATCTAATTCCGGTGCGGGAATCGGGCATGGTGCCCTATGAATACCTGCTGTCGGAGTCTCAGGAACGAATGCTATTTGTGGCCGAAAAGGGACGCGAGCAGGAATTAATCGATATTTTTGAACGGTGGGGGCTACATGCCGTTGTAGCGGGAACGGTGATTGCCGAACCGATTGTGCGGATTCTGTTTCAGGGAGAGGTTGCAGCTGAAATTCCGGCAACCGCGCTGTCTGACAATACGCCCATCTATCACCGTGAGCTGATGGCCGAACCTCCAGAGTACGCCCGTCAAGCCTGGAGTTGGGATGCTACGAAACTGCCTCCCTGCACCACTGAAGGAATTGAAATTGCGGGTAGGCACCATACCTGGAACGAAGTATTGCTGCGATTGCTCGATGCTCCAACGATCGCCTCCAAGCGATGGGTATATCGCCAATATGATCATCAGGTGCAAAACAATACCGTGCTGCTGCCTGGTGGGGCAGATGCGGCGGTGATTCGCCTGCGGCCTCAAATCAGTGATTCGACTTCAGTTTCTACCTTTACAAAGGGGTTGGCGGCTACGGTTGATTGCAATGCCCGTTATGTTTATTTGCATCCCTACGAAGGGGCGAAAGCGGCAGTGGCGGAAGCGGCACGTAATCTGAGCTGTGTGGGTGCAGAACCGCTAGCGGTAACGGATAATTTGAATTTCGCCAGTCCCGAAAAGCCCATTGGCTACTGGCAGTTGGCCGAAGCCTGTCGCGGATTAGCTGAAGGCTGCCGTGAGTTGAGCACTCCCGTCACAGGTGGCAATGTTTCGCTCTACAACGAAACTCTAGACTCCAATGGTAATCCCCAGCCCATCTACCCCACGCCTGTAGTCGGGATGGTGGGTTTGATTCCCGACCTCAGCAAAATTTGTGGTCAGGGCTGGCGATCGCCCGGAGACGTCATCTACCTGTTGGGACTCCCGATCGGCACATCCAGCGAACCCCACGTCACTCTGGGCGGCTCAGAATATCTCGCGACGCTTCACAACACCGTTGCAGGCCACCCCCCCATTGTCGATTTTGATTTAGAGCGGCGGGTACAGGCTGCTTGCCGTGAAGGTATTCGTCAGGGATGGATCAACTCTGCCCACGACTGTGCTGAAGGTGGATTGGCGATCGCTCTGGCTGAATCCTGCATCAGCAGCAACCACGGAGCAACAATTGCTCTTCCAATTGCTAAGGCAAACGGCAGAGAGCAGACAGCAGACGAGCCACACCCCACCACACACCCCCCCCGTCTTGATCATCTCCTCTTCGCCGAAGGGGGTGCCCGCATTCTTGTCTCCGTGTCACCAAACCATGCTGAAACCTGGGAATCCTATTTAAACCATCAGTTGGGTGATACCTGGCAAAAATTAGGCCAGGTGGGTCACTTAAATTCTGGGTTACAGATCGCGACAGTGGATGGGGCGGCCATTCTCGACATTACCGTTGCAGAAATGGGCGATCGCTGGCAAACCGCTATTGAACGTCGTCTAACGGCTTAACCCTCCTCTAAGTGTGCGGAGATCCCATATTGTGTTCTCTTGCCGTTGCGTTACTGTTAATGTGGAATTGTTAACAAACCGTTAACTATCCATTACGAGTTCCCGTTGACTCTTAATCTGTCGGTTGCATTCGCCTATTTGTCGAACTAGGAGCCACCCCTTCCCATGATGCCGAATCGTGATGACTTTTCCTTTGTTGATGACCACCCTGTAGGGCAACCTGAATCTAGACCTGAAGCTGATCGTCCCGATAAACCGGAAGAAGCCTGCGGTGTCTTTGGTGTATATGCTCCTGGTGAAGACGTTGCCAAGCTCACTTACTTTGGCCTGTATGCATTGCAGCATCGAGGCCAGGAATCTGCCGGAATTGCCGTCTTCGATGATCAACACGTTAATTTGCACAAAGAGATGGGATTGGTTTCCCAGGTCTTTAACGAAAAAATTCTGAGTGAGCTGAAGGGAACGATTGCGGTCGGCCATACGCGCTATTCTACGACTGGCTCCAGTCGCGTTGTGAATGCTCAGCCTGCGGTCGTGCAAACTCGGCTGGGAGCACTGGCTCTCACGCATAACGGCAACCTGGTCAATACGGCGAATTTACGTGAGGAATTGCTGAAAAATAACACGTCTTTCCTCACCACCACCGACTCAGAAATGATTGCGCTGGCGATCGCTGAAGAAGTAAATTCTGGCAAGGATTGGTTAGAAGGGGCTATTAGTGCGTTTAATCGCTGCCAGGGGGCGTTTAGCCTGGCGATTGGTACCCCACAAGGGATCATCGCTACTCGCGATCAAAACGGCATCCGACCTCTGGTGATTGGCATTTTGAAGAACGAAGACAACGATACAATCCGCTACGTCGTTGCCTCTGAAACCTGTGGGCTGGATATCATTGGTGCTGAGTATCTGCGCGACGTTGAACCTGGAGAACTGGTCTGGATTACCGAACAAGGGATGGCGTCTTTCCATTGGGCACCCCAGGCGAAGCGCAAGCTCTGCATTTTTGAAATGATTTACTTTGCTCGTCCCGATAGCGTCATGAGCGATGAGAGCCTGTATAGCTATCGACTGCGATTGGGGCGGCAACTGGCGCTCGAGGCTCCAGCAGATGTTGATTTGATTCTAGGGGTTCCAGATTCGGGCATCCCGGCAGCGATCGGGTTCTCACAGGAATCGGGCATCCCCTATGCGGAAGGGTTGATTAAGAACCGCTATGTAGGTCGCACCTTCATTCAACCGACTCAGGGAATGCGGGAATCTGGCATTCGAATGAAGTTGAATCCGCTTAAAGATGTGCTAGCGGGTAAGCGAATCCTGATTGTGGATGACTCCATCGTTCGGGGTACCACCAGCCGCAAGATTGTCAAAGCCCTCCGAGATGCTGGAGCGACCGAAGTACACATGCGGATTTCATCGCCTCCAGTTACCCATCCCTGCTTCTACGGCATCGACACGGATAGTCAGGATCAACTGATTGCCGCGACGAAATCTGTGGCAGAAATCGAAGCGCAGATTGGCGTAGATTCATTGGCATACCTGAGCTGGTTTGGCATGTTGAAATCGACGGGCGAAGATACCGAAAGCTTCTGCTCGGCCTGCTTCACCGGAGATTATCCCATCTCGATCCCCGAACCCGTGAAGCGCTCCAAACTCGCATTGGAAAAATCAGCCTCTGGTACGCCAGCCACTCCGGCTGTTCCACCTACCCCCACAACCGTTTGATGTAGCATATCGGTAGTTGAACCCTAGGATGGGCACGGGCGAACCCCTTTGCCCATCCCAAAGCCTTAGCGGATGGGCAAAGGGGTTCGCCCGTGCCCATCCTACGTGGGTATATTGTTTCTCGGAAATCTCATACCGTTTTTATATGAAGATGCGCTGAATTGAGAAGGGGGTGAAGGGGGCGTTGCCCCCTTTGTGGGGGTGGAACCCCCACCCCCCTTTTCATAAAGTTGCAGCTTCATATTGAATTGGTATT
>DATNPS010000083.1:0-48393 GCA_036703095.1 Crinalium sp. | reverse complement strand
CCTCCGGGCGTGCAACTCTATAAAATCGATTCGAATTTGAAATTGCTGCTTAGATTAACGTGAATTCGACGAACCGCAAAAATGTGCGACGCGTAACGCGTGGGCCACATTTTTGCGCCATTGCAACCTTGCGTCGCGCGGCTGCAATGGCGCTATCAAATTCACGTTAAATTAGGAGCTGAGAGCCACTGCTTAAAGGCTGGTTTCTCAGTTCTTTCAAGTGTTTGGATGCTGTTTTGAGCTTAGCGTTACAAGTCGGAGTGATTGGTGGGGGGGCAGCAGGTTTCTTTGGGGCGATCGCCTGTGCTGAAGCGCATCCCTATGCTCACGTTACGTTGTTAGAGTCCAATCGCCAGCCCTTGACCAAAGTTCGTATTTCAGGTGGGGGCCGTTGCAATGTCACTCATGCCTGTTTTGACCCGGCTTTGCTGGTGCAGAATTACCCCAGAGGCGGAAAAGCGTTGCGGGGAGCCTTTAGCCGTTTTCAGTCCCGCGATACGGTCGAGTGGTTTAGCCAGCGCGGCGTGCGCCTGAAAACTGAACCGGATGGCCGCATGTTTCCCACCACAGATGATTCCGGGACTATCGTGGCGTGTTTAATGCAAGCGGCTCAACGAGCAGGCGTTGAGATGCGGACAGAAGCACCCGTCGCAACGGTTAAGCGATCGGATTCGAGATTTGACCTATTGCTGAAGTCAGGAGAGTGGTTACAGTGCGATCGCCTCTTACTAGCAACAGGCAGCAGTCCACTCGGCTATCAGCTCGCTAAAACGTTGGGACATGTAGTCGAACCTCCTGTTCCCTCGCTCTTTACCTTCACGATCCCTGATCCCCAACTGCGAGAACTGGCTGGCGTATCGGTTGATCAGGCTCAAGTGCGACTGCTCGTTCCCGACCAAAAGCCGTTAGAGCAAATTGGCCCATTGCTGATTACCCATTGGGGCGTGAGCGGCCCAGCCGTTCTAAAGCTCTCGGCCTGGGGCGCACGGTTGCTTTATGACACCCACTATGAAGGAACTTTGCAGGTTAACTGGTTGCCACAGTTTTCTCTAGAACAGGTTCGGCAAGAACTAACTGCCATTAAGGGGCAGCAAGGAAAACGGGCGATCGCTTCCAGTTTTCCCTTCTCTCTTCCTCGTCGGCTCTGGCAATATCTAATTGGTCGCTGTCAAATTGGAGAAGGCGATCGATGGGCCGATTTGTCCAAGAAGATGATGGGCCAGCTGATTCAAGAGTTGACCCAGAGCCAATATCCCATACAAGGAAAGGGCGCGTTTAAGGATGAGTTTGTCACGTGTGGCGGCGTTCGTCTCAGTGAAGTGAACTTCAAAACGATGGAAAGCCGTCTTTGTCCGGGACTTTACTTTGCAGGGGAAATCCTGGATATCGATGGCGTAACGGGAGGCTTTAACTTTCAAAGCGCCTGGACAACGGGCTGGCTGGCTGGCCAAGCAATGGGGTGGTAGGTGTTGGGTGTTAGGGGTAGTGAATTTAGATTTTAGCCACAACAGATAACCCCGTAGAGACGTGCCATTGGCACGTCTCAAAACACCATACATCGCAGCAATATTTCAAAACGATATTAGGGTTCGGGACTGGAAAGATTCAGTTCAAGGTTGGGAGAGTCTGGCTGAGAATCAGGGACTGGAGGCTGAGGTGCAAGTTGAGGGGCGCTAGCAGGTGTGAGAGGTGCGGGTGTGACAGGAGGATAGGTGCGCAGCAGGGCCAGAAACTTTGAGTTGTCAAAGCTTCTGGGATCGCGTCGAGTGCCAGAGCGATCGACAGCATGATGGGTAGTGATTCGGTTCGTAGGAACTCCGGTTTGGGCCACGAGCCACGCCAGGGAGCGATATTGCGCGTCGCTATAGCCGCTGTGCCTGGAACTGTTGCCCCGTCCGTCAGCGGGAGATTCTAAGGACGTGTGGTAAGCAAAGTTATTGACTGAAGGGGGTAAAACGGTATCCAGCCTGACGGTTTCAGGGCCATTGGGGCCGTTAAAGACGGAATTTCCAGCACCGTATGCTCTCATCTCCGGTGGAACCAGGTAAACAATGGTGCCATCGCGCTTAATCAGGCTGTGATAGCTGACCTGGTCGTTATCGTTGGGATGGTTATTGCGGAAGGTATTGATAGCGCTAGCCGCAGAGCCGACGGTCTCATGAATGACGACGATGGGCTGATTGTTGACAGGATTGCCATAGATATCAACGGGCATCCGGCGATCGTAGTTTGTGGAGTTAACGGTCACTCGCTCTTGTCGCGGAACGTAGCCGTTTGAAGCATTGGAAGCAACCGTGGTTACTCCAACATTGGATCGGTTTGCTGGGGCGCCCAATTCCCCTCCCGGCATTCGGCTAAACGGGTTGATGGTAGGCGCAACGGCTGGCGTTGGGGAGGGAGAGGGCTGAGCGACGGGCAGTTGTGCCAAGACGGTGTTGGGAGCGATCGCCCTCACCACACCCGGAGCTAAAACAATGGTTAACGCGATTAAGCCGTATAGGAGCGATCGCAACAGAATTCGGACTTTCGATGTCATATATACCGCCAGATGTCTCACCGTCTCGGAGCTAAATTAAACCTAACCCTGGGCACTGGGATAACAGATGTTCTGATTAATACCCAAACAATCCATTCAAGATCTAATAGCTAGAACAGGATAAAAAAGCAACTGTGGAATTGCTTGGGGGAGTCAGGAGTCAGGAGTCAGGAGTCAGGAGTTTCCATTCAATTGGTGGCAGTGGCAGTTCATGGCTGAGAGATTTTTGCCTGGGCGATTCTGGGGGACGCGTTACGAGGAGTGCTGCATTCAGAAGAGGCTGTAAAAATGAGAATTTCTGGTTTTGTTCATCTGTTGATCAATGTTGTCCTACTAAAGGGGTAAGATCGTTGGTTGAACAATGAAACGTACTTTTCTTAATCCCACCGATGGCAGAAACCCTCTTATATAACGCTCTGCGTGAAGCGATCGACGAAGAAATGGCGCGAGATCCCTCTGTCTTTGTCCTTGGTGAAGATGTTGGCCATTACGGTGGTTCCTACAAAGTCACCAAAGACCTCTACAAAAAGTATGGAGACCTGCGGGTGCTCGATACCCCAATTGCCGAAAATAGCTTCACAGGTTTGGCGGTAGGAGCGGCAATGACGGGTCTGCGTCCCATCATTGAAGGGATGAACATGGGGTTCCTATTGCTGGCCTTTAACCAGATTGCTAACAACGCTGGCATGTTGCGCTATACGTCTGGTGGCAACTTCAAAATTCCGATGGTCATTCGTGGGCCAGGAGGGGTTGGTCGTCAGCTTGGAGCCGAACACTCGCAGCGGCTAGAAGCCTACTTTCAGGGCGTTCCTGGTTTGAAACTGGTCGCCTGTTCAACGCCCTATAACGCAAAAGGACTGATGAAGTCTGCCATTCGTGACGACAATCCCATCCTCTTTTTCGAGCATGTTCTGCTCTATAACTTGAAAGAAGACTTGCCCGATGGAGAGTACCTTCTGCCGCTCGATAAGGCAGAAGTGGTGCGAAAAGGTTCAGATGTCACTATCCTGACCTATTCACGGATGCGGCATCATGTGATGCAGGCAGTCAAAACGCTGGATAAGGAAGGATACGATCCGGAAGTGATTGACCTGATCTCGCTGAAGCCACTGGACTTCGAAACCATTGGAGCCTCGATTCGTAAAACCCACCGCGTCATCATCGTCGAAGAATGTATGAAATCGGGCGGTATTGGGGCTGAGCTAACAGCGTCGATCAACGATCGCCTGTTCGATGAGTTAGATGCTCCGGTGCTGCGGCTGGCCTCTCAAGATATTCCGACGCCTTACAACGGCAAGCTGGAAAATCTCACCATTGTGCAACCTGCACAGATTGTAGAAGCGGTTCACAAAATGGTGGCACTGCGAGTCTAAAGTCAATAGGGCCAGTTCAGCCACGCAGTTGAACTGGCCTATCGAAATTCAAATTTGTTGAGTGGATGCTGAGGCGCTATTCCCTTGATGGATGGGCAGCGCGATAATAAATTCTGTGCCTTCGTCGGGTTTCGAGCGGCACTGCAACGAGCCATTGTGCTTCTCGGCTACGATTTGATAGCTGATCGACATGCCTAACCCGGTGCCTTTGCCAACGGGTTTAGTGGTGAAGAATGGATCGAAGATGCGCTGAGCTACTGATCCAGGCATTCCAGGGCCATTATCGGCAATGCGAATCGTAATCTGATTTTCGCCCGATCGCACCGTCTGAATTTGTATGGTTGGAATCAAGCATTGCGGATGGGATGCATCTTCCGGCTGCTGATATCGCTCCTTGGCATCCTCCAGAGCATCGATCGCATTCACCAAGATATTCATAAATACCTGGTTCAGTTGCCCCGGATAGCATTCTACCCACGGCACATCTCCATAATCTTTAATCACCTGAATCGCTGGATAATCGGGTTTGACCTTCAGTCGGTTTTGCAAGATCATTAACGTGCTGTCGATGCCGTCGTGGATATCCGCTGCTTTGAAGTCAGCCTCATCCATACGCGAAAAGTTGCGGAATGACGCCACAATTTGACGGATGCGATCGGCTCCCACCTTCATCGACACCAGCAGTTTCGGCAGATCTTCAACCAAGAAGTCAATTTCGATCGCATTTGCCTGTACCTGAATTTCGGGCACGGGTTCAGGATAGTGCTGTCGATACAAACTCAGCAGATGCAAAATGTCGTGCGTGTATTCCTTGGCGTGTTTCAGGTTGCCAAAAATAAAACTCACAGGGTTGTTAATTTCGTGGGCCACCCCGGCCACCAGTTGCCCCAGCGACGACATTTTTTCGCTTTGGATCAGTTGAATTTGCGTCTGCTGGAGTTCTTTTAACGCCTCTTCTAAATCTTGGGCCTGTTGTCGAAGCTGGGATTCGGATTGACGTAGGGCTTCCTCAGTTTGTTTGCGATCGGTGATGTCATACATCGCCGTCAAAAACACATCTTCCCCGTCAAACACCGCTGGTTGGGTAGACATCGTGACCCAGAGGGGACTGCCATCCGCTCGTTTAAAGCAAATCTCGTATCCATGTAGATAGCCGCGATCCGCCAAGTCAGACAATAGAATTTGACGTTCCGTGCGTTCAAAATAGAAATCCGTTGTCTTCTGACCCACGATCGCCTCTAGTGAAGAACCGTAGGCTTCGGCCAACTGCTGATTGGCATAGAGAATGACGCCATCCTCAATGCGAGAAATCACAATCGGAATGGGTGCACGTTCAGAAATGAAGCGGAATTTGGCCTCGCTTTCCCGCAGGGCAGCTTCCGATTCCTTGCGCTGGGTGATATCGCGAATCACCCAAATCACTTTCTCACCATCAACGGGGGAGATGCTGGCGTCAAACCAGGTTTCCTGCCCATTCAGCTCCAGGCTATATTCAGCCCGCACGGTTTTTCGGGTATCCAAACAGCGCTGAATGGAGGTCAAAAAGATATCCGCAACCGCTTCAGGGTAAACGGTATACAGCGGTTTATCGGCCCACTCGCCAGGAGGCAGATACAGCAGATCTAGGTTGCCAGCAGGTGGCCTGAGAGCGCGCCCCTGAGCATCCGTGACGAAGATCAGATCGGTCATGGCGGCAAAAAGCGCGCGCATTTCAGCATTTGCTGCCTGTAATTCGCGTTCGGCTCGTAGCTGCTTAGCCTCGCTGCGTTTGCGTTCGCTAATATCGCGCACAATCACCAAAACTTCATCGTCACCGCTGACAACAATCCGCACTTCTTCAACTTGCAGATTGCCTTGCAGGAAAATTTCCTGCTCATAAATTTGCATATCTCCTGTCTCTAAGGCGTGCTGAATGTAGTACATTCGCAGCTCAGCCAACTCTCGCGGCAGCAGGTCGTACAGGGTTTTGCCCCGCCAGTCTATATCTGAGTTGCAGGTGACAAAGTTGCGACCGATCATGAAATCCAGACAAACGCCATCTTTCGTGGTTCGGTGCATTAAGTCGGGAATAGCCATGAGGAGCGCTCGGTAAGCGGCCTGCTGCTCGCTTAACGCGGCTTCAATCTGCTGGCGATCGCGAATTTCCTGCTCCAACGATTGAACTGTGGCCTGCAACTCAGCGGTGCGCTCCTGGACGCGCGTCTCCAGGTCGGCTTTGGCCTGTTTGAGATCTAATTCGGCCTGTTTGCGATCGGTGATGTCAAAAATCGCGCCATTGGTAAACAGCGCTTCCCCTCGATCGCTATAGACCCCCTGTCCTTTTTCGTAGACCCAACCTACACTGCCATCGGCGCGCACAATCCGATATTCGATCGCAAAGTGCTCGTGTTTCTCAAGGGCCTCTCGTACAGCCTGATCCACCCGGTCGCGATCGGCGGGATGCGGAAAAACTGAGAGATTCTGCACTCCATTAATGTAATCTTCGGCAGAATACCCGGAAATGGTTTCAATCTGGTCGCTGATGAATTGCAGGGTATAATTCGCGTCACAGCAGCATTGATAAATGGCTCCCGGCACATTATCGACCATTGCACCCAACTGCAATTCACTCAGTGCCAGGGGCACTTTGAGTAATGAATTTTTGATTTTCTCGATGCCAAGCGTGGAAAGAGCGGAGGCAATTGATGCATTAATTGGAGGGGCTTCAGATGGGGGGTGCGGCTGTCGCGGCTGAAGCAGGGTTTCAACTTTTTGCAGGGCGATCGCCAACTGTTCCCTGGCTTGCTGCGCTAAATCGAGGTCATCGTCTTGCCACTGATTGGCTGGTTCGGCCTCTAAAGTAGTTTCAAGATCGGCGATCGCAGTTGATAAGGCCCTTAATTGAGTGGCGAGAGAAAAATTGAAACCCGTAATTTGCGGTGTTGAGTTGGCTGGGGCGAGTAATTCAGACGGAAAACGAGGTGTCTCCGAAGACATGGCGCTGCAAACTATGGGTTGATGGATAACTGCGATCGTCCGGTAGATCTAGACGAGCTTGGGTTCAGCATTCCCTGCCGAAACTCACTCTAACCCTGCTGAGATTATTGTCATCTATATGAGCCTGCTATTGCCAGATGTACATCCAATATTTTTAGTCAATCTCATTTTCAATTAAAATAGCACCCTATTTTGTGCCCTGATGTACTCAACGCAATTTGATTACCCAAATTTTGTCTGCCCGACGGGCGCAAAACCCGCAAATCGGTGGCAACGCAAGCGCGCCTTTGGCGCGCTTGCGTTGCCACCGATTTGCATAATGAGAATCACTGGCTCCAATCTATCGACCTTGAGTTTCCAGCGTTTGAGTCAGGCGATCGATTGCTCCGGTGAGGCGTTCCTGAGAAATCAGTACGGGATCGGCGGGAGCTTCCTCTGCTGCTGCCACTTCTTCTTGCCGCTTGAATCGTGCTAATGCCCGAATCGCCAAATAAATCACGAGGGCAATGATGATGAAATCTACGATTGAACCTAAAAAGCTGCCAATTTGGATTGCTTTTTCCAATTGAGCAACCTGATCGGCTGGCGTACCAGGAGGGGCAGGAGCTAAAACAATCTTCGCTGTTCTCCAATCGCCACCTGGAATGGCCAGGCTGACCAACGGCATCACAATATCCTGAACGAATGAGGTGACGATTTTGCCAAACGCACCGCCAATCACAACGGCGATCGCCAAATCAATCACATTTCCCTTCAGTGCAAAATCCTGAAAATCTCTTAAAAAGCCTCCTACGGCTCTTCGGCCTCGTCTGACTGTCATAAATTCCCCTGTTTTCTGATTGATCAATCCCCAATTCTTGAACGATAAAAGTTTGGTCTAGCCGCGCTTTTACCTGCCAAAAATTGGGCTTTATTGAATTTGTGATCCTTAGGATCATGAATAGATTAAAACCAAATTTTTAATTTTGGAAAGCGCGGCTCAGCCGCGTTTTTCAAAATTAAGTTTCGGGTTTTATTAAATCCACAATCCTTAGGTTACGAGTTTAGTGGAAAACGATTCGGTTAAACGTGAGCGATGCATTACATTTCGCTAACGCGTCCGACAACTGAGATAGAAAAAGACAGAATGGTGAACAGTAATTCTTATGATGCAAGTCGGTGACAGTGCAGGTTTGGCGCGACCGACTGTGTGCCAAACCTGCAATCGGTTGCAAAATAAGAATTGCTGAATGGTGAACGTGCATAAATAGAGTGTTGTGATGTATGCCTCAAGACGATAGAACCTTGCGCCAGGTGTATGCTGAGGAACTTCAGCCCATTCTGCAAGACCTGGAACGAAAACGGGTGCAAACGCGCGATCGCGCTCTGTTCACTGGGGCATTGATGGCGATCGTGGTGGTTTTATTGTCCATGCTGTTAGCTAACACCTGGGGAGCCTTCATCCCGTTTGTGCTGAGCATTTTGGGCGTGATTGGCTGGTGGTTGATCAATCGTGGCGCAATGCAAGCCTACCGAGATCAATTTAAGCAGCAGGTGGTGGGACGCCTGGTGAGCATTTACGATCCGGGTTTGACCTATAGCCCCAGGGATGGGATTACCAGGTCAGAATTTCAATCGAGTCAGATTCATCGACACAAAATCGATCGCTACAAGTGTGAAGATTTGCTGTTTGGCAAAATTGATGCCACAAAGTTTCGATTCTCAGAAGTTCATGCGGAATACAAAACCACCTCAACCGACTCTAAAGGCAATACCCAAACTCACTGGCACACTATTTTTAAGGGCATTTTCTTCATCGCGGATTTCAACAAATACTTCAGTGGCACAACTCTCGTCTTGCCAGATATCGCCGAACAGAACCTGGGTGGATTTGGCAAGATGCTGCAAGGCTGGAGTGCAAAATTGGGAGCACAGCCCGGTCAACTGGTAACCCTTGAAGATCCCGAATTTGAACGATTATTTGCGGTCTATTCCACCGATCAAGTTGAATCTCGCTATATTCTGTCAACCAGTTTGATGGAGCGTTTGGTGGCATTCCGACATCGCTTGGACAAACCTGTAGCGCTTTCGTTTATCAACTCTTGCGTTTATATTGCCATGTCTAGCAATAAAGATTATTTTGAGCCACCGTCACTGTGGTTTGGCTCAGCGTTAATGCAATTAGAAGAAATTCAAATCTACCTGGACGACATCAGATTAGCGCAAGAAATTATTGAAGAGTTGAACTTGAATACACGAATTTGGGGAAAACAGTAGAGAGGGCAGAGGGCAGAGGGCAAAGGGCAGACGAAAGTGTTCTGGAAATGGCAAATGATAAAGGGTAGAGGGTAGGAGGATGAGTGAAATAAAGGGTAGAAGATAGATTCGGAGAGGGGCAGAGGAAAAGCGATGTCAAAGGTGAAAGATATAGCAGTTTTCACCTCAACGAAGTACAAGGCGTGAAGCGCAAAACGTGAAGTACAAAGCGTAGAGTACAACGGAGGCGCGTTGTGCCTCCGTTGTACTCTACGCAATTGAAAATTGCTATAGACAGATGAAGATAATAGGAGCTGTGTATTAGCACTACTCAGCGCTATTTGTAAAGTGTAAACGTGACAAAGCCGACCGTCGTAGAGTTAGTCCAACGTTTACCCTCTGCCGTCTGCCGCTTGCTTCCTGCCTTTCTAAAAAATAAATTGAAGGCCAAATCAAAGATATTATTGAAAGGCACGTATTACCGTTTAATACAATTTTTCTCCTGAGCGCAAATTTGATTACACTTTGGTTGGGAGGCACAAGGCGATGTGCCCTTAGTCGTTATAACTATGACTCAACTCAACTCGACGGATCACGGTTCCGCTCAGCCGATGGTGTCTCAATCAGATGATCAGGGTATTAATGCGGCGTTTGTTGAAGAGTGGCGTGAGGTAATCGCGCCCTATGGTTTGGGCTATCGAATTAAGCTCATGTCTCAGCTCTTTGCACGACGCTTTCAGGAACGCCTTGAACCTTTTGGTTTAACTCCCTTTCACTGGGTTGTTTTATGCTGCCTGTGGGAAGAAAATGGTCTGCCCACCTCCAGTATTGGCGAGAAATTGCAGCAGGTTGGCGGTACTCTTACGGGCGTGTTAGACCGCATGGAAGAACGGGGCTTGATTCGGCGTGAGCGCGATCGCCACGATCGACGAATCTGGCGGATCTGGCTAACTGACTCAGGCGAACAACTGCGACAGGTGCTTCCCGGTATTGCCCTAGAAATTCGCGAAACGGCACTCGATGGCGTGGATGAACCCGATCGGAAACTGCTGTCTAAAGTGGTGGATCAGGCGATCGCAAATCTTTCTTAGGTTCACGAACTTCATAAAACCCGAAATTTAATTTTTGGTTTTATAGCTGTAGCCACATTGGTTAGGATATTGAAAACCAAAGGGGGGGCTTCACCCCTGCACCCGTCCTAATCCGATGGGTACGGCTATATTCGTTCATGATTCTTAAAACAAAGAACGGTACTCCACACGTCGTGTGGAGTACCGTTCTTTGCAGTTAGAAGCGCTTAAGGCGCTAAGGCATTACCGCGCAGCAGGCTACCAATCGTCTTCGCTGTAATTTTGAGCTGAATGAGCGGATTGGCTGGCACGACTGTTTTGTAGAGGTAGCTGTCAAAGGTGAGCTTTTGCACATCCTTATCGGCACACATTTCTACAAACGCTTCGCGAGTGGCATCGGAACGATAGAACACGGTTTGCAGTAGATCCAGCACCTTGTAAGTGAGACCATACTTTCTGTCCCACCGCTTCAGGTAAACCTTCAGATCGTCTTCAGTGGGAATCCGCTGACCGTTCTTCGAAAACTCGACGATGGCTTCTGCACACATACGAGCAGATTTCGCCGCAAAGTAGATGCCTTCACCGGATGATTTGGTGACGGTACCCGCCGCATCACCGACCAGCGCAACCCGACCAACCACACGACGAGGTCTGGGATGCTCAGGAATGGGGTGGGCTTCAACCTTGATGATTTCGCCACCTTCTAACCGCTTAGCGGCTCTGGCACGAATCCCGGCCTGTAGTTTCTTGATTTCAGACTTGTTGACCTTCATTGTGCCTGTACCGACAGCAACGTGGTCATACTTTGGAAACACCCAGGCATAAAAGTCAGGAGACACATCATCTCCGACATACATTTCGGCCAGTTCTTCGTAGTAGGCCATCTTGTCGGCGGGCAGGCGAATTCGCTCCTGGAAGGCGATCGCATAGTTATAGTCGCCAGCATCAATCGCTTTGGCGATACGGGAGTTGGCTCCATCTGCCCCAATCACGACATCGACTTGCAGCGTCTTTGCGGTTCCTTCCAGGCTGCCGTCGGAATGATCGGCATAGTGGAGGGTATAGGGGTCGGTGCTGTTGGTTGGCAGATCCAACCCATACACCGTTCCGTTGATCAGATTGGCTCCCAGCTTGTGAGCGCGATCGCGCATGAATCCATCCAGGACTTCCCGGCGGCACATGCCAATATATTCTTCATCTCCCAAGGTTTGGCCGATGTTGACCTCAATATTAGAGGGCGAGATCATTTTCATCTTGCGAACTCGCCGATCGATGATCTCTGGCGGCAGATCAAATTCGCTCACCATGCAGAGGGGAATAGCGCCACCACAGGGTTTTGCGTTATCTAATTTGCGTTCGAATAAATAGGTTTCGATTCCAGCTTTTGCTAACGTCTCGGCAGCGGAAGAACCCGCCGGACCTGATCCAACCACAGCAACCCGTAGTGCCAAAGGTCTCTCTCCCAAATTCTCTAAGGTCACGGATTGCATGGTATCACGGAGTCTTGACCGACTCTATCGTCTGGTTAAGGATGTGACTAAAATGCAACACAGCTTAACAAGGCGATACGTAAAACGGGTCGATATTGATAGTTCACCTAGACTTTTGTAGATGCAGCGCTGAGATAAACCGAATTTTGGGACAGATCGGGTGTTCAGCCATTCTCATTGTGTAAATCGGCTTCAGTGCAGGTTCGCCGCAGGCGAGCCTGCACTGAAGCCGATTGTTGATTTTGCACCCCCGACGGGGCGCAAAATCAACAATCGGCTTCGAACTGAGAATTGCTGTGGACTGTCACATCATTGAGCGCTGCTCTGTTTAAATGGCGTAAAATCAATTTTCGTGTCTCTGTTTTGATTTGCCCTACATTTTGATGCCCCTACTCTGTGCAAGTGAAACCTGTATATTTAGCGGTTTCATGGATAAATAGGGCTTTGAGTAAAGATTTCATGTGGGCCATCGGCGATCGCTAGTTAGCTCTGCATAGATCCGGTCTACTAAAGCTAAATAAAGTTACTGGTGGTTCACGTCTCTCATGCCGAATTGATGCGTTGCACCGATCGCTAACCGTGCGTTGCTGCCCCACTCCCAGTACCCAATCCCTAACCCCTAACACCCAACACCTGCTGCTCATTTCCATGCCATTGAAGCCTTCTCAGATCCGCGACATCCTCAATGCCAAACGCGAGGACTTCACCAGCTTTAACCGCGAAGCATTACGAGATTTAGAACTGTATCAAGACGCATTACGGAAAGCCGAGAGTTTACCCGATGAAAAATTGGCAGACCTGCTGGCTCGTCATCCTGGCGATATTGGAGCACGCCCTTTAGAACCCCTGAGCAAGGGAACTGAAGGGGTGATTTCGGCAAATCTGGCATGGCAGAACCGTGAACAGAGTCTATCCTGGGTGCGCGATCGCCTCACGGGAATTGCCACCTTTGCGGTGGACGGCTCTCAAATTTATCCCAGCAAAGATCTGTCGATTCCAGTCGCCCTGGTGCAAATTGGCTGGTTTGAAAATCTACACCTGCCCACTGGGGAATATGAGAAAGATATTGCTGTCGATATCATGACGCCTCACGATTTACAGGTTGGCAATAGCGGCGAGCCTGTCGATCGTCGAGTCAGTATGCGCCGCTTCCAGATGGAAACGCAACGACTGGTGGAGTACATGCAAACCTGCACCAATCCTGACAGTTCGCTGGTATTTCTAGATGGTTCGCTGGTCGCGACCTTTGCCGAAGCGTTTGATGGTCAAAGCCGTCAATTTTATGTAGATTGCCTGCTCAACCTGCTGCGCACGAGCGAAGCCTGTCGAGTCCCACTGGTGGCCTACATCGATACGACCTACGCGCAGGACTTGTCGGTTATGCTGCGATCGCTGTTTAACCTGCCGGAATCACAATCGATTCATGATGCTCAGCTGTTGAATAAAGCGATGGAATGGGGCGATCGCACTCCGCTATTTCATTGCCAGCGGGCGGGTATTCTGGCGGACTATGAAGAGCAGCATCAAAACATCATCTTTACCTATTTGAAAACCAATCGCGAAGGATATCCCGCTCGGTTAGAAATGCCTCTGTGGATGCACAAAGCCGGGTTTACCGATCGGGCGATCGATTGGGTGCGCGGTGAGGTCATTATTGGGGGAGGCTACCCCTACGTGATTGAAACGGCTGATCAAACGGCTGTCCTCCAGGCTGAAGATCGCCAGGCTTTCTACAAAATCCTGCAAGATTGGGCTGAGGTGGAGAAGTTAAACCTCCGGTTCTCTCGCAAAATGGTCAGCAAAGCACGACGACGGTAAGACCCTCATGAAATTCGATTGTCAGCTATTCTCAGGATGTCGATCGGTAGCCATGCAAGCTCGCCTACGGCGAGCTTGCATGGCTACCGATTGCGAATTTGGCGCGCCCGTCGGGCGCGCCAAATTCGCAATCGGTTTCAAAATGAGACTTGCTGTTCGATTTTTGATTGGGAGTAATTTTGTCGTGCATCTGCCAAAATCATAAAGTTCAACAACTCATCCGGAAAGCAACGACACGCGTGTGTTAATTTTCCCATTGCAGATTGTTTTTCAGTGACTTGTTTTCCAGTGATTTGTTTTCCAGTGGTACTTTGAGAATTCTGAAAATCGGGGGGTTATGCGCTGGTACCTAAAGCTGTTGGTTGTTTGGTGTGGGGTTTCGCTACCCAACTGGATACTTAACGTTGCTCCGAGCTATGCAGCTTCACGACCAGACAGCACTGAGCCTGCTGATATGGCTCAGGGTTTGCAGGCACTCCCCCTGAAGCAAGCGCAAACCCCTGTCGCTCCACCTGTGGCTCCTCCTGTTGTTTCACCTGTCGCTCCATCGGTTCTGCCATCGCCCAGGAATCAAAACGATCGCTTCTTGCAAGATACGCCTCTACCGGAACCTGTAGCTCCCACAGAAGAAGCCCCTGTAGTTCCCTCTCCCGCCACACCTGAACCATCGCCTTCCCCCACGCCTCCTGCCGAAACGCCTCCGGCTAGCGATGCTCAACGGGTAAATGTGCAGCGGATTGAGGTGATTGGCAGCACGATCTTTAGTGAGAATGATTTCGCTACCATTACTCGCCCTTACGAAGGGAAAGCCCTCACCATTGAGGAACTGCGGAGTATTGCCGATAGAATCACGCAACTGTATCTTGATGGTGGCTACATCACATCCAGAGCCGTTCTCGTGGATCAGGTCGTTACCGATGGCGTGATTCAAATTCGGGTGATTGAAGGCAGCCTGGAGCAAATCGAAATTGAGGGAAATCGGCGGGTCAATGATTCCTACATTCGCAGCCGGGTGCAGTTGGGAGGTAGAACACCGCTCAATCAGGGCCGTCTGGAAGACCAACTGCGACTCTTGCGGCTCGATCCGCTGTTTGAAAACGTGGAGGCCAGTCTGCGGGCAGGTAGCGGGTTAGGACAAAGCATTCTGACGGTACGGGTTACTGAAGCCGATCCCTTTTACAGCAACTTTAGCGCTGATAACTATTCCCCTCCTAGCGTCGGATCTGAGCGGCTCGGCGTGGTGGTGGGCTATCGCAACGTGTCCGGTTTGGGAGATGACCTGTCTGCCTCCTATTACCGTTCTACGACGGGCGGCTCTAATGTATTTGACTTTAGCTATCAGGTGCCCGTGAACCCGATGAATGGCACCATTCAACTGAGAGCTGCCCCCAGCCGATATCACATCACCGATACGAATCCGGTGTTTCAAGCGCTGGATATTCGCGGTAGCGCTGACCTGTATGAACTGAGTTTCCGGCAGCCCCTGGTGCGATCGCCCCGTGAAGAATTTGCCCTGTCGGCAGGGTTCACCTATCGGGATGGCGAAACGCTGATTAGTGATATCGTGACGGATTCCAGCACCACCAGTGTCTTTAAGTTCGGTCAGGATTATGTCCGGCGAGATGTGAGAGGGGCCTGGGCGGTGCGATCGCAATTCAATTTTGGAACGGGGCTGTTTGATGCCACCAGCCGTCCTGCTCCTCAAGCCGACGGACATTTTTTTAGCTGGCTCGGTCAACTCCAGCGGGTGCAAATTCTCGATCAGAGCAACCTGCTGATCATGCAGGCCGATGTCCAACTCACGCCCGATCCGCTGCTCCCGTCGCAGCAGTTCGTCATCGGCGGTGGGCAATCGGTTCGTGGATATCGGCAAAACGTTCGCAGTGGTGACAACGGAGTTCGTCTATCGGTAGAAGACCGCATTGCTCTCCAGCGTGATGAATCCGGTTCTCCTACCCTTCAGCTAGCCCCCTTTGCAGATGCGGGTTGGATCTGGAATGCAGAAGAAAACCCGGTTGATTTGCCCGATCAAACCTTCCTGGCCGGAATTGGATTTGGAGTGCTGTGGCAACCGCTGCCTCGCTTAAATCTGCGGTTAGATTTTACTGTCCCCTTGGTTGACCTCGACGATCGAGGGGTGAACGCACAGGATGACGGCATTTATTTCAGCGTTAACTATCAGCCTTAATGGCTAGCAATCGCACATTGCGCCAACAGCGGGTTTGGCATGCCCGTCATTGGCGCAATATCTAGGTCGCCGCAGGCGAGTTTACGCGGCCACCGATTTGCATACTGGGAATTGCTGATATAGCAATCGAGGGGTTAGTTAGGACGGGGTGCAGGGGTGGAACCCCTGGCTGGGGGCGAAGCCCCCATACCCCTTGTCCTAACTATCTCAACGGTTGCTATATCACGTAAAAATATTGCGGATTTAAGCCACTACAGAGTAAGATTATAGACTGTGTCAATTTAAGGCAAACGAAGGCACGATCATGCCCAAACTAAAAACTCGTAAGGCTGCTGCAAAGCGTTTTCGTCGCAGTGGTAGCGGTAAGCTTATGCGCCGCAAAGCATTCAAAAATCACCTCTTGCAGCACAAGAGCGCAACTCGTAAACGTCGCCTTACCCAAGCTGCCGGTGTCAATGAGCGCGACGCTGAAAACGTAGAGCTGATGCTTCCCTATTTGTAAGGGCTGAGAGCTTAGAGCATAGGGCTGAAATAGCAATCCAGTCCCGCAACTCTGAATTTATCTTGACTCAAGCAAAGTTTCTCAATACACAGTTCAAACGTAGCGTCTAAGGAAAGTTCAAATGACACGGGTAAAGCGCGGCAACGTAGCTCGCAAGCGCCGCAAAAAAATTCTCAAGCTTGCGAAAGGATTCCAAGGGTCTCATTCTCGTCTGTTTAGAACGGCCAATCAGCAGGTGATGAAAGCCCTGCGTAATGCCTATCGCGATCGCCGTAAGCGCAAGCGCGATTTCCGTCGATTATGGATTGCACGGATCAACGCTGCCGCTCGTCTGAACGGCACGACCTATAGCCAACTGCTGGGCAATCTGAAGAAAGCCAATGTTCAGATCAACCGCAAAATGCTGGCTCAGCTTGCCGTTCTCGATCCGGCTAGCTTCACCAAAGTTGTCGAGGTTGCAAATCAGGCACGTTAAGATTGGCTCGTATTACCAGCCATATTCAGCGTGTTGATACTGTCGATGACACATCGTTTACTTAACTGGCTAGGGGTACGGTCAATTCGTACCCCTATTTTTTGTAATGGTCTTCAATCGATGGCTCCTACTGCAATGCTGAGACGTCCTGCTGTCAGATCCGTGCTGCTTGCCCTATGTTCAGGATGGTTAGGGGCATCCTGTGTCCTGATTACCGCGTTGTTGGTTGCTCCTCAAAGGGGGAGTGCGGCTGAACTGCAAGAAATCCAGCAGCGGGGGCATCTCATTGTGGCCGTTAAAGATAATCTGCGGCCTCTTGGTTTCAAAAATTCGCAAGGACAACTGGAAGGACTGGAAATTGATATCGCCCATCGCTTAGCAGCGGAATTGCTAGGTCAGCCTGATGCGGTTGTTTTACAACCCGTCTCGAATCAGGATCGCCTTTCTGTTGTCTTAAATGGAGAGGTGGATTTAGCCATCGCCAGAGTGTCTGCTACAGGCTCTCGTGCCCGACTGGTTGACTTCAGCGTTCCGTATTATCTGGACGGCACAGCCCTTGTCACGAGAGATGTTGCCGTAAATCAGCTCTCAGACTTGAGTAACCGCGCGATCGCCGTTCTCAATGGCTCTACAACAATTGCAACCGTGCGATCGCTGTTTCCCAACGGTCGGTTGGTCGGGGTTGATTCATATCAAGAGGCGTCAGCTCGGCTAGAGGCGGGTGATGCGGCGGCTTTTGCGGCAGATGCCAGCCTTTTGTCTGGCTGGGTGCAGGAATATCCGCAATATCATCTGCTGCCCACGTTGCTTTCTACTGAAGCGCTTTGTATTGTGATGCCGCGCGGTATTCAGTATGATCCCCTGCGGCAGCGGATCAATGAGGCGATCGCGCAATGGCGACAAAGCGGTTGGCTCCAGGAGAGAATTCGCTACTGGGGCTTACCTCAAGAAAGCTCAAACCCAGCAAATCCATAAAAATTTATAGCCGTAGTTATCTGAATTAGGACGGGGTGCAGGAGTGGAACCCCTGGATTGTTAATATTTACAGTCTTCTTCGTCTTTACAGAGATAGAGCACCATCCCCTCACGGGCGAGCTGTACATTGGGGAACCGGGCTTGAACGTCGGCTTCAACCTGATCCAAAAAATCATCCTCATGCGCAGGATCATGGTGAAACATCACCACATGCTTTACATTGGCTGCAATAGCGACTTCAATTCCCGCGTGCCAGGGTGCGATCGACTGCATCGCCTCGGATGCTTTTGAGTCGTAATATGTGTGGTCGGCGTAAGCGGCATCGTAAATCAGTAAATCTGCCTGCTGGGCAAGATAGAGCAGATTTTGATCCATATGGTCAGCAGAATGCTCAGTATCGGTAGCATAGACCACCGAATAGCCATTCCACGTCACTCGATAGCCCAGTGCGCTGTTGGGACGGTTTAAAGAGATTGTTTCAACCACAATGTTGTCTAAGGCAATCACCGACCCTGGAGAAATATTGTGAAAATGCATGTCTGACTGCATCACCTGAAGCGGCACCGGAAAGTTGGGACGCAGCATCTGGTCGCTCAGGCGTTGCTTAATCGAAGCTCCGTTTGGCCCGATCGCTCCGTAAATGTGAAATGAGTTTCCCTGCTTAAAAGCTGGGATGAAAAAGGGAAAGCCTTGAATTCGATCCCAATGAGTATGGGTAAAAAACAGGTGAGCTTCGATCGGCATGTGGGGAATCAGGCTTTTGCCCAATGCTCTCAGCCCAGTACCACCGTCGAAAATGAGGCGTTTGCCGCCAACCTGTATCTCAACGCAAGACGTGTTTCCCCCGTAGCGAACCGTTTCTAGACCGGGCGTGGGAATGCTGCCGCGAACTCCCCAGAAGCGGACAGAAAACTGATTGGCGCTAAAGTCTGGCTGAGCGCTGCTCGTGGCGGATGGATGATCAGTGGTAGAGGATTCAAAGCCCGGCATCTTTGATCGATTTAACCCTCATTTAGCAGTTCATTCTATATACAGGTTTAACCCAACAGGACGCTTTAGTGACAAAAGATACCTGAACTATGACCGCAAGCAAGGTTTGGAATGAGAAGTCAAAATCTCCATCCCTTGATTGTCATAGTTTAGAGAGACTGTACAGCACTAAAAGGCTCTCCAGAAACAAATATCCTTACTAAGACTCCAATAAATCATCCTTTAGGGTATTAGGGGCTAAACCCCTCAGTATCATTACAGTGTTCCCAACTTTGAGATGTAAACCTCAACAGGTCAGCACATACCTGATATATACCAGCCCAAATTGCTAAGTCGGGAAGCTAGCAAGAGGTTTATGAATAGGTCAGCCATTAAAACGGTTAAACCAAATGGTTTAGAGCCTATGCTCACTTAGGAAAGACAGTTCCCGAGCTTCGGCCAAACGTAATGTTCGACTGCCATTCCTCCCATATTAACGGACTGAACCTATCCGAAGCCTGTACTACAGCGATTCTCAGTGGGGAAACTACAGTTTTTTGGGAAGTCGCGCGGAGCACGATTCTTAGAAAACCGGGTTTCAAGCGATTAAGAGTCGCTGTAATTCTGAGTAGAGCACTTTGCTGAGGGATTCGGATAGGTTCTCAAGCACCGGAGATTCACGATGGGTGTAGATGCTTATGGCTCAATCGTACATCCGCTGCATGAATAATGATGGATGGCGCACTTTTGTAAAACGATTGTGGCTCCAGTCGCGCTTGTTGTAAGCAGGACTATGAACTCTAGCTTACTTCGCGCCAGCTTTAACGCAGGCTTCAACTAGAGGTAGCACATGTTCTACATCTTTCCATCCGAGAATTTCTGTGACTTTTTTCTCTAGATTTTTGTAAGTTCTGAAAAATTCAGCAATTTCATCTAGACGATGCGGTGCGATGTCTTTGAGGGACTTCACGTCGGCATATCGGGGGTCTTTATCAGGAACGCAGAGAATCTTTTCGTCGCGATCGCCCCCATCTATCATCTCCAACAGTCCAACGGGGCGGGCTGCAATTACACAACCGGGGAAGGTGGGCTGATCCATGATTACCATGCCATCGAGGGGATCGCCATCATCGGCCAGCGTATTGGGAACAAAGCCGTAATCGTAGGGATACTGAACGGAGGCATAGAGCACCCGGTCTAGTGCAAAGGCTTGTAAATCTTTGTCAAATTCATATTTGTTCTTGCTGCCACCTGGAATTTCAATGAGGACATTAAGCAAGCCAGGTTTGGGCTGAGGGGCAATGAGTGATAAATCCACAGTGATTCTCCAAGCTACTGAATGAATTCGGTGAGATAGGTAGAGGCTTGGCGATCGCGACTACCGTCTCCCGAATAGCATTTTAAGCGAATACGGTAAACACCTGAGTCTTACCGATATTTCACTTTGAACAATAGAATAATTAGGGTTAGCACCAGCGTGATGCCATTGGAGAGAATCACTGGCAGTGAGCTAATCAGCAGCCCATACATTAGCCATAGCGCAATTCCAGTGGTGAATGCAATCAGCCAACTAGATGAAATATCGCGAGCCGATTTTGATTTCCAGGTTTTGAACAATTGAGGCAAAAACGCGACGGTCGTTAACGTTCCGGCAAGCAACCCTAACAGCGTAATAAAGTCCACATTACTCCTCTTCAATTGGCACGCTTAGCAGAGAAGGCCGCAGATTGTCTGGTAGAGGCTGATCTAGCGACGGCTCTAGTTTTCGAGGATCTGTCGCACCACTGGGTAAGGCACTTAACCCAGGACTAACAATGCCACCAGACACAACCACTTTAAAGGCATCTTCAATCGACATCTTCAGTGTAATTACATCACTTTCGGGTACAACGGCGTACCACCCTGTCGTTGGATTTGGAGTGGTTGGAATGAAGAGACTCAGCATGGAACCCGAAACATGATTTTGGATTTCGGGAGTCAACGTTCCAGTCACAAAGGCCAGCGCCCAGACCCCTTTGCGGGGATATTCGACCAGCACGACCCGACGGAATTTGCCGTTAGAGTCCTTCAGCAAGGTTTCTAAAAGCTGTTTCAAGGTTTTGTAAACCGCTCCGGCTAGCGGAATGGCTTGCAGCAAACGCTCGCCCACCTCTAACAGCCATCGCCCTACGATGTTGCGGGCCATCAGACCAATCAGCAAGATAAACAGAAGCGGAACGGTTAGACCAATGAAGAGATTGAGCAGATCGCCCAGGAGGGGCGGAAGGTCGATGAATGGATTAATTTGCTTGGGGATCTGCGTGAGAAAGTTGATCACCCAACTGGCGATCGTAATCGTCAGCCAGATAGTCGTTGCTAGCGGAATCACGACGAGCAATCCTGCAATCAGGTCGTTTTTCAGATCTTGCTTTAAGCGATGGAGCACAGACGATCTACTCTCCTACATGATCTTGAGAATGATGCACTATCGTCTGGATAGTGAATTGGCGTAAAGCGAACGCGAATGAGATTCACGTTGCAAAACAATCAATCTTAAAATCTCAATCTACCAGTTTGCGTGGCTCGTCGGCTTTGCCCTCGGAGCTTACGGAGTAAGCTAATTACTGAACCGGGTTTGTAGTAATCCCTACACTGTATTGCCGATTACTGTAAATAATTATTTAAACTTGTTTCTACATCGTAATACGAAACTCTAGTTATATAGCAACCGTTGAGATGGTTAGGACAGGGGGTATGGGGGCTGCGCCCCCAGCCAGGGGTTCCACCCCTGCACCCCGTCCTAACTAACCCCTCGATTGCTATAGCTGTAGTCATGTCCGTTAGGACATCGAAAACCAAGAGGGGCATGGGAACCTTTGTCTCCAGCCAGGAGTTCCACTCCTGCACCCCGTCCTAACCCAAATGAATAAAGCTATAACGCGAATTCGATGACTTGATTTCAGCAATTCTCAGTATGCACATCCTAGCCATGCAACCTCGCCTGCGGCGAGGTTGCATGGCCACCAATAGCGGATTTTTCACGCCTGACGGGCGTGCAAAATCCGGTATTCATGTTTGCTTAGCTTCAGTTTCTTGGGGGTATGTTTTTAAGTGCTTCAACGTTTTTTGCAGTTGCCCCAGGAGCAGCGCCAGTACTATCCATTGGGCAGCAATGCCGACGAATGTGCCCGGTAGCGTTTGGGGGACTGTGAAGTGCCAGAAGGGATACCCCAGGAACGTCCACAATGCGTTAGATATAGGAATATTGGAAGGAACGATTTTTAAAAGAGCCAATAGCGTTGGTGGTACAACCAGCCAGACACCTAAACCGCCAACTGCCCAGACAAACGGGTTGCGGATTTTGGTGGCGAGGATAAGCTGCACAAATGCTCCAGCAATTAACACCCCATTTGCAATGACGATAAAAGCCAGCACGGTTAAAAACGGTTGCTTTACGCCCAGACCCGCTACCAGTTGCCAGGGGAGTAAAATGCCACAGGCGATCGCCACCTGCACACAAACCGCTATAAATGCTGGACTTTTGTCAGACCACACCAGGCTCTGTACCGTTTGGGAGCGATAGCGTTTCCAATCCAGTAAGGCTTGCCGCTGGGGACACACGCCAAAGATTAAGGTCAACATCAGCGGCAGTGTGACGCAATACACGGCAGTAGCTGCTCCCGCTGTGCTATCGGAATCCAGCGAGGATTGCAGAAACCAGCCTAATAGAAAAACCTCCAGGTACGCCAGAATGGCATAACTTTGTCGCTTGCTTAATATGGTTGCGCGAGGTTGACGAAAGCGACGCAGCAGCAATCGCCACATAAGATAAACGCTAATGCCCAGATTCACCAGGGTAAACGCATGGGAAACCAAAAACTGGGTATTCACCGGAATGTAAAACCATGAAACAGGTTCATTAGTAATCGTAAAAATGGTTCCGGTGCCGACCAGCGGTCTCCAGGTCACGAAAATATTCCACCACATGTACAGGGGGGCAATAACGAGCAGGGCGATCGCCGCAAAAACAATCGATGTTGTGGCTTGTTGGTTGGCATTTTCCGATTGAGCGTTTCCCAGGAGGGCATACAGCATGGCCGCGCTGTAGCAAAACACGCATCCGGCGATCAGCATCAGATAGCTACTGAGCACAAGCGATAGTGGAATACCGCCTATCCATGCAGCCACCCCATGCAAGGGCAATACCAGCGCTGCCGTGAGGTAGGGCAGAACGGGTACCCCCAACAGCTTACCCAGCAAAATTTGCCATGCCGGGCGTGGACTCAGCCGAATGAAATTTAAGGTGCCTCGCTTGTCTTCTTGCGTCAGGTCACTGACCAGATAGTAGCTGCCGACCGTAAACAGCAGGTAGGGCAAGAGCCAGGTGATCGCTGTCCATAAACTAGCCCATCGTTGTGGCAGTGGCTGCTGTTCCTGCTGTAGAAAAGCGACCAGTAGGAGCAACTGCCCGATGCCAGAAAGAAAAATGGCCGCGATCACGGTGCGAGTTTTTACTCGTCCCCGGTACTCGCGGAGGAGTTGAGGATTCCAGTAACCTAAACGATCGATCCAAGCGGCAGACATAGGCGATATCAACGGATAACAGAGACGATCAGGAGGTTTGCCGATAGCCTAACTTCAGGAAAATATCTTCCAGGCTGTCCTGTATGGGCGAAAATTCGGTAATTGCAAATCCAGCTTCAATCAGCGATCGCAACAGGTGGGCGGCATCTTCATCGGTGCCCTTTAAGGTAATGCAAATCCGATTGCTTTTGGGCAGCAGTTCACACTGCGTTACGAGTGGTGCATCCTGGAGCGCCTGCTGTAGGGCTGTCATTTCGCCTAAGGCGGCAATGAGGATTTGCCGATGGGTGCGATCGCGAGTGTATAGCTCTTGCAGAGGAGCGCTTTCGACCAGCCGCCCCAATTCCATAATGCCGATTGAGGTGCAAAAGTCTTCCAAATCGCTCAATACATGGGACGAAATGAAAATGGTCATCCCCTGACGCTGCAAGGTTTTGATCGTCTCCCGATACTGGACACGGGCGATCGGGTCTAAGCCAGAAACGGGTTCGTCTAACAGCAGCAACTGAGGCTGATGAATGACCGTGCGCGCCAAGCTGAGCCGTTGCTTCATGCCGCGTGACAGGGTGCCAATTAAGCTCTGGCGCTTGGTCTGCAAACTGACCAGATCCAGGACCTCATCAATTCGCTGCGAGAGGTGGGGGTCGGCCAGGTAATACAGCCGGGCAAAGTAATCCAAATAGTCTTCGACCGTCAGGTCGTCGTAGAGCGGGAAATCATCGGGCAGAAACCCAATTCGGCGCTGAATCTCTGGATTGGCCTGATCCGGTCGGAGCCGCTGACCGCAGATATAAACATCACCAGCCGTGGGTTCTTCGGCGATCGCCAGCATTCGAATCAGCGTTGTCTTACCAGCTCCATTCGGGCCAATCAGTCCATAAATTTCACCCTCCTGAATTTGAAGATTCACCTCGTTTACAGCGATATGGCCATCAAATTGTTTGGTAAGGCCAGTTGTGGCAATAACGGGTGTTGTCATGGTGGAACCGACTAAGGAACGTGAATTTATTAGAACCGAATTTTGGGGAGCACGGCAGCGCCCCGCTCCCCAAAATTCGGTTTTGTTTAGTTTGAGATCCTTTTGAGACCCTAAGGACGATACACGGGTAGCGTGAAGTGAAAACAACTGCCTTGATTGGGGATGGAATCGGCCCAGATTTGCCCATAGTGTGCCCGCACGACGCGCTTACAAAGCGCTAAGCCAATTCCGTAGCCTTCTTTGCCTTCATCGCGAGCCAGGCGAAATCGGTCTTCAAAAATGCGCTCGCGGTTTTCTTCTGGAATGCCAGGGCCATTATCGCAGATGCTCACCTGCATCTTTTGGGAGGTGCGATGCAGGATGGAAACCTCAATCGTGCCCTCTTCAGGCGTGTACTTGATGGCGTTATCGAGAAGATTGACCAATACCTGCCGCACCCGGTCTGGATCAGCATAGACCAGCGGTAAGTCGGTGGGAATATCGGTCTTTAAGTGCTGTGATTTGTGAAGGAACTGTTCTTTCAAATGATCCAAAACATCCAGACACAGCTCGCCCAGGTCTAATTTCTGCTGCTGAATTTCGAATTCGGCTCCGGTTCCTCGTGCCGTTTGGAGGATATCGGTAATCATCCGGTCGATCGCCTTGGTTTGGGTGCGGGCGTGTTTGATCAGTTGGGCAGTGAGTGTAGGGGTCAATCGAGTTCTCTGGCTTTCTGGCTTCATGTCATTGCCCATTTCCAGCGTTTCCAGGGCGATCGAAGCGGCGGTGAGCGGGTTGCGCAGGTCGTGAGCCAGCATGGAGATCAGGCCGTCCTTAAATCGAAGCTGGTCTTGCAGTTCTTCCTTTTCTTGCTTTAGCCGAAAGATCTCGTCCGATAGCCGCAGCAGTTCTGCGGAATAGGCCACCGAAGTAAGGGCGTTTCCGTTTTCAGAGGGGTCTGGTTGGCTTGGATCAGAGGGGGGATGGGTGGGAGTGGCATGATCATCTAGCGATCGCTGCCATCGAGGCCACCACCGTTCGATCTGGGCGACCAGGTTGCTGCCTGCCAGCGTTTGACGCGGCTCAGGGTGAAGTTTAATTAAGGTCGGAGTTGCCACTAATTTGAAGTGCTCGGCCAAGTGGGGCTGTTCACTTACATCAACAATTTGCAAGTCAAACGCATTACTTTTTTCCAATTCGTCAAGATAGTTGCGGATTTGACGAATTTTTTCGGTTGAAGTGGGGCGCTTGTCTACAAATAGCAAGAGCTGGAGAGATGCGGAACTCATGGTTTTTTTCGGCGATGCCTCCATGCGGTCTTGCCTTGAGCTGAAACGAAAGAGCTATAACCAGGATATCTTTCTATTTTCTTTACTATTTTATAGAGCATTTTGCCCAGTAAATATCGTGAATTCGACGAACGGGCTTTTAGGGGTGTCACGCGTCGCGTGACACCCCTAAAAGCCCGGCTTGGTATGTGCGTTGCGCAGGACAAGTCGGACTATCGAATTCGCGTTAAATACTTAATCAGTGGGGGGCCGGAGTGCTGTAGGGCGAAATCGGGCTGAATCTAGATTCAGCGGCGCATTGGGAGTACAACACCCGATAGCGATGGCAAATTGAGAACGGCTGATTGAGAGCGGTTGATTGCCCCTTCCAGTCCAAAGAACCACAAATTTGATAAAGTCCGAAACTTAATTTTGGAACGGGCAGTCCTGCTGCCCGTTCCAAAATTAAAAATTTGGTTTTAATTTATCTGAAGTCTCGCACTTTTCTCAATAAGCGGGTTTGGGCAACGCGTAGCGCTGCCCAAACCCGCACCATTTGCAGGAGCGCTTCGCGCTCCTGCAAATGGTGCAAGATCTGAGGAGTTATCCATGATCCGAAGTAGAAAATTACAGCGACGGCGATTTCACCCTTGGTTTCACCCCTGGCAAACGGGGAATGCGGAGCTTGGCTTTAGGAAGATGGAAGGCTTTGCCGAATAACATGGGTTGAGCCGTGTGGCACAGCATGACTGGGCAAGGAGCATGACGCACCAGATAATCGCTCGTGGGCATGACGGGAGATGGCTGAAACGCCGGGGATGAATCGGCGGGGATGAATCGGGGAATGGGACTGTTGCTCATCACGACCAGATCAACCTGCTGCTGTTGGGCGACCTGACAAATGGCTGGGCCTGGCTCGCCAGTTTGAATCAGGGTATGGAGCGTTACCGGAGAAGCTTGAAACGCTGCCTGCGCCTGGTGCACGATCGCCTCTGCCTGTTCTCGCTGCGCCTGATGTAAGGATTGATTGAGCTGCCAGCTCGGCGTTGGGGTGGCAAAGGGGCCAAATAAATAGTGAGTGTTGAGCGGAGGCTGAATGTAAAGAATGGTGATGGCTTCGATACCTGCCGGAATGAGCTGCTGGGTGATGGCGATCGCCTGTCGAGTGCCTTCCGCCGCATTCACGACCAGCAAAACATGCTTCCAGGATGGAGCGTGATCACCGTTGTCGCGCTGGCGCATGATCAGCACGGGACGGATAGCCTGACGTGCGATCGCTACAGCAATATTGCTTAATTCGCTGGTGCCAGAGGGATCACGAAACGCGATCGCTAAACATCCTGCATCCATGGCTTGAGCCTGGTTTAGCACGGCTATGGCGGGTCGTCTGGCCGGATGGTCAACCTGTACATTGGTAGGTGACGCGGCTCCCTGGGCTGCTTCTGGCTCAACTGCACAGTGTGATTTGAACTTAAAAATGGAGAAAGGAGAGCGATCGCCGTCCTGGGGTGGGAGCAACCGTATCACTGGATAGAGCCAATCTTGTAGATCCTCAATATGGCTACAGCCATCGGTAGCTAGCAATATAGGGAGGTGTAACTCTAAAGCAGTGAGTGGCAGCATGGGTTAGATGAATGATGGGATAGTGTAATGTTTTTATGAATCGGCCATTTTAATTGGCAAACCTCTAAGGATCATGAACGAATTAAAACCAAGTTTTTAATTTTGGAACGTGAGGCTCTGCCGAACTTTCAAAAATTAGATTTCGGGTTTTATTAAATTAGTGATCCTAAGGGGTGTGCTGTGCCCTATGGGCGCGGTACGCCCTTTGGGCTTTTAATAATCTCTAACTAATTACAAGCGTATAAATCAGGGAACTAAATCGGGATTAAAAATCATGAATCAGTGTTACGTCAGTGATGCATGAGCACACACTTTCAGCCTACCCGTCACAATGGAAAGAGTATCAGGCTACTTGCTTTCCTCTCAGCAGTTCTCAGTTTGGAACCGATTGCGAGTTTTGTACGCCCGACGAGCGCGCAAAACTCGCAATCGGCGGCAATACAAGCGCACCTGCGGCGCGCCTGCATTGCCACCGATTCACATACAGTGATTCTCACTTGGGTAAACTACAGTTGTTTTTTGAGAGCCGCACGGAGCGTGACTCTAAAAAAACAACCGGGTTTTCGGCGATTGAAAATCGCTGAAATGAGAATTACTGCTTTCCTCTTTTCGGTCTTGGCGAGGGGAATAAGCTGTGTAAAATTATTGGAATTTATGTAAATCAGACGGAGCGGGGCGATGAAAATTCTAGTACTAACATGGGAATTTCCGCCCCGAATTGTGGGGGGTATTGCCCGTCATGTCTCGGAACTCTACCCGGAAGTTGTAAAACTGGGGCATGAAGTTCATCTACTAACGATTGAATTTGGTCAGGCTCCCCGGTACGAAGTGGTGGATGGCATTCGAGTCCATCGGATTCCGGTGGGCAGCAGTCACGATTTCTTTCACTGGGTTGCCAACATGAATGACAGCATGGGTCAGCATGGTGGTAAGCTCTTGCTGGAAGACGGGCCGTTTGACCTGATTCATGCCCATGACTGGTTGGTGGGAGATGCGGCGATCGCCCTCAAATATGCCTTCAAAATCCCTTTAGTAGTCACCATCCACGCCACTGAGTTTGGTCGCTACAACGGGCTGCACAACCCGACCCACTACTACATTAATGACAAGGAACATTTGCTGGCCCACAATGCGTGGCGAGTGATTGTATGCACACACTACATGCGGCAAGAGTTACAGCGGGTGTTGCATTGTCCGTGGGACAAGAGCGATGTGATTTATAACGGCATCCGGCCTGAGAAAAAGCCGCATCCCAGTGGGTTTGACTTTTGGGGATTCCGGCGGCGATACGCGGCTGACCATGAGCGGATTGTCTATTACGTGGGGCGAATGGCCCATGAAAAGGGAATCCATTTATTGCTCAGTGCGGCTCCAAAAGTGCTGTGGGAGATGGGCAGCTCGGTCAAATTTGTGATTATTGGTAGCGGCAATGCTGAACATCTCAAGCGTCAAGCTTGGGATCTCGGCATTTGGGATAAGTGCTACTTTACCGGGTTCATGTCCGATGAAGATTTGAACCATTTCCAAACGGTGGCGGACTGTGCTGTTTTTCCCAGCCTTTATGAACCGTTTGGGATTGTGGCACTAGAGAGTTTTGCGGCTCGTGTTCCCGTAGTGGTTTCTGATGCAGGTGGGCTGCCAGAAGTCGTGCGCCATACTCGAACGGGCATTGTGACGCAAGCCAACAATCCTGACGCGCTGGCCTGGGGAATCCTGGAGGTATTGCGCAATCCAGGATATGCGAAGTGGCTGATTGATAACGCCTACAAAGAACTGGATCACCGATTTAACTGGGCCAATTTGGCTAAGCAAACGGAGGCTGTCTACACTCGCGTGGTTCGCGAACGCGCAACGGTGGATTGGTGATAGACGTTGGGGGGATAAAAGCCGATTTTGTGTGCACGACGCGCACGCAAAATCGGCTTTTGGGGAGAGTCACGCGTCGCGTGACTCTCCCCAAAAGCCGTTCATCGAATTCCTAAGAAAACGTGTTTTCTTTGCGTTTTCCCAAGGGGGGTAGTAGTGCAGCGCACTACTACCCCCCTTGTTGAAGACTCACGTTGACTACTGTGCTTCTCCAGCCTTGCGTTTGGCGTAGTCTAAGTTGCGCTGATATTCGCTGATCTTCTGCTGTGCTGTAGCGTAATTCGCATCTCCATTCGGAACTTGGCCGAGCAGGCGAATGGCTTCTTGCCAGTCAGCGATCACCTTGTCCCATTCGGCTTTGGTGTTTGCTGTTTGCGTGTTAACGGCAGCCGATAGACCCAGAGCACGAGCCTGTTCCAGTGGGTTTCCAGAGGTTGCGTCAGTACTAGGGGATGGGGTCGAACTAGCACTTGGCTCCGTAGAAGGCTGGGTGACAGGTTCTGAGGTTGACGTCGGTTCAGGTTGGGATTGTTGCCGCTTGGGTTCAAGCAGGAATTTCCCAACGATCGCCACCGAGAGGAAGCTAATCAACGCAATAATGATGAGACCAATGATAAGTTTCCAGTTTATGCCTTGCATGGCCGTCACACCCTGGGTTCCTGCTGGTGCTGGACTGGGCTGATCAGGAATTTCTGCTTCAGGTTGTGCAACATCTACCTCCGGTGTTGAGCCAGTGTGAATCTCCGAGTAAGCTTGGGAGGCTTGTATCGCTTCTAGACGTTCTGGACTCGCTGATGTTTCTTGTGCCGAAGCAACAGGTTCCAAGACATTTAGTGAGGGAGACAAGTCAATATCCTCTTTCCAAACTGGAGATGGCTCACCCGTTTGAACTCCATAAAGCTTTACAGTTCTAATTGTTTCAACACCAAGGTTGCTCATACCCTTTTGAACAAATTCCACCAGAGTTGGCTGATTGGGAATTTGCTCAGATTCAAGCCAAATTTGCAAGCAGCTATCTTCTAGAGCGGCGGTTGCTGTAATTCCTTTTGGCTGCAAATAGCGATTCATCAGAGCGGCGATCGCCCTGGCGTCTCCCTGTTTAGCTAGCTCTAGGATATTGGGCTTTGACGCAGTCATAGAGGTAGATGAGCGAAAGGACAAATTGGGCTAAATAACGTATGTTTTACAACTGTTTTACAACCGTTTAGCTGTACATCTTAAAACAACTTGGCTCTTTAGACTTCGGCAATTCTCATTTTGCAGCAATTCTCTGTCTGAACTCGATTGCGGTTTGTGCGCGCCCGTTGGGCACACAAAATCCGTAATCGGCAGCAGTGTGGGATTGCCGCAGGCGAGCTTGCACTGCTGTCAATTTACATCATGAGAATTGCTACTCAATTGGCAACCAATTGGCAACCGATTGACGTGAGTCTCCAACAAGGGGGGTATTAGTGCGCTGCACTAATACCCCCTTGGGAAAACGAAAAGAAAATACGTTTTCTTAGGAATTCGATAACCCAATTGTGCGTGCGCGACGCGCACGCAAAATTGGGCTTTTGGGGGAGTGGCGCGTCGCGCCACTCCCCCAAAAGCCCATTCGTCGAATTCACGTTGGATTGGGGTTAGCTATCCCTCTAATGCGGGCAAAGTAGAGCGTACTCCTGCGAAACGTCAGCTACTTGGCACTATCCTGACGGTGGCGGCTTTACCCTGCAAAATGGATATACAGCTTTAAAGTCAAGTGCTATGGCAACGAACCCACTACATTCAGCGATCGCATGGGATTCTCTCTAAATCGAATATGGAATTTACGGCCCGGTGAGCTGGCCTTAGTTCTGATCTTAGGATTTTCGTTACTCGGTAATTCTCTAGCTCAAAAAGTTTCAGAAATCGCGTCGATTAGTAATTTCCTCAGTGATGTTGGGGTTCCTCAGTTTCTCATTGTTCTGATTATTACCAGCATTGTCAGCATCTTAATGACGGGCGTGCAATCTCTGCTGGTTGATCGCTTTGATCGAATTACATTAATCCGGGGAATTAGTATTAGTTTGGGGCTGGCTTTTATCGTGCTGCGGCTGCTGTTTTGGCTGGGTGCTCCTGCATGGCTGAACTACTCGCTATTCTACTTATTATCGGATCAGCAATTTACGTTTTTCCCGCTAGCCTTTTGGATTTTATCTAATGATATTTTGGATGTTTCACAAACAAGGCGATTGTTTCCCTTGTTGGCGAGTTGGGGATTCTTTGGGAACTTAATTGGAATAGCGATCGCCGCTATTTCACCCAAGCTATTCAGTCTATTGGACATCCAATCTGAAGAGTTGTTAACACTGAATATCCTGATTTATTTGATCCTTTATCTCTTGTTTCAATTTGGGCTGAAAAAAATTAGAGTACGCCAGACTCGGCGATCCGTTGAAACGATTCGGGAAACGCTAACAGAAGGATGGGAATTTATTCGGGAAGTGCCTGCTTTTCGGTATTTAACATTGTCCATTCTTGCGGTCGTCGTCTGTGAAAATATTATTGATTTTCACTTCTTTGTCGTTTCTGAATCGGCGTTTAATAACGTTGAAAGCTATCAGGTTTTCTTCAGTTTGTTTACCCTGGGCAGAGTGCTGGCTTACATCACCATTCAAGCCGTATTAACCCAACGGATTGTCTCAGCCATCAATCTAAAAAATACATTTCTGATTCAGCCCTTTAGCAGTTTGGCCGCGATCGCTTGCTCCATTGCAATACCAGGGTTGTGGGGTGGCGTCAGCGGGGTAGCCCTGCAAAAATTGCCCCAATACAGCCTTGATGAAACGGCCCGTAAATCATTTCAGGGGTTTGTCCCGGAAGAACGGCGAGGGCGAGTGAGTCTATTTATGGATAGCTACCTGGTCGCGGGAGGAGCGATTCTCAGTGCAGTGATCACAGGCTGTATCATTCTTCTCGGCGAGAATCTAGATATTCCTCATTACTTTTACATCTATCTGGCTGTAGCCGTACTAGCATCTTTGGCCGCAATTTGGGCAATCTTAAGAATGCATACTGTTTACGACAGCAGTTTATTTAACTGGCGGCTTAAGCGCCGTCAGCGCGGTAAAAGTGTGTTGGATAAGCTTGATTTCTAGCAATCACGTTGCCAATAGAGATGTCATCATGAGCCAGCAAGCAGATAAGGGGCCGCAACTCGTTTCGGGGACGTATAAATTTACGAGCCTTCGCCTGAAACTGCTGCTTGGATTCACGATTCTCTTCAGCGCGGTGTTTTCAGCTGCGTTTTACTGGTTTTATAGCTTCACGACTCAGAAAACGATGAATCGGCTATTTGCCGATATGGAGGACACAGCTCTGGGAACGGCGAAGCAGATTGATGTCGATGAGTTGGTATCGCTGTATCGAGAGGGGCAAACCAGTCTGAATCCCGATCGTCTGCCGGATGATCCCCGCTATAAACATCAGTTGGCCTGGTTTAGAACGATTCACAGCATTGAACCACGGGCGTGGCCCTATACGTTTGTCGTGGTTGATAATTTACCCAATGGAACGATCCAAAAGTCTGGAGACATTCTGCGTTCTGTTCGCGATCGCCCCCCCCTCGCCAGTCCAGCCGCTCTTTCAAACCTGACTGAAAGTCAAACCCTGCCGACTGTTTTTCTGGCGGATCTTTGGGTTTATTACGATCATTCCAAAGCCGCCAAGTTTTTAGAACTCTCAAAAGCCAGCCCATACACGATTCAAGCCTTTAGGGAAGGGGTGGTGGTGAACCGTCCCCTTTATGACGACGGGCAATTTGGGAGCTGGATGTCCACCTACGTTCCGCTGAAAGATTCCTCTGGTCGCGTCGTGGCGATTCTAGGACTTGATTTTGAGGCGGATTACGTGCGAGAGGTGCAGGCTGCGATTAAAGGTAAGGTATTTATTGCGTTCAGTCTGGCCTACGGTTCATTATTTATCCTGGTCTATATTTTGTCGGGCATCTATACCAAACCTGTGGTGGGATTGACTAAAATTGCCGAGCGGATCGGTGAAGGCGACTATGACCACGATTTAGATGCGTTTATCCAGCGGCGATCGCCTGATGAGATTAGTATTCTGGCGGACGTGTTTGCCATGATGATTGGCAAGGTCAAAAAACGGGAAGATAATCTCAAACAGCAGGTCGCTGAACTTAAAATTGAAATCGACCAAATTAAACGCACCAAGCAAGTCAAAGAAATTGTTGAAAGTGACTTTTTCCAGGATCTACAGCTCAAGGCTCGAAAACTGCGCAGTCGCAACGAAACTAGAGCCGACGAAACGTCTCAATTGCCAGATGTAGAACCGGGTAGTCCACTCAATACTTAAATGTATTCTTATTTAAGCCAGACTATACCGACTGTCATTATTTCAAATACCTCAGAAGCCTTTTTTGAATACATGAGCCGTGCCAATACGGCAGACGAGCGAGCACAATTCATTGAGGCCATGCGAACGTTGGGCGATCGCAACCTGCTGTATCCCAAAGCTGAAAAACTCGTTTTTGTGAGTGCACCAATCCCTCATGCTCAATTTCTACTCCAGAAACTTGGATACTTAAGCACACACTATTCCTATCCTCAAAATCCATCTCCATTTCTCAGTCTTGATATTTTGAGAGAGGAGAATTTGCTCCATCAAATCGTTCAGTATGCAGGAATAGAAAGGACGCTTCAACTCATTCCTCATGCGACCACACCCGAATTTCTCAAGTTAGTTCAATGTTTGCAGCAAGACTATCAAATTAATGTTTTATTACCTGAAAGCCCGGATTTAGATTGTCTTTGGTTTAGGGATTATATTGATACTAAATCTGGATTTCGAGCACTGGTATCCCAATGGTTGCCGAATGCTAATGAACGATTAATTGAAGGCTTTGTATGCCAGACGATCGAACAAGCGGCCTATGTTGTGTCTTGGTTTTTGCGTCGAGATACGTCGTGTTTAGTGAAGAGCGATCGCAGTAATGATGCGCTAGGTCACACTATTTTCAAAGCCGATGAATTGCTCCCCCTTTCAGAAATTGTCAGGAGGCTGAATCAAAATTCATTTTTAGAGCAGGATTTGATCCTGGTTGAAGAGTACATTGCTTCGCCCCAACGCCTGTTTCCATCTGTGGAATTATTTGTTCCAGCTCTTGATTCCGGATCGCCTCAAATGACCTATGTTTGCAATCAAATCTTTCATGAATCCGGCACCTTTGCGGGGCTACTAGTCAGCCGTGAATTTGAATCTGAACGCTGGTATGTACCATTGGTTGAAAGCGGGCTACAGATCGCGCAACGGCTACAAAAATCAGGTTATGTAGGCCATTTTGATGTGGATGCAATTGTTGATTCTGAAGGGCAACTGTTTTTATTAGAAATTAATGCCAGACGCACGGGTGGAACGCATGTGCATGAGCTAGCCTGCTCTCTATTTGGCCCACATTATTTAGATGATGTTGTGCTGTTAAGTAATTCAGCGATCGACACTCAGCGAGTCACTCAATTCGACCAATTGATCGTCGCATTAAATGATTTTTTATATCCAATGCATCAAAAGCCGGAGGGCATCATGATTACACATTCATCTGCCCTACTGGAACACAAATTCGGCGGTATCTTCATCGCCTCTTCGACTCAGCGAGTTTTGGAATTACAGCAGCAAATACTCGCTCATGTTTGACGTGACGTGAATTTGACTCGTGCGCAAATTGGTGTCCTGCGCGTCGTGCAGGACACCAATTTGCGCCATTCAGCCGCCCGTCGGGCGGCTGAATGGCGCTATTGAATCACGTCTAGATGGTGGGCGGATAGGTGTGGAGATTTGACCAGGGATCTTCAACCTGATAGCGATCGCCCTCTCCTTCCTTCTGTAAATACGTCGGGCCGATGGGAACTTTCCCGTGCCCTCCCGGAATATCGAGCACATAGGTTGGCTGACAAAGACCGGAAAGGTCGCCTCGTAGCGATCGCATAATGGCCTGCCCTTCTTCGATGCTGGTGCGGAAATGGCTGGTTCCTTGAGCCAGATCGCCATGATGCAGGTAATACGGCTTGACTCTCGCTCGCGTTAACCGTCGCATCAGTTGAGCCATTGTTTGGGGATCATCGTTGATGCCCTTTAACAAGGCAGACTGACTGAGCATGGGGATACCGTGATCCACCAGTTGATCACAGGCTGCGATCGCCTCTTCGGTTAGCTCACGGGGATGATTGGCGTGTAGCACTACATACACAGGCGTTTTCACCTTCAGAGCTTGAACCATCTCTGCATCCACACGGGAGGGGGCAACGACTGGAACCCTCGTATGAATTCGAATCACCTCAACATGTTCGATGGTGTCCAGCGCTCGAATGATGTAGCTCAGGCGACTTTTAGAAAGAATCAGGGGATCGCCGCCGCTCAGAATCACTTCCCATACCTCTGAATGAGAGCGAATGTAGTCAAGCGCTTCTTCCAGTTCAGTCGGCGATAATCCTTCTCCATCGCTGCCCACTTGCTCTCGTCTCAGGCAAAAGCGACAGTAAACAGCGCAGACGTGCAGCGGTTTTAGCAAGAGGCGATCGGGATAGCGGTGAACAATTCCCTTCACTTTGGTAAACGGTTCATCGCCGATCGGGTCGGCAAATTCCTCTGGCAAAACATTGAATTCTTCCAGGCTGGGAATGAACTGACGGGCGATCGGGTCATTGGGATCATCTGGATTAATCAGTTCCATCATCTCTGGCGTAATGGCCATTGAGAAGTTTTCGCTGGTCTGATCAATATCCTTAGCCTGATTTTGAGAAATGAGTCCTGCGTCCAGTAAATCTTGACTATTACGGGCAGTTTGATGCGGGACAATTTTTTGCTGCATACACGCTGTAACGAACGTCTGTCTGTTGCTTATGAGCTTAACAATAGGTCAACGAAATGGGGTGTATAGTAGAGTCTGTCGATTGTATTCCGCAGCACAACCTTGATAGAACGTTATACCCTGCCAGAGATGGGCGACCTCTGGACAGAAACCTACAAGCTAAAGACCTGGTTGCAGGTCGAGATTGCAGTCTGTGAAGCTCAGGCAGAGCTAGGCTATATTCCGTCAGAGGCCGTTGACGAAATTAAGGCAAAGGCGAACTTTGACCCTAAGCGCGTGTTGGAGATTGAGGCGGAAGTTCGTCATGACATGATCGCGTTTCTCACGAACGTAAATGAATACGTGGGCGATGCGGGGCGCTACATTCACCTGGGGCTGACCAGTTCTGATGTGCTGGATACGGCGTTGGCGCTTCAACTGGTGGCTAGCCTGGATGTGATCTTGGGCCAGTTGGAAGCCTTAATTCAGGCGATTCGATATCAAGCACAGCAGCATCGTGAAACGGTGATGATTGGCCGTTCCCACGGCATCCATGCGGAACCGATCACCTTTGGCTTCAAATTGGCTGGCTGGCTGGCTGAAGTGTTGCGTCATCGCGATCGCCTCTGTCGGTTGCAAACTCAAATTGCGGTCGGCAAGATCTCCGGAGCGGTGGGCACCTATGCCAATGTTGATCCCCGCATTGAGTCGATCGCGTGCCAAAAGTTAGGTTTAGAGCCTGACACGGCTTCGACTCAGGTGATCTCGCGCGATCGCCACGCCGACTATGTGCAAACCCTGGCTCTGCTGGCCGCCTCAATTGAGCGGTTTGCGGTTGAAATCCGCAATCTACAGCGCACCGACGTTTTAGAAGTAGAAGAATTTTTTGCCAAAGGGCAGAAAGGATCTTCTGCGATGCCTCACAAGCGGAATCCGATTCGCTCGGAGCGCTTAACCGGGATGGCTCGCGTGATTCGCGGAAATGCCGTGGCGGCGTTGGAAAATGTGGCGCTCTGGCATGAGCGGGATATTTCTCACAGCGCAGTTGAGCGGGTAATCCTCCCCGATTCCTGCATCCTGACCCACTTTATGCTGGTCGAGACCACTGATCTGGTGAAAAACCTGCTGGTTTATCCCGAAAACATGCAGCGCAATATGAACCTGTATGGTGGCGTTGTATTTAGTCAGCGGGTCTTGCTAACGCTTGTGGAAAAGGGTGTGAGTCGGGAAGAGGCGTATGCGATCGTTCAATCCTGCGCTCACACCGCGTGGAACACTCCAGACGGCGATTTCCATGCGCTCATCGCGCAGGATTCTAGAGTCACATCCGTCTTATCGCCTGACGAAATTGAAGCCTGCTTCGATCCAAAACATCATTTGAAGAATTTGGATGTGATCTACCAGCGGCTTAATATTTAGAAAGTTAAGAGGTGCAGGAACACACGGCGTGCTCCTGCACCTCTACATCTCAAATTATTTTCTCATATTGACGGGTGGAGGGATAAAGCCGGGGGGACTGGTTGAGGAGTAGTACGCGATCGCCATCATCGGCATAATCAGCGTTAACAGTGCGATGAGAGTCCCGACAACATCAGCTAGTCTGTTGGACGTTCGCCCAGGAGGGTTGTCGGCTCGACTACCAGATTCCATATGTATTGCTTATTTGAGTGGTCACGTGCTTAAATCGCCCAATTTGCCCAAGTTGACGCGGTCAAGGGCGAAGTTATTAACTACCATTGTAACGACTTCTCCCTAGAAAAAAAGGTTTCTCTTTCTTAAGGCAGAGCTTGAAACCCCGATATTATGACGTTTTCGCTACACTTTTAAGTTTTATTCGACCGCAAAAAATAATGTCGATGCTTGAGATGAATTCCTTCAAGGTACTTTAGCTACTTTTCGATCGCGCGCTTGGATATCCACTCCAAAGGCAAGCTAAGCTCTAGAATGCTCTCTATAAAGCATTTCGAAGTGTGAAAGGCTGATTCAGTAAGCGTCTTAAACGGCAGCTACTCTACGTACCCAATCGCACATTGGAAGATTTATAAAAAATTTACAGTTAACCCAATTACCTTGTAATTCTTTCGAAGAAGGGCAGCACATACTTTTTAGGTAGAAAAACCCATCAAATTTTAGCCATACCGTTTTATCTTTTCGTTAAGCTAGGTAGGCTAGTGTAGGTGAAATTTCTAAGTTGTTTGAAGCAGTAATTCCATGACTACCACAACACAGGTAAAGCACGAAGTCAAAGACCTCTCCCTGGCGGCTCAGGGGAAACAGCGCATTGAGTGGGCAGGCCGCGAAATGCCCGTATTGCGCCAGATTCAAGAGCGCTTTGCAAAAGAGAAGCCCCTCGCAGGGATTCGGCTCGTGGCTTGCTGCCATGTCACCACCGAAACGGCTCACCTGGCGATCGCCCTCAAAAATGCTGGTGCCGATGCGCTGCTGATTGCCAGCAACCCCCTCTCCACTCAAGACGACGTAGCAGCTAGCTTAGTTGTGGACTATGGCATTCCTGTATTTGCCTACAAGGGTGAAGATGCCGAAACCTACCTCCGTCACGTTCAGATTGCCCTAGATCACCGTCCTAACGTCATCATCGACGACGGTAGCGATGTGGTCGCCACTCTGGTACAAGAGCGTCAGCATCAGATCGCTGACCTGATTGGAACCACAGAAGAAACCACCACAGGCATCGTTCGCCTCCAAGCCATGCTCAAGGATGGTGTGCTGACCTTCCCAGCCGTCAACGTCAACGACGCGGATACTAAGCACTTCTTTGACAATCGCTACGGGACAGGCCAATCTACTCTAGACGGAATTATCCGGGCGACTAACATTCTGCTAGCAGGCAAAACGATTGTCGTGGCTGGCTATGGCTGGTGCGGTAAGGGTACGGCGATGCGGGCGCGCGGTATGGGTGGTAACGTCATCGTCACAGAGATTGACCCCATCCGGGCGATCGAAGCCACAATGGATGGTTTCCGCGTGCTGCCGATGGCGATCGCGGCTCCTCAGGGCGATATCTTTATTACCGTGACGGGTAACAAGCATGTGATTCGAGGTGAACACTTCGACGTCATGAAAGATGGGGCGATCGTGTGTAACTCCGGTCACTTTGATATTGAGATTGACCTGCAAGCGCTGAAAGCTGCTGCTAACGAAGTGAAGCAGGTTCGTAACTTCACCGAACAATATTTGCTGAAGAACGGCAAATCTGTGATTGTGTTGGGCGAAGGTCGCTTGGTGAACCTGGCGGCGGCAGAAGGCCACCCCAGCGCGGTAATGGACATGAGCTTTGCCAACCAGGCTCTAGCCTGCGAATATCTGGTGAAGAACAAGGGTAAACTGGAACCCGGTCTGCACTCCGTTCCGGTTGACATTGATAAGGAGATTGCTCGCTTAAAATTGCAAGCGATGGGGATTGCAATTGATAGCCTCACCAGTGAGCAAATTGAATACATTAACTCCTGGACGTCAGGAACCTAAGGATCACGAACGAATTAAAACCAAGTTTTTAATTTTTGAAAGCGCGACTCAGCCGCGCTTTCAAAAATTAAGTTCCGGGTTTTGTTAAATTTATGATCCTTATAAGTAGGTAGCCAGAATTAAATAACGTTATAAAGACCGGGGGAACGCCCCTCCGGGGCGCTCCCCCGGTCTTTAATTACGGCCATCTACTTAGCTGTAGTCATGTCCGTTGGGACATCGAAAACCAAGAAGGGTATGGGGCTTCGCTCCCGGCCAGGGGTTTCACCCCTGCACCCGATCCTAACCCGAATGAATACAGCTATAAAAGTCTTGTGAATTAGAGGTCTGGCTGGGCCATGTCTCCTGTTCTAGGAACCGGGTGTCTTTCAGTTAAGCAACGAAACCCTTGCTGCTTAAAGATAAGACACCCGGTTTCTTTACAACCTGACGTGGAGTAGAAACCCAATGTCTGCTAGTGGAGTCCCGAAATCTAGGGCTTCCAGATAGACACCCGGTTGCTTAACCTCAGCGTTGCCTTTAAAGGTTTGATAGTTGAGATCTAAAGTTCCGGATTTATCGAGTTCAAGTTAGAACTCAGGACTGAGAATCTGGAAGCATTCCAGTAATGATTACCACCCTGAATCATCTGCATTCATTCCCTGTCTTACTCTGAGGATCATCGAATGGTTGAATGGATCACCAATACCATGAATTCCCTGGGCTACCTGGGAATTGGCCTTCTTATGTTCCTGGAAAATCTGTTTCCACCGATTCCATCGGAGCTAATCATGCCGCTCGCTGGATTTACCGTTGCTCAAGGTGATATGGAAATTGTTCCGGCGATCGCTGCTGGCGTCATTGGTACGATGCTGGGCGCACTGCCCTGGTATTACATCGGCAAATTTGTGGGAGAAGAGCGAATCAAATATTGGCTGAGTCAGAAGTACGTGAAATGGCTGGGGATTTCGGGCAGCGATATCGATAAGGCAAAGCGCTGGTTTTATACCCACGGCAACAAAACAGTTTTTTTCTGCCGCATGGTTCCCGGAGTACGCACCTTAATCTCGCTTCCGGCGGGCTTTAGTGAGATGCGAATGGTTCCTTTCTTGATTTATTCCACCTTAGGAACATTGGGATGGGTAGGTTTACTTACGTATGCTGGGTATCTTTTAGGGGAAAACTATGAATTGGTAGATGAATACCTCGGTGTTGTCTCCAAAGTTGTTTTGCTGATGCTAATCATCGCCTTCGTCGTTTGGATTATCCGACATCAGCGAAGGCGCACGACATAATCCTACAGAGCGGTTACAGGAGAATGGTATGGGCATTGTACGGATGGGGCCACCCGTTGAGTTAATTTTGCAGCTTCAAGCCGCCCATGCCATTCGTCATTTTGTCGAAACGGGGACTTACTTAGGGCAAACGGCCTATTGGGCCAGCCAATTTTTTGAGCACGTCACTACGATCGAATTTTCCGAGTCGCTGTACGAGCGCGCCAAAACGCATTACGCGCAGATCAAGAATCTCCAGTTTTTGTACGGCCATTCCCTGGCGCAGTTGCGAACCCTGGTTCCACATCTAGACAGTGCCGCTTTATTTTGGCTGGATGCGCACTGGAGCGGGGGTGAAACCTATGGAGCCAATGACGAATGCCCGTTGTTGGATGAAATTGAGATTATCAATCAATCTGAATTCGAGCATTTTATTTTGATTGATGATGCTCGCTTATTCACTGCGCCGCCGCCGCCACCGCATCAGATTCAGCAGTGGCCGGATATTAGTCAGATTGTTCAGGCGCTCAATGCCTGCCATCACAAACGCTACATTGTTGTGGTTGAAGATGTCATTCTGGCGGTTCCAGAGAGTGCCAAAGCGCTCGTGGCTCATTACGGCCAGCAGGTGGCGTTAAAGGAACAACAAACGGCTGCATCCCAATCGGCGGGGCGATCGCCCCTCACGCACACCATCGAAGTTACAGGCGAAGCGGATGTGATTGGCAATTTGCCGTTCATCGGCCCGGTTGTTTTTGACGTGGGCGCGAACGTGGGTAGCTGGACAGCCAGCGTGCTGAATCAACATCCAAACGCCCAAATCCATGCCTTTGAGCCTGTCCCCCAAACCTATTACACATTCCTGCAAAATTTAGCGGCACCGATTCAGGCGGGACGGGTATTTCCGGCGAATGTGGCGATCGCTCATCAAGAAGAAATTCGCACCTTCCACGCCTATGAAACGGCATCGGCCTGGAGCACCTTTCATCGCCGGGTTGAGGTGGAACAATCGATTCATTTAGCGCCTCCTACACCACTCTCGGTCTTTACAACCACGCTGGATCGCTACTGTCAGCAACGACAGGTGATGCAAATTGGTTTCCTCAAGATTGATGTGGAAGGAGGGGAACTGGACGTTCTTTTAGGAGCGACGGAATTACTCAAACGCGGCAGAATTGACTACATTCAGTTTGAATATGGCGGCACCTGGAAGGATGCCCACACGACTTTAAAGCAGGCGTTTGAATACCTCCAATCCTTCCGCTATCACCTGTTTAAAATTTTGCCGGATGGGCTGGAATACCGACCGCAGTTTTCACCATCGCATGAGGATTTTGAGTACAGCAATTTTCTAGCGGTAAGCGATCGCCTCCGTCCGCTCATGTTTGGTGAAGAACCCAGGATGCTGGATCTAAAGGTGCTTTGCCAGAAATATGGGATTGCGCCCCGAAATGTGATTCACGTAGGTGCGCATGAGGGGCAGGAGATTCATCAATATCAGCAGATGGATGTGCCGGGTGTGCTGTTTGTTGAGGCGAATCCTGCCCTATTTGAGCGTCTGGAGACGAATCTGGCTGGCATTGACAACATGCTGGCGATTCAGTGTGCGGTGAGCGATCGCAACGGCACGGTGACACTTCACGTCACGTCTGAGGATCAGTCCAGTTCCATCCTGCCGCTCAAGCATCATCAAGACCTGTATCCCGGCATTCAGGAGACCCACCAGGTTGAGGTTCCTTCTACCACGCTGGATGACTTGCTGGACGATTTGCAGCTCGATACAGCCGATTTCAATCTGCTGTATCTGGATATTCAAGGTGCAGAACTATTGGCGTTGCAAGGGGCAGCCCATCTGTTGCATCACATCGATGCCATTAATACCGAGATTAATTACGAAGAACTGTACGAAGGCTGTGCCCTGATTCATCAGATTGATGAATTTCTGGAGGCGTATGGCTTCGAGCGAGTTGAAACGACAACGCCGTATCACCCGTCCTGGGGCGATGCGTTCTATGTGAAAAAGCCCGTCATTACCATGTCTACCCTGGGTAGAAATGGCCGATTCGCAAATCAATTTTTTCAGTATGCATTTCTGAAAACCTACGCTAAACTCCACAATCTGCGCGTTGAAACATCACCCTGGATTGGTCAATATCTGTTTGGCCAAATTGATTCAGAAATTGCCCATCCGCTACCTGTCGTTGGCAATCCTGACGATTCGCTGCCCGATTTAGGCGAATCCTTACTGTTGGGCGCACCAACGCCTTACCAAAATGTTGAGTTTTGGGGATATTTTCAATATCACACGCGGTTTTATGTGCCGCACAAAGCCTATATTCGATCGCTGTTTCAGCCTGTTCCTGAGGTGGAGGAAAAATTGCGATCGCCTCTCCAGCAGCTACGCAGCAAGGGTAAGACGGTGATCGGATTGCATTTGCGACGCGGTGATTATGGGTATTATCCGTTCTTCATTGCGCCTAGTCAGTGGTATTTAGATTGGCTCAAGGGCTTTTGGGAAACGCTGGATGAACCTGTTTTGTTTATTGCGAGCGACGAACCTGAAACGGTGGTTCCAGATTTCGCGGACTATCATCCAATCACTAGCCAGAATTTGAATATCGAGCTGCCAGAAGCATCGTTTTATCCTGACTTTTATTTGTTGAGTCAGTGCGATGTGGTTGCGATTTCCAATAGCTCATTTTCGTTCGCCGCCTGCATGTTAAACGAACGTGGAACGTGCTTTTTCCGCCCTCATCGCTCGACGCAAAAACTCATTCCCTTTGATCCGTGGAATAGCGAACCGTTGCTTAAATAGACCTCCGGGACGGCGATTTTACTTAGGAACGTAAATTTAATAAAACCCAAAACTTAATTTTTGAAAGCGCGGCTGAGCCGCGCTTTCAAAAATTAAAAATCCGGTTTTAATTAATCTGTGACCCTTAACAGACGTGAATTTGATAGCGCCATTTTCAGTTGCGCGTCGCGCGGCTGAAAATGGCACAAAAAGTGCCCTGTACGTCGCGCAGGGCACTTTTTGCGCGTTGTCAAATTCACGTTAAACGGTTTCCTGGTTAATCACGGCTTCTTGAAGGATATTTTTAGCCAGATTCACGAAGCGAATCGCATCAGGATGGTGATCCCAAATGGGGTCACTGGCTGGGAAAATATCTTCCGAGAACATGTCTTGAAATGCGCCCAAGAACGGAACAAAAATGGTGTAATGCTCTGGCTTTAATCGTTTTTGCAACTCTCGCTCTAACAGGCTGACCAACTGGCGTACCAGATTCCAATTCACCTGAAGCGGCGGGTAAAGCATGACACACAGCGGAAATAATTCCTGTTGGACGGGGGCAATGCTGCGCTCTAACGCACAAAGACATAAATAGGTTTGAAACATTTCAGCATCACGGATGCTGGAGGTTCTGACAGTGGGATTGCTCAGGCTTCCTGTTGAGCAGCGATGCTCTGGGTTGCTTTCTGCAACCTCCATGCAAATAAACTCCGCAATCTGCGTTGAGAGCGGCAGCAGGTGTTGAACGGCCTGTAGGGCTGGGGAATCAAGCGAATGTTTGGCGGCAGCTTCATAAGACCGATGAAGCGGCATATACAGATGGTCATCCATGACCTTTAGATAGTCTGCAACAATGCCTCGCTCCACAGAATTCAATTCTTCTAGCAGGAATCGGCCTGTGTAATGGAATTGCATACTGACAAATCCCAAAATCCGTGGATCTTGAGTTGTATAGTCCTGCCGAATCTTTCCACACTGTTTGGAAATGATGACTGAAAAGCGTTCTGGTGTCACTTTTGCCTGATAGCTTTCAATCGCTTTCTCAAACAATTGCCGTGAATCTTCTGCAATCTTCCAGGGGTCAATCAGGTTGGTGTTAATGCGATGTTTTTCAATTTCTTGAAATAAAAGACCATCCGTTTTTGCCCAGGCGCGAGAGCTACAAAACCTCAAGCGACTTAATAGTTTTTCAGCCGTTTGTGCACGACCTGAAATTTTGGCCATTAAATAGTCTTCGGTACTGCTCGTCAGATTCCGAATGTACTTTTTGGCCCACAGCCCTGCTAAAGATTGCTCAAACTCGGAGCCTGGTTGCATATGCTTCATCTAAGTTCAAATGAACAGGAAAATATAACCAAACCTAAAGCCTTTGCTGAAATCTAATTCAGCAGTGCTTAGATTTAGTGTTTCTTTCCCTGCGTGGGGAAAACCGATTTCATTAAGATTAAATTAAAAATAACAAAGTAGCTCTACCTTCTGGCAAGACCTTGTCTTAAATCTTTGACTGAAATTAACGACACGTATTTATTCTGACAAGTTCCTTTATATGAATAAAAATATACTGCTTCTTGTGCTTATGTACAGGGTCAAATGTCTGAACTGCTGAATGCTTAAACCATAAGCGCGTTGTGCATTCAGATCAATATTCAACCCTTAAACTTCAGCTATGTTACTGAGATGAATTCATAGAAATTAAGTAGCCTTGAATATTATTTTTCTGAATAAATTTTGAGTCTCCGGACTTCAGTTTTAACTTATTAAAATTCCGTGACGTTAAGCTTTTTGGGAAGAAAAAATTTCTCTACTTTGCTGTGAGCTACGATGTTGCCATTTTTAATTACCGTGCGCTGGGGCGTTGCAGTGGCGATCGCCTCTGTCACCGTCTCCACGTCCAGAATCACCAGATCGGCTACGCATCCCGGCATTAACCCATATTTGTGCAGACCGATTGCCTTGGCAGCGCGAGTGGTTGCCATTTCGAGACAGAGGGCATGGCTGGCCGTTGTTCCCATCTGCAACACCTGAGCCAGCAGTGTACAAATTTTGAGAACGTCTCCATCCCCAAACGGTGTAAACAGGTTTTGCACATTATTGGTGGCCAGTCCCACATTCACTCCTAATCCGGCTAACGTATGGATCGGAGCAACCCCACGCCGCACATGGTGCGTATCCTTACGCGCCATCATGTACAGATCGGAGGCGGGAAGCGCCAGGATGGAAATCTCGGCAGCTTGTAGGGAGGGGGCGATCGCCTGCAATTCTTCGGGGGGCAATCCTGCCAGTTTGGTCATGTGCCCCAGACACACACGTCCCTGCCAGCCGCGCTTCAACGTTTCTTGGATGACCACAGGCAGCAGCAGTGGCGCATCATCATCCAGAAAATCGAGATGAAAATCGACATCGCAGTCAAACTCCTGCGCCGTATTAAACACGATCTGAATGTTGCGCTCTGGCTCTGGATCAACATATGGGGCTGAACCAATCACATCGCCACCCAGAGCGATCGCCTCTCGCAGTAAACCCACCATACCCTCGTGCTGCGTGATGCCCTCCTGCGCAAAGACGGCAAGCTGTAAGGTCATGCCCCAGGCATACTCCTGTTTGAGCGGCAGCAACGCTTTAATACCCGTCAGGCCAACGCCCCGATCGACTTCGACGTGACTTCGCATGGCTGTGATACCAAATGCGATCGCCTGTTCGATCGCTTGCCGTGCCCGTGCTTGAATGTCTTCTGCGGTAAACGATTGCTTCAATCGCAGCGTTTCAGTTAACGCTTCTTGAAACGTTCCCGTAATCGCTGGAGCGCGATTCAGCAACAGGGCTTTATCCAGATGAAAGTGCGCATCGACTAATCCCGAAATCACCAGTTTGCCGTTTGCATCCAGAGTTTGAAAGGCTGGAGTTGCAATGGTTTGAGCAATGTTAGTGATGTAGCCATCGGCGATCGCAATCTCCCACGTTCCATCTCGTTCTGGCAATCGCGCGTTCGTGATTTTCAAATCCATAATTTTTGCTGACTCCTGACTCCTGACTCCTGACTCCTATTCCAGCCTCACAACCTCTCTCAATCCCAACCAGTTGTGCCGTTTAACGCCCCAGGGCAGCACAACCAGCAGCACGAGAAGAATGGCCGCAATGGCGATCGCTGTTGTTTTGCCAAACGTTAAGGTTGACCCAGCATAGGTGAGAAAGAAAGTACCCGGAATGGTTCCCAATAGAGTCGCAGCGGTGTAGACAGGCAATGACAACCTGCTGATGCCTGCTCCATAGCTCAGCAGATCAAACGGTAAGACGGGAAACAAGTGGCTAAGGAACATGAGCCAGCCCAGATACACTTCGCCTCGATGTTTGGAGAGATGAATGGATTTTCCGGTTAACGCCCGCACGGTCGAGCGACCTAGCGTTCGACCGATGAAGTAGGCCAGCATACTGCCTGAAAAGATGCCGATCGCCGCATACACCCCTGCCGGAATTGGCCCCCAAACGGCACCTGCCGCGATAGTCAACGGCGTGCCTGGAATGGGACTAACGACGATCGCCAGCGCTGAGATGCCGATAAATGCCAGGATACCTGGCCATCCCAATAGATAAATGCTGCGCAATACATGGGTTGGTGTCAGTTGATCAATCCGAAAGTGAGCCATGACCCACCAGCCAATGCCTACACAGACGAGAAGAATGGCTAAAGCGATCACATTTTGAACTTTAAGCAGCGATCGCAGCCGTTTTGATCGGTTCATAAGGCTTAGCTAGTGTTGAAAACAACGAAAAACGACTTTTATATATACTGGGAAAGTGCCTCTCCGAGCCATTCTTTCAGTTTTTAGGTTGGTTATCGAACAAAGATCGTTAGCAGAATAAAGCCCAACAAATAATAATGTCCCTGACAGCGTAACCCTGCATGTTGGCCGAGTTCCTCTCGACGAGCGGCGCTATACAGCCGGACGCCTCCGGGAGATATGGGGACTTGATGCGAGGTTGACCATTGACTCACAATCGGATCAACCCAATAAAAACAGCCCCCTGGCTTTAGAACACGACTCACTTCAGCAAACACCTGCTGAGGATGAGGATAGTGTAGAAAACTGATGGAGCTAAAAACTGCATCAAACTGATCATCGACAAAGGGAAGTGCGTCGGCTGTTCCCGGCACAAAAATTAGTCGAGGATGAAACCGATTGCAGCGACGGGCCTGCCGCAGCATCTCTGCCGAAAAATCGAACCCCGTTCCCCGCAATTCCGGAAAATGAGCCGCAAGACGATTGAGCAATCGTCCGGTGCCGCAGCCGAGATCGAGGACGTTTGCCTGATCTGGGAGAACAACGTAGTCCAGCAATCGTTGGTGAATCGCTTGATAAAAAACGGATGGAAACAGCCAATCATACGAGGGTGCCCATCGATCAAAGAGCCGCTGTTTTCGCTGTTGTAAATCAACTTTCATATTGTTTACGGCTACATCAATTCATTTCCAACCCTGATTAGCTTGCTCTAATACGTAAGCCGCCACGTCTTGAATCTGTTCCGGGGTTAAACGATCGCCATAGGCTGACATGTTGTTCTTGCCGTTAATGACAATCTGGGCGATCGCCTCTACAGAATCCATCCCGTTGCGCTGGAGCGTTTTCAGCTTCAGGTTTTTGCCCCGTCTGACAATATTTCCACCATGAATGTGGCATCCGGCACAGTTCACCTCAAACACCTGAGCACCGCTGTTGAAGTCGGTTGCCAATGCGGCAGGCATGATAGATCCCAGTGCTCCTAAACAGATGGATAGGGCGATCGCCAATAATATCTTCAATAGCATCCGGTTCAGAGATAAAAGTTTACAGTTTAACGATCATCCCAAGTTATACCGCTTTTAATTGAGATGGGCTAGAGGCAGGGGAGAAGCTAGGAGCTAGGGCACATCCCATACTCTCTTGCAGGAGTCAGGAGTCAGGAGTCAGGAGTCAGGAGTCAGGAGTCAGAATGTGAAGCAAGATAATGTATAGCTGTATTCATTCGGGTTAGGCCGGGGTGCAGGGGTGGAAACCCTTGACTGGAGGCGAAGCCCCCATACCCCTCTTGGTTTTCGATTTCCTAACGGACATGACTATAGCTATAGTTGCGTACTATTTATTGGCTAATGCCCAGCAAGAAGCCGCAGTTCTTT
>DATNPS010000065.1:0-7712 GCA_036703095.1 Crinalium sp. | reverse complement strand
AACGAACCATGAACTTTCTTCTCTGACGTCCTGGGCACAATCTCGTGCCTTCATTCAATTCAGATTAATCCAAATTTCGTCCGGTTAGCTCTACAAAGATGTCTTCCAGATTAGAAGGACGCACCATCATGCCCGCTTTGTCAGGCTGTTGCTCCAGATACGCATTGGCTTCAGCCATGGTTGGGAAGAAGGTGTAATCCCAGCGATCGCCCACCTGCTTCATCACCAGTCCCTCTCCGTGCGTTTGCCGTAACTCTGGCAGAGTGCCGATCTCAATCAGCTTGCCGCCATCCATAATGCCGATGCGATCGCACAGATATTCCACCTCTTCCATGTAGTGAGTGGTCAGCAGGATGGTCATACCCTGCTGATTTAAGCCTTTAATGATTTCCCAGAGACGGCGGCGCGTCTGAGGATCTAGCCCGACCGTCGGCTCATCCAAAAATAGAATAGAGGGTTGATGCAGCAAGGCTCTCGCAATTTGCAGCCGTCGCTTCATGCCGCCTGATAGCGTTTTCACCAGGTCTTTGCGGCGATCGCTCAATTCCACATACTCCAGCCAACGATCAATCTCTTTTTGCCGCTGCGGATTGGGAATGTGATGCATCCGCCCATGAAATTCCATATTTTCCCAGACGGTGAGGTCGCCATCCACGCTGGTTTGTTGCAGCACAACGCCGATTTGCTGCTTCGCCAGAAATGGCTGACGCACCACGTCATATCCCGATACCACAATCTCACCCTGTGTGGGTTTGGTTAACGTCGTCAACATGCGAATTGTGGTAGATTTTCCGGCTCCATTGGGGCCGAGCAACCCAAAAATTTCACCGGGTTGAATGCAAAGGCACAGATCGTTGACAACCGAGATAGCGTTGTAAACTTTGTGGACGTTTTGAAGTGCGACCGCAGCGACCATAAATGAATGAAGATATAGCAATCCTTAACACTACGTTACAGCAGGTTGGGAGTTTCTGGTGTCCTAAAAGCACAATAAGTGCATTACGACTATCTCTCCTCCTAATGAGTTAGCAGGAGAAAGCGTCGCAATGCACTTAGAAATTAGTGGCTTGTAGTCTCGAACTAAAAAATGGGAAGACTAAGCGTGGAACCTCGTTAATAGTTGCCTCCAGTAACCCTGGGGGCTTTTGTCTTGTTAAGAGCCTGTACACGCCGACAGATGGCTCTATCGAACCTGTAGACCCCTTAAAAAAGGTTCTGATTTCAAACGGCAGATATACTAAGCAGCTACCCAAAACCGATTGGTGTTTTGGATAGAGAATTCCGCTTGAGGAGCTAAACCAGCTTAGAAGAACCTGCAAAACAGGTCTTGCTAAACAGCTTCACTCCCAAGCCGGCATAGATCAATCAGATAGGCTCTTAATGCTGTGGAGCCGGGGTCTGTTTTGCAGCATAGCTATGCCACAGACGCGCTAACTCTTGAGCTTTGGATTGCCACTCTGGCGTGATCTGATACATCCGGCGAGGTCTTCCTCGGCCTTCTACCTTTTTCCAATACCCCGTAATGGCAGCGGCATCTTCTAAAAATTTAAGAGCGCTATACAAAACCGTATCGGACAGCCGATAGGTAGGGTACTCGTTTTCTAAAAGCTGAATTAACTCTGTTCCGTAAGAGTCTTTGCGGAGTAGAACATCCAGTACATAGCAAACGGCCAATTCTTTATTAAGGTAGAACGGCGGTGGATTGCGAAAGAACTGGTAGATATCGTCAAACGTTGTCATAGGAATTAGGTCCAAACCAAAGTTGTTGGTTCAATCGGGTTGAGTAAACCTGCAATGCAGGTTGTTTAAGACAGAGGAGTTATGAAATACCCGCAACACACAAAATGGAGGGGGCAACGTTGGTGATGCGAGGGGAAATACATGATTGGGAATCGAATACACAAGCGTTGGCAGACAAGAACCATCATCAACCTGAACAGGCTACCTGAGGGTCTTGAACCTGGTAGAATCACACAGCTTCATCAGCCTGATTTCAGTCTCAACGTTCAACCTGCGATCGCAGTTAATGCTGAAGTGAGAAGAATTCTTAGTAGAGCGTCTCCAAAGATGGCTCTAACCTGTCCGATTGCTTACTGCGAAATAATAATCATTCTAGTCATTAAAACCAGGTTCAGTGTCAACTTTCAGAACGAATTTTGTTCTAACTTGGTTTAGAAGTTTTGATACAACCTCATAGAACCGTTCTAACTGTTTTAACTGACTAGCTCTGAAGAATGCTATAGCCTCTGGTAGTATTCTGCCGATTTTTTTAAGATTGATTGAAAATTTACAGAACCTGTCTGAGTTCTTTACAGGAATTCTCAACTTAAAGTCTCTTTTGCTGATTTTGCCTTTAACAGGACGAAAAATTAAAATCAGGCGTAATCTGGCAAGAATTTTCACTTCGAAATCGATGGCGGTTTTGGCGCACTCGCCGGGTGCGCCAAAACTGCAATTCAATGCAGGGCAACGGATTCGGCAATATTGCCTTCAAATTAAACCAAACCTGCTCGGAGCGCCACAACCGCCGCTTGAACGCGATCGTCAACGGCTAACTTATTCATGATGCCTCTAACGTGAGTCTTGACTGTGTTAGGGCTGAGATACAGAGCGGCTGCAATTTCAGGATTGCTGTATCCCTCAACCATAAGCTTCAGCACTTCTAACTCTCGCTGAGAGAGTTGGCCCACCGTCACTGCTTCTTCGTTAGGCAACGGAGACTTGAGGTGATCCATGACTCGACGGGCAACCTGAGGGTCGAGGTAGCTGGCACCTTCCTGAGCCGCCGCGATCGCCGTTAACAGACGGTCAACACTGGTTCCCTTAACGCAATAGGCATCCGCACCGCTAGAGAGGGCACCGATCACCTCATTCTCCGTGGTGTGAGATGTGAGCATGACAATCCTCACGTCGGGCAAAGCGGCTTTGATCTGTTGCGTAGCCGCAATTCCATCTAGCCGGGGTAATCCAATATCCATCACGATAACATCGGGTTTCAGCTTCAAAGCTGCATCCACAGCTAAATAGCCATCATCGGCTCGACCCACGATGGTCATACCGGGCTGGCTAGAGAGGGATTGCTCTAACCCCAATTGCATCATGGGGTCATCTTCTACAATCAGAATGCGTAATGGAGATTCGGGGGCCGCAGTCATCAGGAGCACTCCTGCTCGTAGGTTGGGACAGATCTTGATTGTATGTGAATTAGCTGATGCGGTCAGCCAGCCAGTAGAGCAACGGAGATAGGGCCAGCGCTGGCAAAAATGAAGCAACTCGCACTTTAGCAACTTCCAAAAGGTTTAATGAGAGACCCATAATCATCAAGCCTCCGACTCCGGTAATTAACATAACCGCTGGAGAGGTGGCAGGGTCGGGTAGCGTTTGGGCCAGGCCGCCCGCCGCTAAAGAAATGCCACCCTGATAGAGCAGGATGCTGATCGCCGAGAAGCCAACTCCCATCCCGTAGCCGCTGGTGAGGGCGATCGCCGCTAATCCATCCATGGCCGCTTTGAGAGTCAGCAGCGTGTTGTTTCCCGTGAGTCCATTATTAATGCTGCCGATCAGGGCTAACGGGCCAATACAGAACAGTAAGCTGGCCGCAACAAACCCTTCTGTAAATTTACCGCGCCCCTTAAATCGATGTTTGAGCCAATCTCCCGCAATCTCTAACCCTTTTTCGACCTGAAGCCACTCACCCAACAGTCCACCGATCACAAGGGCCAGCAGTCCTAATATCACGCCATCTACCTGGCCTCCCTGAGCCTTATTGAGGCTACTGGCCAGACTTGAACCGACAAATAGAGTGATCAGCCCTAACCCTTGAGTAATCACTTTCTGCATGTTGAGCGGCAAACGGCCACCAACTAGCAGCCCAACCCCCGTTCCTAACAAAATCGTCGCTACATTAATCCAGGTGCCGCTGGTTCTACCCCAAAAATCTAATGTCATGTACTGATGCCGAAAATCTGACTGAATACCAAGTTGCAGGTTAAACCCAAATCATTCTGACGCATTTATAGCGGTTCTCACTTGGGTGAACTATGGTTGTTTGTTTGAGAGCCGCGCAGAGCGCGGCTCTCAAACAAACAACCGGGTTTTAAGCAATTGAAAATCACTATAGACACCGCTATCACCGCTGTGCCTTCAGAAATAAGCAACTTAATGATTTTCTGTATCCCCAGAGATAAGAGCTACGCATTTAAGCATATTTTTTCTCTTCAGACATTGTTCTATTACTCGGGAGGTATGTGCCTGACTAGCCTCATCCATACCATTAACAATTGACCACCAGGTGATTATTTCACTGGCGTAAGTTGTTTTAGTTAGGAGTATTTGACATGAAGACATTTCTGTTTGGTAGTTTATCTGCACTTTTATTGGCAACAGCGATCGCTCCTGCGACTCAAGCTCAAACCAGCACTCCAAACGCTCCCCGCACCAATGCACCTACCGATTCTGGTCTGACCGTACCTGAGCAATTGCAGCAACAGCAGCAAACCCCTCAGGGTAACCAGCCCAACCGAATGAATAATGACCGGACTCCGGATGCTCCCCGCACCAATGCACCTACCGATTCTGGTCTGACCGTACCTGAGCAATTGCAGCAACAGCAGCAAACCCCTCAGGGCAACCAGATCAATAGACCCGCTGGCCAGACCCCGAATGCTCCTCGCACCAATGCACCTACCGATTCTGGCTTGACCGTGCCTGAGCAGTTGCAGCAACAGCAGCAAACTCCTCAGGGCAATCCCAATAATGGTACGCAATACCAGCAGGGCACCCAGCAGCAGTATCGAGGTACTCAGCAGCAGTATCGGGAAACCCAACAGCAGCAGTACAACACCAGCCCCAATAACCAGCGTCCCGGAGCATCCCAAGCCCCAGTTCGCGTGGCTCCTCAAACCACTAATCAGGGCACGACTAACGGTTCCGGCAGAGCAAACAGCTCCGGACAGTATGTTCCTGGCTTGTGGTAAGACAGCACTAATTGGTAGTTGTCTTTCACCCAAGCGATTGGTGACATCTGCGCCCTAGACTGAGCATCCACTCCTAACTTCAACGTGATTCGATCGTGCCATTTCAGCTGCGCGACGCGCGGCTGAAATGGCATTGTTTGATGCATTTGCTGAATTTACGTGAGATTAGAACAAGCGAGATCAGATCAAGTGAGATTAGATCAATGGGCTGCGACTCCATCCTGACGAGCCGCTCGCTGCACGGCAGCCGCAACGGCGGTTGCAACTCGATCATCAAACACAGATGGAATAATGTGTTCTCGATCGAGATCTGAGGGCTTGACGAGAGAGGCGATCGCCCCTGCTGCTTCCAAATACATCGAGGTAGTCATGGTAGAAGCCCGACAGTCTAACGCACCTCGGAACATACCAGGAAACGCCAGCACGTTATTAATCTGGTTGGGATAATCGCTGCGTCCGGTTGCCATCACGGCAACATCATCTGCGACTAACTCGGGCTGAATTTCGGGAATGGGATTGGCCATCGCAAACACAATCGGATCACTGGCCATGGAACGCACCATATCCGGCGTCAAAACACCCGGAGCGCTGACTCCCAAAAAGACGTCGGCCCCCACCAGTGCATCGGCCAGAGACCCACATTGCTCGACTGCAAATTCTCGCTTTTGTGGATTCAGGTCGGCCCGGTTGTGACTCAGAATACCTTTGGAGTCACAGAGACAAATGTGATAAGCTCCGCTCTTTTGCAGCAAACGGGCGATCGCCACCCCAGCCGCTCCCGCTCCGTTAATCACAATCCGCACTTCGTCCATCGCTTTGCGAACCAGCTTCAGTGAATTAATCAGCGCTGCTAAGGTCACGATCGCCGTTCCATGCTGATCATCGTGAAAGATAGGAATATCCAGTTCGCGCTGAAGCCGCGCCTCGATTTCGAAGCAGCGAGGGGCGCTAATATCCTCTAAATTCACGCCTCCAAAGACAGGGGCAATGTTCTTTACGGTTTCTACGATCGCATCGGTGTCCTGAGTTGCGAGACAAATGGGAAATGCATCGATGCCTGCAAATTCGCGAAACAGCATCGCCTTTCCTTCCATGACGGGCAACGCTCCAGCGGGCCCCAAATTGCCCAACCCCAGCACAGCGCTACCATCCGTCACGATCGCCACCGTATTGCTTTTAATGGTGAGCGAATAAACCTGCGCCGGATCTTCAGCAATCGCCGTACAGATGCGCCCCACGCCAGGGGTGTAAGCCATGGCCAAATCCCCCTGATTTCTCAGCGGAATCTTGCTCTGAACCTTGATTTTGCCGCCCCGATGCAGATTAAAGGTGCGGTCGTAAACACTTAAAACTTTGATATCGGTTAACGCTTTAACCGTCGATACAATCATCTCAGCATGATCCGTACTGGATGCATCAACGGTAATATCGCGTACCAGTAGCTTCAAATCGCGTTCAACCAGATCGATCTGTCCAATATTGCCTCCCGCCGCCGCGATCGCTTGTGTGACGTAAGCTAACATGCCTGCATGATTGGGAAGTTGAACACGAATCGTTAAACTAAAACTAGGATTAGGCGTTAGGCTGACCATAACTGCTGCCCCATTCTCCTCAAGGGATTGCAAATAACGTTCTAAAATCAGGTATGTCGCTGTGCGATGCGACACCTCGGACAGAGACTTACCTCGGACAGAGACTTACAATATTATCGTGCTGTTCTTTGTATTATCGTGCGGTGTCTTTGTTACGGTGTTGCTCCCCCAGCTTAAGTGAAGAGCAAGTTCATCACTGTACTAATCCACACTAATCCACACCGTTATGTCATCTGAGCGCGATCGCGTGCCGCCCTATGCCAAGGCTTTACAGCGAAATTACAATCAATGCTCCTCGTTCTGCCGTTTGGCAAGCCTTAATTCGTAAAGAAGATTGGTTGAAATGGAATACATACTTATTCGATCGTGCGCCAGGAAAACCCTTTGAACGGGGGCGATCGCTGTTGCTGTCGTTGCGACGGGTGGATGGAGAAGATGAAACTGAGTTTCAAGCAACCGTCACGCTAGTTCAACCCAACATTTGCCTCAAATGGGTTTCGTCTGCTCCCGGCTTTAAGAATGAGCAGGTGTTTGAGCTACAAGATGTCGGCCTGCGCCAGACCAAATATATCCACCAGCAGCAGTTTTCGGGCCTGTTTACTCGCGTTGCGTTTCCGCTCATTCGCCAGGACGAGCAACAAGGCATGACGCGGATGGCCCATGAGTTAAGGAAATATGTGGAATACTTAATTCGCTAACCCTAACCTTATTAAGTAGGTAGGCACAATTAAACATTAGATAGAAAGACCGGGGGAGTACCCCTCCGGGACACTCCCCCGGTTTTCTGGGTTTGGTTTAAGTAGGCTTGCCTACTTAGTACTGCCATAGCCGACAGACATTCGCATTTAATAGGGACGATTTTTGCATTTTCTATAGAAGGTCATATAGAAGACAGCAATTCTCATTATGCAAATCGGTGGCCGTACAAGTCCGCCTACAGCAGACTTGTACGGCCATCGACTGTGGGTTTGGCGCGCCCGACGAGCACGCCAAACCCACAGTCAGTTTCAACATGAGAATTGCTGAATAATGTGAATTCGATAGCGCCATTTCAACCGCACAACCCATGGCTGAAATGGCGCAAAAATCTGCTCTACACGTCGCGCCAGGCACGTTTTTGCACAGCGTGTAGAGCACGTTGAAT
>DATNPS010000060.1:0-20336 GCA_036703095.1 Crinalium sp. | reverse complement strand
CAGTCGGTGGCGGTGAAACGCAGTATTCGTTGCAGTTGCTTGCAAAACTTCTACAGGGACGTCAATCGACTTAGGATGGTGGATTTATTTGGGGAAGGGGAGCGCGCAGCTGAGCCGCACGCTCTCCTTCCCATTTGCTGTGAATTCGACCAATGCGCAAAAACGTGCCTCGCGCGTTGTGCGGCTGAAATGGCGCTATCGAATTCCTCAGAAAACGTGTTTTCTTTTCGTTTTCCCAAGGGGGTAGTAGTGCAGCGCACTACTACCCCCCTTGCTGGAGACTCACGTAATTTGGGTTCTATTCTGAAGCTGTGACGCGATCTCATGTCCTCCATTTAGACTGGAAAGGAGAGAGACGAGTATAGGGGTACCACTAATCTCAACCTCTTATCGTCTCTGCTCCAACTGTATTAACCTGTTAGGTTAGCCGTTACGATAGGTTACGCTACCGCGAACCCATCCCACGATTCCCCCAACACCTAACACCCAGCACCCAACACCCAATTCCCCAATGTCTGAGTCAAACGCGCAATCCACCTTCATTCTGGTTGACGGCCATTCCCTGGCGTTCCGCTCCTACTTCGCGCATTCCAAAGGGCGAGACGGAGGGCTGCGAACCTCGACGGGTATTCCAACCAGCGTGTCCTATGGCTTTATCAAAGCGCTGCTCGACATGATGGAAATTGAGCACCCTACCTACATGGCGATCGCCTTTGACCTGGGTGATCCCACCTTCCGGCACGATGCCGACGAGACGTATAAGGAAGGCCGACCGGAAGCGCCCGAAGACTTCATGCCTGACCTGGAAAATTTGCAGGAATTGCTGCGAGCGCTGAACCTGCCGATCTGCACGGCTCAGGGCTATGAAGCGGATGATGTGATCGGTACGCTAGCGCGACGGGCTAGCGCCTCTGGACATCGGGTGAAGATTTTGACGGGCGATCGCGACCTGTTCCAACTCATTGATCCCAACAATCAAACAACGGTGCTCTATCTCAGCACCACCTTTGCTCAGCGCGGCGGTTCGCCACCCCCCAGAGAATATGGACCGGAGCAGGTGAAAGAGAAAATGGGCATTCAGCCATCGCAGGTGGTGGACTACAAAGCGCTCTGCGGCGACTCATCTGATAACATTCCGGGGGTCAAAGGCATCGGCGACAAAACGGCTGTGCAGTTGCTGAACACCTACGGTTCACTAGAGCAGGTTTACGCCCATCTGGACGAGCTAAAAGGAGCCGTTCGACAAAAGTTAGAGAATGGTCGAAATTCGGCCTTGCACTCTCAATACCTGGCTCAGATTCACCTTAACGTGCCACTAGAGGTTGAACTGGAGGACTGCAAACTGCGGGGCTTTGATGACGCGGTTCTGGTGCCTCTGATGGAGAAGCTAGAGTTTCGCTCATTTCTGAACAAAATTCGGCAACTGCGTCATCGGTTTGGTGGTAGTGAAGCAGACGGGACAGATGGAGCCACGCCAGAGGCAAATGGAGCGGCGATCGCCCCTTCCGTCAGCCCTAGCAAACCAATGCGCGACATTGATGAAGATGGCGACCTCTGGTTTTTCAGCGCTGAAGAGACAGAAGAAGCCAAAAAGCAGGTTCCCCTTAAGATTCATCCCCACATCATCGATACGCCAGAGAAACTGACGGAACTGGTCGCCCGTCTCAAGACCTTCACCGATTCCCAACACCCGATCGCCTGGGACACCGAAACCACGGCGCTAGAACCACGAGACGCCGAACTGGTCGGGATCGGTTGTGCCTGGGGTGCCGGATTGGATGAGATGGCTTATATTCCGTTAGGCCATCGTAGCGGTGGCAATCTGGATCTGGCGATCGCGCTGGATGCGCTGCGTCCCATTTTAGAAAGCGCTGATTATCCGAAGGCGTTACAGAATGCCAAGTTCGATCGCTTGATTCTGCGCTGTCAGGGAATTTGTCTGCGCGGAGTGGTGTTTGACACGATGCTAGCGAGCTATGTGCTGAACCCGGAGAACAGCCATAACTTGAGCGATCTGAGCCGTAAATATTTGGGACTTAATCCACTGAGCTATGACGAATTGGTGCCGAAGGGGAAGGGAATCGCCGATCTGGAAATCCAACCCGTCGCGGAATATTGCGGTATGGATGTGCACACCACATTTCAACTGGTCGGCAAACTGCGCACTGAACTAGAGCCATTCCCGCAACTGCTGAAGTTACTGCTGGAGGTTGAACAACCCCTGGAACCCGTTCTGGCCGAGATGGAGTACACCGGAATTCACATCGATCAGCCTTACCTGAAGGAATTTTCGAAGACGTTAGAGCAGGATCTGGCAGCGATCGAATTGCGTGCGTATGAGGCGGCAGGCGGGAAATTTAACCTGGGTTCGCCGAAGCAGTTGGGAGAACTGCTGTTTGAGAAACTGGGATTGGATCGGCGCAAATCGCGCAAAACTAAAACGGGCTACTCCACCGATGCGGCAACGTTGGAGAAACTGCAAGGCGATCACACCGTTGTAGATGCCATTCTGGAATACCGCACGTTATCCAAACTCAAATCAACCTACGTGGATGCTTTGCCTGCGCTGGTGCATCCCCAAACCCAGCGAGTTCACACAGACTTTAACCAGACCATCACAACAACGGGACGCCTGTCCTCGTCCAATCCCAACTTGCAGAATATTCCAATTCGCACGGCCTTTAGTCGGCGCATCCGCAAAGCCTTTGTGCCCGAACCCGGTTGGCTGCTGGTTGCGGCAGATTATTCTCAGATTGAATTGCGGATTTTGGCGCATTTGAGCCAGGAGCCTGTTCTGGTTGAAACGTATCAGAACAATCAGGATGTCCACTCGCTCACGGCTCGTCTGCTGTTTGAAAAAGATGAGATTACGCCAGAAGAACGACGGTTGGCGAAAGTGATTAACTTTGGCGTGATTTACGGCATGGGTGCTCAGCGGTTTGCGCGCGAGTCGGGCTTCAAAACCTCCGATGCCAAAATGTTTATCGAGCGGTTTAACGAACGCTATTCCAATGTGTTTGCCTATTTGCTGCAAATGCAACGCGAGGCGATCGCCCACGGCTATGTTGAAACCATCTTAGGCCGACGCCGCTACTTTAATTTTGCCAGCGATAACATCAGACGTTTAAGAGGATCTGATCCAAACAGCATCGATTTAACCAAGCTCAAAACCCGCGACCAGTATGACGCGCAGCTTCTTCGCGCAGCAGCCAACGCACCGATTCAAGGGTCGAGTGCTGACATTATTAAAGTTGCAATGATTCGCCTGCATGAACTTCTGAAAGAGCATCAAGCGAACTTACTATTGCAAGTGCATGATGAACTGGTGTTTGAAATTCATCCGTCGGAATGGGAAAAATTGCAGCCCAAGATTAAATCCGCAATGGAATCTGCGTTTTCCTTGAGCGTGCCGCTTGTGGTTGAAATCCACGCGGGTCAAAACTGGATGGAAGCGAAATAAGTATGAGTGGGGTGGGCATTGCCCACCCTACAGAATTAAGCAACATGCGATCGAATCAACCCTGAACGCCACGCCGCCACGGCCACCTGCACGCGATCATCGACAGCTAGCTTATTCATAATGCTGCGAACATGCGTCTTGATGGTGTGTGGGCTAAGATAAAGCGCTTTTGCGATTTCTACATTAGTTTGTCCTGCAACCAGCAGTTGTAAAATTTCCAGTTCGCGTTTTGAAAGGACGGTTGTAGATGAATCAAAGATAGGAGTTTCCAATTGTTTGACCACACCGCGAGCAATATGCGGATCAAGATAAACAGCATCATCTTGAACACAGGCGATCGCCACCAAGAGTCGTTTAAGACTACTTTCTTTCACACAATACGCATTCGCTCCATGCCGCAATGCCAGGACAGCCTGCGATTCGCGGCGATCGCTGCTCAGGATGATGACGCGCAGATTGGGGAGTCGTGACTTGAGCGATCGCAAAACCGCAATGCTGTCCAGCCCTGGTAGATCGGCATCCAGGATAACCAGATCGGGATTGAGCAATTCTATCGAATCCACCTGTTCAAACTCGTGGGTGATAAAGCCAACAATCTGCCACTGAGGATGCGCCGCAAAAGTTTGCTTGAGCTTCAGTTGCATTAATGGATTCGCTTCTACAATCAAAATGTGTAACGGTGAAATGTTGAGCGTAGATAAATCAGAAACCGTTTTGAAACATTGCATAAGCAAAGGATAGGTAAATAGAATTAGTCGATGATCCAAAAGCCGTTTTGTCGCCAGAATTGTTCTTGCAAGGCAGATTCTAAATCTGGAATTGAGATACAGCCATATTCGATCAGCAGCTCACCTAATCGTTGACTGAGAGAATGTTGATGCTGAACGCTGAGAATTTGCTCCAGTTGTGCAGCGCTGAGCAATCCTTTACGCACAAGGATTTGACCCAATTTTGCCTCAGGCTGCCGCAACGAGCTAAACGATTGCACAAGCATAAGTAACAGAAGACCCTAATCGATCCACCCTAAAGAATTTTAGGCTAAAAAATTAAGGTCGGCAAGGGAAACTGAGAATTTCTGTGCTCCCCTTTAAGATATTGCCTAAAATTTTTAAGGCTGTTAGGATGATGGGAGTGTCCCAAATCCATAATTACTGCGCATGAAGCAGATCCCACCGACTCCTAAAATTGGCCTGTTGCGAGAACGAGCCGGGTTGACCCAGCGAGAATTGGCGCAAATCGTTGGCGTTACAGAAACTACGATCGCCAATTGGGAGCGCGGTAGAAGTGGTCTGGACTGGATTGAACGCTTTATTAAACTCTGTAATGCACTCAACTGCGATTTAGATGACCTGATCGAATACTCAACGGGTGATCAGGGGCGAGAACCATCGTTTGAAGAGTTGCGCCAGATGTATCGAACTGGCCAATTATCTCATCGGCAGATCGAATCCAACACTCAATCTTAGAGCTACAAATCAGTAACGCGATCCTTAAGCGTATGAGGTGTTGACGTGTGAAGACAGTTTTGTTGGATGGTGAGCTAATCCTTCGGGGATTGAACGATGACGGTGATTTTCACAGACAGTTCATCACGCTGTGGGAAGCGCTGCAATCCTCTAAACTCGAAGGCTACATTAGCAAGCTCGATTGGGATAGGCTCCAGCAACGGTTAAATCAGGACGTTGGTAGCCAATCGAGTGAACATTTGCTGCTTGCCATTAGCCGAATTTTGCAGGTCTGGTGTGCCGATCGCCATCCATCAATTGACGTCATCATCACTGAAAATCCAACTCACGCTAGCGAATCCGAAACCCCTATTTTTTCGGTTGCTGAATTTCTCAAGCGATATGAACTGGATGCACTACTAGAGCAAAGTGTCGCTTCTGCAACCGCTTCTATCACGGATTCTCTGAATAACTCTCTAGATTCTCAGAAAAAATTAAGCAAAGCGATCACAACTACTTTACTGCTGCTGCCGATTCTGGCGGAACTGTGGATGCACAAAGTGCAGCTTGCAGCGATGCTGGCGATCGCCCCCAAATCAGCCGATGAATCTCCTGCTAAAGCATCTGAGCATCTAGAGCATGAACGCCCGGATATCGAGCCAGTCAGCGCTATAGAGCGATCGCCTGATCACACCGAAGCCTCTTCACCTACCGTAGAGACAGCTCATGCCAATGCAGCTTTACGGCTCTCTAACCTTCCCAAATTTGATGTCAGCGTAGAAAACGACATTCCTGTTGCCATTCGCCTGGATACTCAAGGCAATGTTGTTAACATTCGCTTGTTTGTTACAGGTGAGAGTCAGGGCGAAACGGTTGCCGCAACCTTTGTCCGTCGAGACAATGGTCACTCAGTCGCTCAGGTGTTGATCACGCCCGATGGCATTGTCGTTGCAGCCAGCCCATCCAGCGATACGGGCTCATCCGCCGCAGAACCCAATAGCCAAATTGTTGCAGCGATTCAACACACTGAAGCAGGGCAGCTTACAGCATGGCTCAGGACTCAGCAGCTTGAAACTAGCCCACACGCCTCTATAGAAGGTGATCGCGGTTCTAAATCATCCAATCAGCAATTAGATCAACTAGATCAACAATCGAATCAATCGCTGTTATCCGTGCAATATGTCGATCGCTATCCTGCTGCTGTTCCATCCTCTAAACGGCCAACGCAAGCGATCGATATTCGAATCGACTTAAATCAAGAAACTCGCGATGTGACGGTGCATCCAGTACCGAATGTGCCGCCTCCTGCAACCGATGGCGTTCAATTTAATTTCGGTGGATTCGATACGGAGCTTGATTACAGCACCCCGTCTACAGGATTTCCCGTTCCGAAAGACGGGATTGTGAATGCTTGGACTGTAAATAATGGGTACAATGTCGTTCCGATTGAACCGTTAGCCAGACCTTCAACTCCATTCCCACGCGTCAATAACGATGCCAATGGCAAGCAGGAGGTTGAAGATGCTCCCTGGCATGGCGATCGCCTGCCTCCTAATGTCAATACTCCTGTCACGCAGGTATTTTACTCAAACTCATTTACTGATCCAAATATCGTTATTCCGTCTGAACAATACGACGATTTGTTAGGTAAAGAGCAGGGTAAAACGATTCTGGTAGGAGAACAAGATGAATTATCTCCAAGCAATGATAACAACATCCAAACAATCAACTATTTAAACTCTGTGTTTAAGATTCAACCGATTACATCGGATCATCTCAAGATTGATCTGAAGACTATAAGCATAACTCCGGTAGGGTTTGAAACTCAGGTCAATTCATTCTTGATAACACCCCCTCAACCTGCTGCCATTCCTGCTCAAAACTGGCCTGCAATTCCTGTAACCGTGACCTGAATTTGACGAATGCACAAAAAGTATGCCCCATGCGGCGCACGGGGCATACTTTTTGCGTTAGCATAACGCATCACCTATTAGCTTCTACCCAAAATTCTTTCTTTGGTTGAGTTAAACGCATCAACTAACTCTTGACGATTGGAGGCTTGAAGTAAATAGCGATACGTAAACCAACCCCAGAACACCAGTCCTGTTAACTCTAACAACGAGGTAAGGAACGGAACATCATCAATGGTGTCAAATATTGCATCGATGGTTGCTAACAGCACTCTCAAAACAATAATTGAACCGATGACCAGGCTGATGGTAACAATCGGCTGCTTATAGGTTTTGAAGAAATTAGTGACATAGTCAGGCAGATTAGACAAAATAGCAGCCGCTCTATCTTGTATATTCTGGATATTCGATTCATCAATCGACGGTGATGATACCGAAGTGGCTGAATAATCAGCATTCAGATCATCCTCGATGGTTTCTACAGAACTTGCAGAATTAGTTGTTGAGAACGGTGTAGATACGACCGAATCTGCTGCGTGGATATCTTTTACCAACGGATCTTTTACCAACGGATCTGCATTTTCACCATTGGTATCAACCCTAACTTCTTTCACAACAGTATCTTGGTTGATTTCAGGATTCATAACGGATACTCTCAATGCTGCCTCTTCCCTACAATCTCAAGGCTAGCTAATCAAGGAGTGGGCTTCATCAGCCTTCAGAGGTACCAGAACTGGGGTGTGACAGCACATTGAGATGCCCCGTCTTCACGTAAATCAGGCAACCCTCTCGACTAAACGGCGTGTGGGTACTGCCAGATGGATTGCGTATCCAGGTGCCTTGAGGATAAGTGCCAAACTCGTCCTCAAACACACCCTCCAGAACCAAAATTTCTTCCCCTCCCCAGTGGCGATGTGCCTGAAAGTAAGTTTCCGGTGCCCAGTTCACTAAAGCCACATGTTCCGTTTCATGGTGGTGCAGTGGTATCACTTGCAAGCCGTCCACTAAACCGGGCAGCCAGTTAGACTTTTTGGTATCCACAACGACTCGCTGCTGATCGTCAGGATGCATTTGCCATAGTTTCACTAAAATTGTGCAGCCTTCCCGACTGAACGGCGTGTGGGTAGATCCGACTGGATTACGGACATACGTTCCAACTGGATAGTCGCCCTGTTCATCCGAAAACACACCCTCTAACACCAAAAACTCCTCACCACCTCCATGCGTGTGAGGCGAGAAAAAACTGCCGGGAGCATAGCGCACGATGGACGTCGCTCGTGCAACTTCTTCCCCATCCCGTTCCAACATGCGTCGCTGCACTCCGGGCATGGGAGAGTCAACCCAGGGTAGGTCTTGACTGAAGGCGATCGCTCGTTCACTTAAATCGGCATGAAGTTTCATCCCCTGTATCCTGTCCTAATACCAGTAGCTACGGCTATATTAAACCCCAATTTGAGCAGGGAGAGCATGACTCAGTCATGCTCTCCCTGCTCAAATTGGGGTTAATTTGTGATTTTTAGCTGGCTTTCGCTCGGCGCATTGTCACTGCACTGGCGATACCAAATGCTAACAGCGCTATCCCTGACGCTGGTTCAGGAACAGAGGCAGGTTCAGGGGTCGGAGTGGCATTCACCGTTTGCAAAGCTAGATCGGCAATTTTCTGATGAGCCGCTTCTGTCGGATGGTATTGATCCCAGAATAAATAGCCGGGACAGGTGGGAAACGCTCCCTGGCTAATGCAGGGCACCGTCACATTGGTAAAGCCAAACTGTCCATTAAACGCCTGGGCAAACAGAGCGTGAATATCTAACAGATAAAAGGTACTATCGGGCAGTTTGCGCTCAAAGGATTGGATGGTTTTGTTGAGGCGAGCATTATGACGATCGCTCAATTTAGACAGCGCCACGGGATCACCTGCGATCGCCGCGATGGGAACCTGACCCAGATTAGATTGATTGGCAACCAGGAAGTTGCGAGCGCCCAGAGCCGCCAGTGAACTAATCGTATTCGACAGATTTCGAATAGACGTTTTGGGATTGGTGTACGGTGTAAAGGTTTTGCTTTCGGTTGGCAGATAATCGTTTGCACCAGCCCAGACGACGTAGAGCGCATTGGGATCAGCCGGACGTCCTTGCAGAAGCGTGGTGAACGTTTCTACCTGCTGAGTCAGGCCCGGTAAAAGAGGGGTGATGGTGTTATCTGGCCCGGTGGTAGCACCGCCAAAGGCAAAGTTAATGCCTTGGGTGGGAGGCACAGGCAGGAAGGGCAGCGTTGTGGCTGGAACGGGAGACAGCCCTAAATCTTGCGCGAAATAGGATGTCCAGATTTGACCATTGGAGAACCGTCCCTCCGAGTAAGGTGGCGGTGGCGAACCCGTTCCCGTAAAAGCCTTTGTTAGATTGAACACATTACCGGGATCGGATAAGCTATCGCCAAACACATACAGCCCTGTAAAGTTAGCGGCTAGCGATCGCAGTGGAAAAAAAGCTGTAGTCAGAACAACTCCGACTGTTAAAAATTGTTTTTTCATATCTAGAATTTTTTAGAGAGGATGTCTTTATGCTGCCGTTATAACGCGAGAAGAAGTAATTTTACGGAAGCGGACGTAAAGATTGTGTGAAGTGACCTCTATTGGCGGTTAGTAGCATCGTCATTTCCCAACGTTAGATTGAAGCAAATCGGACGGCACAAATCTGTTCAATCTGCGGTATTACAAGTTATGTCAGGTCATCCCGATTGTCGCGATCGCCCATTAAATTCGTAGATAAACCAAATTCTGTAGCATTGACTCTTCACCTGGTTGTCAGATTTATGAACTCTTTCTTAAATCGGTTACGCCTTCAATGGTTTCTGGCAACCAGAGCCATGAATTGCAGCATTGATTTTGTTGAAATTCTTTATCGAATTTATCTAAATCACAACAAGATCATTCACTTTCGCAACGGCTATCCGGTTTATTCGCTATCTACTCCCGCACTGTTTAGCAAGCCTGCGGCTAATTTCATTGCCCGTGCGCTGTATCGAACGATTCAAAATCGCAATCTGCCAAATATGATGAGTTTTGCAGTGAACGATCGCTGCAATGTGACCTGTGAACATTGCAGTTTTTTTACTGCTGTCGAACAACCGGGTAGAGCCAATCTCACGCTCGAACAAGCCAAACAGGTGATTCGGCAAGCTCAAGATTTGGGCGTATCTGTCATCAATTTTGTGGGCGGTGAACCTTTGATGCGGCCTGACTTGCCAGAGATCATTCGCGCCGTTGACAAGGATTTTTCAACCACGGTTCTATTCACAAACGGCTGGTTTTTAGAAGAACAGGTTCATGCGTTGAAGCGAGCCGGATTAGATAGCATTTACGTCAGCATCGATGCCGCTAATCCTCAGGAACACGATCGCTTTCGTCATCACACAGGCTTGTTTGACAGAGCCATGCGCGGTATTCAAGCCGCTAAAAAACTAGGATTCTCCGTTGGCATTTCGACCACCCTAACGCCAGAGTCGTATGAACGGGGAGAACTGGAGGCGATCGCGCAACTCGGCAAACAACTCGGCGTTCACGAAATTCTGGTCTTTGATGCCTTACCGACCGGGCGGTATAGCGATCGCGACGATTTAGTGGATAACCCCGACTGGGTTGAAGCCATGATCCAATCGGCCCAACGCTACAACCAGGATGCAACATATCCCGGCATCACGTTTTTTGCCTACTTCACCAGCCACAAAAGCGCTGGCTGTTCCTGTGGCACCAGCTATTTCTATGTGTCTCCTTACGGCGATCTCATGTCCTGCGACTTTAACCATCACACCTTTGGCAACGTGCTAGACGAACCGCTCTGGAAACTCTGGCAAGGACTAACCTCACGCCCCGATTTTTGTCAGGCCAAATGGGGGGGATGCAAGGTGAAGGATGGGGAATTTCGGGCGAGAGAAGGGGTTGGGAGGTAGGAGGCAGATGTTTAGGAGTCAGGAGCCAGGAGTCAGGAGTCAGGAGTCAGGAGGACGAGATGGGGGAGATAGGGGAGATGAGGGAGATGGGGGAGATAGGGAAGCAAAAAACTCCTCATATTCCCCATACCCCACACCCCATACCCTCTCCCCCAACAGTTAACACCCAACACCTAACACCCAACACCCAACATGCTCGACTTCATTCACTACTGCGCTAATACGATCGCGTGCAATTTTGATAAAACGCCGACTGGGGCGATCGCACTCTTTGAGCTATTCGTCTTGATTGGTGTTGCTGCGGCGTTTTTGATTTTGCCTAAGTTTAAGGATCAGATTGGGCGACGATTTTTGATCGTGAGCGTGGGCGTCCTAATTTTTGAAGTGTTTACGGCTCCCATGTGGCACAACTACAAGATGGGATGGTGGGCGTATGTTTACCGCGATGTGAGCTGGATTTTAACGATTGGATGGTCGGCGTTGATTTTATCAACGGTGGTATTTGTCGATCGCTTTTTATCGAAACGTAAAGAATCGCAGCGGTTCGCCGTATATCTTGCGATTCTCACTGGTTTGGTGAGTGTATTGGAAATCATCGTTGTTAATATTGGTATCCGCAGTTATGCTCCCGAAGTTTTAAATGCTGTTGCAGGTGTGTTTGTGTTCAATGTGCCAATCGAATTGCTCTATTACACACCCGTTTTTACATCTTTAGTGATTGCATTTTATAAATATTGGAGTTTTTCGATCGATCATGCGTTACTCATCCCCGTAAAGCATCAGAAGTGGTGGCGCGATGGATTAATTGCATTTTTGGGAGTCTTTTTGTTTGAAGTCATGATTGAGCCAATGGTGCAAAATAATCACCTGCCGCAGTGGTCTTATATTTTTCACGATATCAGTATCATCATGACGAGTGTCTGGGTGGCGATCGTTTGGCTGTCCACCAATTTGGTAAATCGATTTTTGATCCACTACGGATTGGTGCAGCGATTCTTAATCACGCTAATGGCAACAGCCGCGATCGCCCTTCCGCTGGAATCATGGTACATCATTCACGAGTACAGAGTGTATGGCCCTAGCGCAATGGAAAACTTCACCGGATTTATGACCCCAGTGACTCACGTTCCGGTAGAAATTGCGTTTGCGATTCCTTGCTATATGGCTCTGGTAATCTGTTTTATTCGCTATTGGGAAATCGTTGGAGATAACGAGCTATGACAACCATGCAAAATTTTTGGATTGGGTTGTGTGTTGTCTATGTGATCATGGCATCTCTGGCGGGTGGCTTTGCGTCTGCCAGCATCATTCTCATCGGCTCAATTGTGTGCACCGCAGGAATCGCGCTAGCTATCTGGATTCCGGTTTGTATTGGCGTAGGGTTTGTCTCAGTTGCGGTAGCGAAGTGGGCCAGTAAAACGTTTGGACTTTCCAGCCCAGAGCGTGCGGGTGGAATGAGCGTTAATCGAGGGGATAACCCAGCATCTTCCGATTCCCCTAACGCGCTCCAGCCTACACTGCAAAACCAGCTTGCCTTAGAAGATTACATCCGCCGGGCGATGTTGCTGGATCACAGCTATGAGCAAATCATGAGCACACTAAAATTTCGCGGCTGGAGCGAGGCTGAAATTCATCAAACCTACAGCAATCTTCAGTCACAGTAAGGTGTAACAGGCCATTCCACTAACTCAATCGATCGCCCGTTGCTGGATCAAACACCACCATCTGATCCAGATCGAGTCGTAAGTTGAGGCGATCGCCCACCTGAGGCCGAATGGTTGGTTCCACTTGAACGTTGATCGTTGCAGCGCTGGCCTGATCCGGCTCAGTTAACACCGTGCGAATCAAAATTTCACGCCCCAGAGGCTCTACGACCGTTACCTGTACTGAAAGATGGCGATCGCTCTCCGAGACGACCTGGAGGTGTTCGGGACGAATTCCCAGATTAAACCGCTGTCCCTGAGCTGATCGGAGGACATGTTGAAGTGAGTCCGGACAGGGAATCCGTTGCCCTTCTGCAACCTGAAACTGCGTGCCGTTATAGATTCCCGGCAGGATGTTCATCGGCGGACTGCCCAAAAATGTCGCAACCATCTGGTTGGTAGGTTCGTTATAAATAGTCAGCGGATCGCCAATTTGCTGAATTTGCCCCCGATTCAGCACTACTATCTGATCCGCCAGCGTCATGGCTTCTACTTGATCGTGGGTGACGTAGATGGTGGTAATGCCGAGTCGCTGGTGCAATTGCTTGAGTTCGGCACGAGTATCATCGCGCAACTGGGCATCCAGGTTCGACAGCGGCTCGTCTAGCAAAAATACCTGAGGTTCACGGGCGATCGCGCGTCCCAGTGCAACTCGCTGCTGCTGCCCACCGGAAAGTTGACGCGGCTTGCGATCGAGCAAATGGCTGATGTCGAGAGCTTGAGCCACTTTCTCAATACGCGTTTGAATCGTTTTCGCATCGGCACCTCGCACCTTCAAGCCAAACGCTATATTTTCGGCCACCGTCATGTGGGGATACAGCGCGTAGTTCTGGAACACCATCGCCACGTCACGATGACGAGCCGGAACCTGGGTCACGAGGCGATCGCCAATATAAAGGCTACCCGACGTGGCAGACTCCAAACCAGCAATAGTTCGCAGGATGGTTGATTTGCCACATCCCGATGGCCCAACCAGCACCCAAAACTGACCGTCGGGTACTTCAAACGTAATGTTGTCAATTGCGGTGACGGAGTTAAACCGCCGCGTAATTCCCTCTAAACGAACCCTTGCCACAATTTCAACCGGGGTAATGGATCAGGAGTAATGCTAATGCAACGTTTCTTAACCACCAATTCTAGTGCAAATTCAGCAGTTCTCGATCGCGTTACAGCATTTAATGTTGAAAAAAAACAACTGTATTATTGACTTGTTTGTATTAAGAAATGAATGACAAATGCCAAAGTATCTGTTCATCAAATGGAGTGATTAAGATTTAAAGAAATCATTCTAAGTGATATCGCTGTTGCTGTTGATAGAATCATTTGCCAATTCAATTAACATCAAAGGGCGTTTAGTTGTTGGCGTCATTCATTGTTCATCTACAATACGACATACATGGGGATCACGCTATAGAAGCATCATTGGGCCTCGTATTGTAATGTTAAAAGCGAAAGTAAACTTTGATGTCGGAGGATTGATCCTCGAATTCAGAATGGTATCTTAGAAATTGAAGCTAATAACTTCCCTGGCAGATTTGACAGCCAAGTTCACGTTAGTTCGCGAGGTAAAAGCGCTGTTTAATTTGAATCTGTCTCGTCTAAACCACAACAGCACTCAATCAGAAGGCTGATATTTCCCTCGGTAGCATATGAGAGTTTATTGACTGATTGCATTGATTTTCTAATCAATTTTGGTAATCAGCAAACTCTATTTAAGAGATCGAGAAAAAGGGAGATCACTCAGCGAGTCTAGACTTGGGTGCTGTTGTAATTTTAAATCTTCTCTAACCGTAATTAATTTAATCGGGTAGCTCCCCAGCTTTGCTGGGGAGCTACCCGATTAAATCACCCTTGCCCATGACGAATCATCCAGGCTTCCAATTCACGGATGCGATCGATCTGCTGTTGATTCCACTCGTCATTTGAGAAGGGTGTGCTATACCAGGCATCGAGGATTTCTTTGGCGATCGCCTCTGATGTTGTTCGTAAGCTTAGCGCCAGCACGTTAGCATGATTCCACGTCCGTGCGCCTTTCGCCGTTTCCGCATCATGACAAAGTGCCGCCCGGATTCCCCGTACTTTATTAGCGGCGATCGAGGCACCCGTTCCCGTCCAGCAGCACACAATCCCCTCATCGGCCTCACCTGTAGCAACTGCTTCAGCTACCTTGCGGCTGGTCAGCGGCCAATCGACTTCTGGATCATTTTCGGCCAATGGGCCAAACAGCAATATTTCATGATTGCGCTTCTTCAGTTCAGCAATCAATACATCGGTCAAAGCGGTACGCTCATCGCTACCCAGAGCAATTTTCATGGCGTCATGATGGTTTTGTCTAACGTCTGCCGTTGACTATACAGCAATTCTCATTATGCAAAGCGGTAGTAAGGCAAGCCTAATTAAACCAAACCCAGAAAACCGGGGGAGTGCCCCGGAGGGGCACTCCCCCGGTTTTTCTATCTAATGTTTAATTGTGCCTACCTACTTAATGCAAGGTCGCCTGCGGCGATCTTGCATTACTACCGCTTGCGAGTTTTATGCGCCCGCCGGACACACAAAACCCGCAAGCGGTTTCAAAATCAGAATTGCTGTTGACTATAGCAGGTGATGGAGATGCACGATCGGGTGCTATACGATTGATGAGGCCCTTTGGACAGTTGCGGCATGGAAACAGACGTGGTCATCATCGGGAGTGGCATTGGCGGGTTAAGCTGTGCGGCTCTGTTGGCGCATTATGGGTTACAGGTCGTTGTTTGTGAAAGTCATTCGATTCCCGGTGGAGCGGCTCACGGGTTTGAGCGCAATGGATTTACGTTTGATTCAGGGCCATCGCTGTATTCCGGGCTATCCTACCGTCCCTCTGCGAATCCGCTGCGACAGGTGCTGGATGCGATTGGTGAAGATGTCTCCTGGGCCACTTATGATACCTGGGGCTGCTACCTGCCTGAAGGAGAGTTCAATACGTCCGTAGGAGCCGAACAGTTTTGTGATGTGCTGCTCCAGTTGCGAGGCCAAACGGCGGTTGCTGAATGGAAAGCCCTTCAGCGCGTAATGGAACCCTTTGCCCAGGCTGCGATCGCCCTTCCTCCAGCCGCTCTCCGGCTAGATTGGGGCGCGATTTTAACCGTGGGACGGTTTGCTCCAGCGTTGATCCGACATGCAGGAGCGATCGCCACCCTGACTGGCCCCTTCAGCCGCATTATGGATCAGGCTATTCGCGATCCGTTTATTCGCAACTGGCTAAATTTGCTGTGTTTTTTGCTGTCTGGGCTGCCTGCTGATGGTACCAGTGCCGCAGAGATGGCATTTATGTTTGCCGACTGGTATCGTCCCGGTGTGGTGCTCGACTATCCCATTGGCGGCAGCGCGGCGCTGGTGAATGCTCTAGTGCGAGGATTGCAGCGTCATCAGGGACAGTTGATGCTGAATGCCCACGTTGAGCGAATTTTAGTCCAGGGAAAACGGGCGATCGGAATCGCGTTGCGCAATGGTAAACAAATCCGCGCACGGCGAGCGGTTATATCCAACGCTTCGGTTTGGGATACGTTGAAACTGCTGCCAGACGATGCGGTGTCTCAATCCTTTCGAACCAGCCGACAGGCAACGCCAGCCTGCGATAGCTTTATGCATCTTCACTTGGGAATTGACGCAGAGGGAATAGCATCTGATTTGCCCTGCCATCATATTGTGGTGAATGATTGGAATGCTGGTATCACTGCTCCTCAAAATGTCGTGCTGATCTCGATTCCGTCTCTCATCGACCCCTCGCTAGCGCCACCGGGTAAGCATGTGATTCATGTCTACACACCGGGCAACGAACCGTATCATGTGTGGGATGGACTCGATCGGCGTAGTGCCGCCTATGCTCAACAAAAGCAAGACCGAGCGGAGGTGATGTGGCGAGCATTGGAGCGGATTATTCCAGCTGTGCGATCGCGCTGTGAGGTAACGCTAATTGGTACACCCCTGACCCATGAACGATTTCTGCGTCGCGATCGCGGTTCCTATGGGCCAGCTATCCGAGCAGGCGAAGGTCTGTTTCCTGGCCCGTTGACTCCCGTAGCCGGATTGCTGTGCTGCGGTGATTCTACCTTTCCGGGAATTGGCCTTCCAGCCGTAGCGGCCAGCGGGATGCTTGCTGCCAATACGCTAGTTCCGGTACAAAAGCACCTGGCTATGTTAAAAAGTATCTTGCCATAACTTAGATCTTGCCCCATTTGCAAGAGCGCTTTACGTTCTTGCAAATGGGGCGGGTTTGGGCGATGCTACGCGCTGCCCCAAACCCGCCTATTGAGAAAGGTGCAAGATTTAAGATAACGATTCTTGCGATCAATTACAGGTAACCCCTCTCGAAGCGCTGTTATGTCTATTCAAGTTTACGGAATTCCAACCTGCCAAACCTGCAAGAAAGCCTTGAAGTGGCTTCAGGACAACAATGTTGATCATGAATTTATCAACACCAAAGATCATCCACCCAGCCGCGCCACGATTCAAGAATGGGTTAAATCGCTGGGAGCACAGCCAATGCGAAATACCTCTGGTCAGTCGTACCGGGCACTGGGAGATGAAAAGAAAACCTGGTCAGATGATCAGTGGATCGATGCGTTTTCCAAGGATGCCATGCTTCTGAAGCGACCTCTCTTTGTGAAGGCCAGAAAAGCGGTTGCCGTTGGCTTTAAAGAGGCAGACATTCGCGAAAAGTTGTAGTCTAACGGCCAAATGCTGCTGCATATGACCTTGGCACCCCGAAAGCGACTTCCAACCGTCCACTACTGTGATGTAATGGCTCCTCACTTACTTAATTGATTCGCTGTATCGTCGCAAGATTCCCACAATTCCATTTGAGAAGCGTGCTAAGCTCTCAGATGTCTCAAAGGGAACCGAGCCGTAACCGGAAGCGGAAGATGTCTGGATGACAAGGCAGAACAGTTTTCTCTCAGCCAATGCAAGCATCACAGGTTCCGTGCGCCTTCTAGCGCAACCAAGCAATGCATCGGCCGTTTGCTCATCCTCCATCTCTACCAGAAAAATTCTCAGATTCTGGTCTCTATGCCTGGAGTGATTCTCCGGTCGCAGAATGACTAAAATACTTGCTCCACCTCGGGAGTGCTTCAAGAGTTCCTCAGCGGAGCTATCCTGGTCTGTCGTTAACCAGATTGCTGGAAAGCTCTCTGCAATGCTGATAGCTCGAGATTGGTACTGATCAGATTCAAAGAGCGTAGCAATCTCTATAACCACTGAAGCAAGGTTTATAGTGGGGTGATACTTCCTACCCTCCCAACCGATTATCCCAACCCCATTCTCGGTCTCCACCTCCGTATGTCCCCACGCAGACCGGAGATTTTTCAACTTTGTGTATCGACCGCAGTGGTTGCGCAGCAGCTCCGCCATTTTGGGACTGGACAGCAAGGCTGCCTCTCTAAGAAGGCGATCGGGGTTCGCCTCAATCCTCATCGCGGCATGATAAAGCAGACTCAATGTCATCAGAATATCACGGGGGTCTAATCGGTTTGCCTCAACCATCGCGAGAGCAGCCAATCCGTCTGTCACCCATGAAACTGACCTCTGGCGCATGGCAAAGACAGAAGCTCGTTTACCAAAGGTGAGTAGCGTATAAAACTCCCGTAGGTGAATGGCGTTCCGAAGGTTTGCTTTTGTGGCTTCATCCTCGGACGCAAACCGTTGAGCCACCTCCCGGAGTGCGATATCAAGGGCGTTCTCATTTGGATTGACCAAACTTTCCTCGCCTCGCCAGAAGTCGTATTCCATATCGGGCAAGGGAGAAGGGTTTCGAGGTGGTCTCACGACCCGTGGCTGCTCGTTTGCCCTGTCCCGCGCGCGCTGCTCACGAATCATAATACTTCTCTGCCTATGTCGCTGGAGCACAAGGAAAATAACCATCAGGACGAAGACCACAACAATGGCAAAAAGCATAAGCTTCATTGAGCACTTCTATGAATGGCTTTGAAGTTGAGATGATAGTTCAGGATAGGTTGTCTGATTTTGAGTCACATCATTTCTTTTGCATGAGACCATGCCTTGATTTTATGCCGTAATTCCTGTTTGTGCGATCGCCTCACCAACTCCCTTAAATCAGTACCACACAGACAACTTCAAAGGAGATTAGTCTTTGATGCCCACAGGTAACATTGCTGTACCATCCCCAGCATCATATGAAGCAGTCCAACGGCTCAAATCAGCGGCGATAAATAGCTTCAAACTCAGCACCGATAGCTCTCAGTCGTCCGCTGCATTTGAATTGTTAGCCTGCGGCTGAGGAGCAGATGCTTGGTTTTGCTGCATCACCCTCATCAAAAAACGTAGGGCTTCATTTACTGCATCGGCACTTGGAAACATCTCCGCAACATCCGGCTCTAGACGCACTGTTGTTGAGCCAAGACTCTTTCGCCCCGAACCCAATTTTCTGACTCGTAGGCTGTTCAAGTCATACTCTGTTCGCAAATCATCTTCCATCTCTGATTCATCCCTCCTCATAGGCTTCCCGCTCAGTTCGTGTCACTTCTCTTGCACTGATGAGCCGAATCGAATTTCCTCGCTCGGTGTACGACACAATCAAAACTCGTCCTTTGTTCGACTCTCCAACAATGAGATATCGCTCCTCATCCTCAGAATGATCCGGATCGTAGAAGTCAACATAAAGAGGATCATCAAAAACAGTTTTTGCTTCCTCAAATGAGACTTCATGCTTTGCTAGATTGCTTGCCGCTTTGTTATCGTCCCACTCAAACTGCATGTAAAAACGACTAAATGCTAAACAGGCTCATATATTATTATCTAGTATTCTGCAAAGTAGGGCTGATTTCACAAACTACTGAAATCGTCTTGGAGCAACCGTTCGTGAATTGGTGGGAAATAAGGTCGTTCCAGCCCTAACTCAATTAGTGTTTTTTCGTAGTTAAGTAGCTGACCTTGTAGCATTTCAGCTAGCATCAGGATTTCGTAATATGCTTCTTCATCTTGATGCTGCTTTGCTAGCTCAAGGCAATAACGAACTTGCTCAAACAGATTAAACAGTGAATCTCCTTGAATTACAATTCCCGGGAACTTGCGCCCTGGCAGCTGAACAATACCATTGTTGGGGTCGTGAGAGAGAATTTTTGCGACTTGTTGTTCATCCATAGCTGAATTTCAAATCTGTACCAATTCTGGACACTCTACCAGAAGATTTGAAACATGGTCTCACCGATAACCTAGCAGGCTAACAATATTATTAGATAGATTTTTTCAGCCTAATACTCTCCTGGAGAAAGTAATGTGAAAAAATCATGCTATTTGGAAAATCTGGTAATTAGATAGATTTTTTCAGCCTAACACCTCTATGGAACCCAATTAGAGTAATTTTTCACGCCATTTGGAAAATTGGGATATTAGGCGAATTTGGATACCCGCATGTTAGCCTCTACTCAGGAAACATGCTGATTTTGTTCAGCATTTTTTCTAGTTCTATGAGCTTCGCTTGCATACTAATGAAATAATATTCCAATTAAATCGATCGCCCATAATGAGTAAAGACCAGCCTCGCCCTAAAAAATTGCTCGACCAAGGTGCGATGCTATTTGGGTGAAACAAATCGATAAATACGCTTGTATCCGATCGCCCTTTGCTCTATCTTAAAAAACACTGGATTTCCAGTAGACAGGCTTAAGGTGAGGATAACGCTGATTAGAAGTGCTACCAACACTCCTAACCAGCTAACCTAACTCCTGAAGACGGCAGGAGGCAGGCTACGTTCGATTTTACGATCGATCGCCTTGCTGATGCAAAACGAGTGGTTGGGAAACCACGCCTTAAGCTTTTCTTCGCTTCAGTTCATCACATCAGTGAGGCAAAAATAACATGACTACAGAGTTCA
>DATNPS010000380.1:0-5180 GCA_036703095.1 Crinalium sp. | reverse complement strand
CAGTAATCTCTGCTGGCGTAAATAGCCAGCCAGTTCGCCAATCATGCGTCGCTGTAACAGCGCTTGCTGCTCGATTGTCAAAATATCGAGAATTTCATTTTGGGTCGTGACGAGCACCAGCGATCGCGTATCCAGCCAGGTCGCAATACCGCGCACGGGATCGGGCGGCTTGGATGGCCCAGATTGAACCAGCGAACTGGAATTAGCTACCGCTAACCCACTCTCGGGTGGTGCCGCTGCAAGCTGAAGCGGTAGGGCGATCGCGCCGCCGCTGATCTCAATGGGAACGGCCAGGGCAAAGGATTGGATGGTTTGTAAGGCCGTGCGGATAGCGGTATCTGCGGGGAGGGAGGCGATCGCTTGATCGGAATGTGTCCCTCGTGGTTTGCCGCGCTCCGCCGCTTTGAGTTGAGGAAAGACCTTGCGAATGGTTTGCTTAAACTGCCGCTCAATCATTCGCCCGGATTGAAACAGGACGTAAATGGGGTACAGCAAAATCTGAGTTCCCCACACGGCTGTTGTCCGAAATTGTCGCCATCTTCGACCCGACTCATCCCGCAGGCGACGGGTTTGACGAACCAGCAGGTTCAGCAATTTGCTTTGGTAAGGCCCGGAGGATGACATGACTGGGGGAAGACGATGAAGAACAGTAACCCTTGCGGAATCTGGTGTAGAGTGCAGAAAGTCCCAAGCCGTAGTGAACTGGCACATCTCACATAAAAATGAGGTGTGCGGATGGGTGTGAATGCCCTGATCTTAGTAGAAAGATGACCGAATCCGTTATGCCCCTTTTATCAGAATCGCTGAAACTCGCTGCTGACAACATTTCGCGATCGCTCAGTCGATTGCGTCAACTGACTCAAACGAGTGTCCAGGCAGGATGGCGGTTTTGTTTAGCGGATATGCCCATTGCTGAAGCCACGCAACCGTCAACCTGGCAAGCCTGGGAACTGGCGGATGTCAATACTCGTAATCACATCGCCTGGGGCAAAGGACGGCATGTGCTATGGCTGGGGCAACGCCTGGTCATCCCGGCAGATCTACATGGGTATTCGCTGGAGGGGCTAACCCTGCGACTGTCGCTGATCTGGTGGGCGGAACTGGCTCAAGTTTTCGTGAATGGGCAATTGGTGCAGGAGGGCGATTTATTTGACGTTTCGGCACGGGTTGGATTAAGTCGGGCGGCCCGGGCGGGTGAAGTGATTGACGTCGCACTGCGTCTGGTCAGCCCTGGCCATGATGATGGAGCGCTGGTTCAGTCGATCTGTGTGTATGAGCATGATGCGTTGCACCCCTGCCCGGAACCGGGCTTTGTGGCAGATGAACTGGCCGTTCTTCAGCACTATTTAACGGCCTTTCAGCCAGACCAACTGCCTGTTATAGCAACGGCTCTACAGCAGATTGACTGGGATCACTGTGACGATCGCCCCACCTTTGAGCGATCGCTCACGACTTTGCGAGAGCAATTGCAACCCTTTAGCGCCTGGTTAAAAGAGCGGCAGATCCAGCTTGTCGGTCATGCCCATCTCGACCTGGCATGGCTCTGGCCCGTTGAGGAAACGTGGCGAGCGGCGGAACGCACCTTCAAGTCAGTGCTTCAGCTTCAGCGCGACTTCCCCGACCTCACCTTTTGCCATTCCACACCTGCGCTATATGACTGGACTGAGCGCAACCGTCCGGCCTTGTTCGCAGCCATTCAGCAGCAGATTGCATCAGGTCGATGGGACGTGGTGGCGGGCCTGTGGGTAGAGCCGGAATTTAACCTGGTCGGCGGTGAGTCGCTGGTGCGTCAGGTGCTTTATGGACAGTGCTACGTACAGGAAAAATTTGGTCAGGTGAGCGCGATCGCCTGGTTGCCCGATAGCTTTGGTTTTTGCTGGCAGTTGCCGCAAATTCTGGTGCAGGGCGGCGTGCAGTATTTCGTCACTCAAAAAATGCGCTGGAATGACACTAACGAATTTCCTCACGAGCTGTTTTGGTGGCGATCGCCCGATGGCACTCAAATCCTCAGCTTCCACAGTCCCCGCATAGGCGAAGGCGTTGACCCGCTCAAAATGGCCGAATATGCCTGTACCTGGGAATCTAAGACCGGAATTCCCCATGCCCTTTGGCTACCCGGAGTGGGCGATCACGGAGGCGGCCCAACGCGAGACATGGTAGCGATCGCCCAACGCTGGCACCAATCCCCCTTCTTCCCCACCCTAACCTTCACTACCGTCACCCAGTACCTCACCCAAATCTCTCCCCCTCCCAGGAGTCAGGAGTCAGGAGTCAGGAGTCAGGAGTTAGAGGTCATAGGTGGAGGAGATAGGGGAGATGGGGGTGACAAAGAAGAAGTAATCTTCGCTTCCCCATCTTCCCCACCTTCCCCATCTCTCCTACACCCCACACCCCACATCCCATATCCAGTTTGGGACGACGAACTTTACCTGGAATTCCATCGCGGCTGCTACACGACACACGCCGATCAAAAACGATCGAATCGTCGCTGTGAAATCCTGCTTTATCAAGCCGAATTGTTTTCGTCTCTGGCTACGCTATTCACGGCTGCGCCTTATCCCAAAGAGGCGATCGAAACCGCCTGGAAACAGGTGTTGTTTAACCAGTTCCACGACATTCTGCCTGGTTCCTCAATTCCGGAGGTGTTTGTCGATGCGAATCGGGATTGGCAAGCTGCCGAGCAGGCGGGTGAACAGATGTTGGAGGTAGCACTGGAGGCGATCGCCACTCACATCTCGCTGCCTGAACCTCCTCACGCTCACAGCTATCCCGTTTTTCTGTTTAATTCACTGAACTGGAGCCGCTCAGAGGTTGTCTCTGTGCCTCTACCGCATCTCACTGAAGCCGACCAGACCTGGCAGCTTTATGACACCACAGGCCAACCATTAGAGTCTCAGCTCCAGGTTGAGGATAACGGTTCGTGCTGCCTGCGATTCCTGGCGAAAGATATTCCCGGAGTTGGGTATCAGACGGTTTGGCTCAGTTCGGTTTCAGACGAGGTGGTTGGTTCGAATCCTCGAATAGCGTCTCATAACGATTCACCTGCAACAGAGGATTGGCTACTGGAAAACGAATGGTTGCGGGTCGTGGTTGATCCCAAAACGGGTGATTTGACCAGCGTGTTTGATAAACGGCATCAGCGTGAAAGCCTCCAGGGGCCGGGAAATCAGCTTCAGGCATTTCGCGATCAGGGACAATATTGGGATGCCTGGAACATTGATCCCCATTATGCTGAGCATCCACTGCCACCCCCTGAGTTGATTTCGATCAGATGGGTGGAACGGGGAGCGATCGCCTCTCGTCTGCGGGTGATTCGGCAAATCGGGCAATCTCAGTTCTATCAGGACTATGTCTTAGAAGCAGCATCTCCCCTGCTTAAAATCGTTACCACTGTGAATTGGCAGGAACGGCAGGTTTTGGTGAAAGCGGCATTTCCCCTCACCGTAGAGGCTGACCATGCTACGTATGAAATGGCCTTTGGGGCGATTCAGCGTCCGACACGTTCGGATGATCTCAGAGATAAAGCGAAGTGGGAAGTTCCAGCGTTGCAATGGGCGGACTTGGGAGAGGCGAACTATGGAGTCAGTTTGTTGAATGGCTGCAAATACGGCTACGACAGCCAGCCCTCGCAGCTTAGATTAACGCTGCTGCGCAGCCCGAACTGGCCTGATCCGGAGGCCGATCGCGGATACCATCAGTTCACCTACGCGGTGTATCCTCATGCAGGTCAGTGGCAGGCGGCCAACACTGTTCGACGAGGCTATGAGCTAAACCAGCCGATTCGCATTCTGGTGGGAGATGACAGTCGTTCTGCAACCGCTGATCTACCGCCCACAGGCACCCTGCTGAATCTTCCTGATCCGAATTTTGTACTTGCAGCATTCAAAGCTGCTGAAGACCACGAAAATACCTGGATTCTCAGAGGCTATGAATGCCACGGAGCTACAGCCGAATTTAACGTAGCTCGGCTTTTCGAATCCCACTTTGGTCAAACCGTGATCCCAACTTATGTGGCTCCAGCCAATTTGTTAGAAGAACCAACTTCATCGGATATGGCGCTAGCCGATCGCCCCACGTTTGCGATCGCTCCCTGGAAAATTGCCAGTTTTCGCCTGTCGCCATAAAACTTCAGGATGTTTAAGAAACAATCTTTACCGCGCCCTCAAAAAGATTGACCTAAAATGGGCTTACTAAAAGTATAAAGATGGACAAGATCTAATGTGTCCAATCGAGGTGCCCCATGCTAGTCATCTTGATGGAGAATCAGCTTCTTACTCCCAAACAGGTTTGTCAAACTTGTTTGATGGCTGACCAGAGCGGTCAACCCCGCTGGTATCATGGCCAGCTTCGCTGCGGGAGAGCGTTGCAAAAGAGCGCTGATGAACAGCCTGAGCAATACGAGTGCCAGATGGGGTTCCGAATCGCCAATATCGAGTGATGTGACCCAGCGAGAGGACTGAAGCGTTAGTGCGGTGAATTGACGCGTTACGGGTGTGGTTAGATGGGTGCGATCGCGTAAGCCAGCCTGAGCGGGTTGCTGGATTCTGTTGCCAGAGGGGTTACGCTATCCTAAACATAGTGTGCTGATATAACACTTGTAAATGCTGCATTCCAGGAGAGGACAACATGACTTGGCGCGGTTCACCCACGACCTTGGAAAAAATTTTTGCTTGCCTGCCCTATCTCATTCCATTGCTTGATGGCCTTAGTTTTGCGGCTCCGTTCTTTCAGCAGTTTCCCGCCTTGCAGGTTGTTCTGATTCCTTTGCTGCCTCTGCTGACGATTTATTCCCTTCCCTTTGTGAGCCTAATCGTCTTTTTCGCTCTATTTCTACTGGTGGTAAGGAATGAAAATATCAAGCATTTCATTCGCTTTAATGCAATGCAGGCTATCCTCCTGAGCATTGTTGTGTTTTTGTGCAGGCTAATTGTGGATTACGTATTGGGGCCTGTCCTGCGCGGTGGTCTGCTGATCGAAACGCTTTCGAATGTCGTTTTCTTGGGGATCTTGGCAGCCGTTATTTACTCCGTAGCCCAATCGATTATGGGACGCTACGCAGAAATTCCGACCTTGTCAGATGCTGTTCATATGCAAGTTCGCTAGTTTTTGAACGTTCATTATTTTGAGGCAGAAGGCCAGCAATTCTCATTTTGAAACCAATTGGGAGTTTTGGGGGGGCG
>DATNPS010000379.1:0-20749 GCA_036703095.1 Crinalium sp. | reverse complement strand
CGCCCCCCCCCCAAAACCGGGCTTTTGAGAGAGTGGCGTGTCACGCCACTCTCTCAAAAGCCCAATCGTCGAATTCACGTTAATTAAAACCAGGGTTCTATTTTTCAAAGTGTGGCTCAGCCGCGCTTTCAAAAAGTAGATTTCAGGTTTTATTGAATTCACGTTCCTTATCTGCGGGATTGATTTTTTGACTGACTGGATAGGTTAATGCGTTCGCTAAGCTGTCGCAGCGTGCGAGCCAAGTCCAAGTCGGTTTCCTTGAGTTGGCCAATTTTTTCGCAGCTATACATCACGGTGGTGTGGTCTTTCCCACCAAATACTTCGCCGATTTTGGGTAGGCTCAAATCGGTATATTGCCGCATCAAAAACATGCAAACCTGGCGCGCCACACTAATTTCGCGACGCCGCGAGTTTCCTTTGAGGTCTTCCACCGATACATTAAAGGTATCGGCCACGGCAGCAATAACCGCTTCGGGTGAGGCTTCTACCTGCTCGCTGGGTGGGTTGAGCACGGGCGCAATATTTTCTACCGTCATTGGCAGACCAGAGATAGAAATATAGGCTACGGCTCGAATCAGTGCTCCTTCCAGTTCCCGAATGTTAGAGGTGTAGCTGGAGGCGATGTATTCGATAATTTCGCGAGGAAGGCGCATGTTTTCGTACTCTGCCTTCTTTTGCAGAATCGCCATCCGGGTTTCCAGGTCAGGAGGTTGGATGTCAGCAATTAAGCCCATTGAGAAGCGAGAACAAAGTCGCTCTTGCAGACGCGGAATTTGACTGGGAGGGCGATCGCTTGCCAGTACCACCTGCCGACCCGCTTCATGCAGTGTATTAAAGGTATGGAAAAATTCTTCCTGGGTGTATTCCTTGCCTTCGATGAACTGAATATCATCCACCAGCAGCACATCAACTGCCCGGTAGTGTTCCCGAAAGCTTTGCATACTGTCCTTCCGGATGGCCGCAATCAGGTCGTTGGTGAACTGCTCGGTAGAGACGTAAAAAATTCTGGAATTTGGATCAATCTCCAGACGATAATGCCCGATCGCCTGCATCAGGTGTGTCTTTCCCAATCCCACACCGCCGCATAGGAAGAGGGGATTAAATTCGCGCCCTGGAGACTCGGCAACGGCCAGAGAGGCGGCATGAGCCATGCGGTTGTTAGAGCCAACCACAAAGCGGGAGAACACGTATTTATGGTTCAAATCGGTAGGTTTGTGACGCTGGGTTGAGCTGGTCTCGACGGGGGGTACTTCAGCAGGTAAGGGCCAGAGCATTTCGGATGAGTCAAAATCCTCCGTCTCACCTCCAGGCCGCACGGTGATATGAATTTCAATGGGATGCCCTAACACCTCTTGAACCACCTCATTAATGGTCTTGAGGTAGTACTTTTGCAGCCAGTTACGGGCAAAGGGATTGGGGGTGCAGATGACAAGACTGGTTTCGTCGATTTTCTCAACGGTAGCCGATTTTACCCACGTGTCGAAGGTAGGGCGACTCAGTTGTGACTGTAGACGCTCAAGAACCTGACTCCAGAATTTTTCTAGAACAATTTCCACGACTGCTAACCCTACCCTAACGCGAGAGAAGACAAACCCAACCAGCTACTGCGATCTGTAAACGGCTAAACCTCAAGCCATACACCCACTCCTGCGCTGAATTGATGAATTTCGACAGCCAATGAAAGGAATGCTGGGATCTCATTCTCCATAGGTAATCATGCTTACCCCTTGATGTCCCATTGCCATTCCCTAACCTCAGCTTAACTAGACTACTAGATACGCCGTATGAAAGCTATACAAATTCCAGATATGGAGATCAGGTAAACTTAGATACAATTGCTCTTGACTTGTAGGGTTGAATTTGCTAACTCGATTTCCGGATAAGGCACCCTATTTATTCATCAACATTCATCAGCAGTTGAGGGCATCAGAAGCCGTCGCCGCCGCTCTCGTCCCTCAAAATTCTGAAATATTCAGTCCACTCTCTCTAGCTGCCAAAGGATTTGATTTCCTTCTCGTCGCACCCTGGAGACGACCCAATTTCGCCAGACCCAGTTATCACCCCGACTGGTTACAGCGCTAGCATTGACATCCATCAGATCGGCCAATTCAGAACTGGTAATTAAATAGCCCCGACTTGCCACTTCGTCTGCCATATGCAAGGTTTCCACCATATTTCGAAGTTGAGCAACCCTGACTTCGCGGGGCAGGTTTTCTAGCGCATCGCCAGACAACGGCGTCGATGAATCGACCATATTTCACACACAAAATGGGGGATTCAACACAGATTAATGGCACGGCACGGTAAACCATCCCCACAGCTCCGGCCATCTAAGCGGCAGATGGCGCGGGTCTCCAGGTTTAGTTTTTTTATTGTATCCAGCGACTTCCATTTGGATTGTATCGCTTTGATAAATTAGCGCTGTGATGATCGCTGCATTTGAGGCTGTCATTCTATTGATTTATTTGTAGAAGCACGGCGGAGCCGTGCTTCTACAAATAAGCTGCGGATTTGTTAAGTTCACGAGCCTTCATTGAGCTGCTGCAAATTGGGTGTCTTGCCCAGCGCAAAGGCCCGTGCGATCGCATCACACCGTTCATTACCGATGTTGCCGCTATGCCCCCGGACATATTTCCAGATCACTTGTTTTGAGTTAAGACTATCGATCATTTGCCACAAATCCTGATTTAGAACAGGTTTGCCCGTTGAGGTCTTCCAGCCTTTCTTTTTCCAACCGTGAATCCATTGCGTAATGCCGTTTTTGACATATTCACTGTCGGTATACAGCGAGATGGGGTCAGACTGTCCAGATTGAGAAAAGAACTGGAGAGCGGCGATCGCCGCCTGCATTTCCATCCGATTGTTGGTGGTTGGGGCTTCTGCGCCGCCCATCTCATGCACCAACCCGTCGCTAAAGTAAACCACCGTTCCCCAACCACCGGGGCCGGGGTTGCCAGAGCAAGCGCCGTCTGTATATATACTTTGAATCATTCGTGATGCCATACGTGAACTAGAAACTGAACTGGAAGTCAGGAGTCAGGAGTCAGGAGTCAGAAGGTAGGAGGGTGTTGGGTGTTGGATGTGGAAAAATTTGTCTCCCCTATCCTCCCCATCTTCCCTATCTTCCCTATCTCTCTTGTCCTCCTTGTCTCTCCCTCTGCCTTCTGCCCTCTACCTTTCTCTGTCTTCCTCAATGGTCATTACCCCCGCGACTCCCAGAGTCAGCGTCATCATTCCGACCTACAACGGCGATCGCTATTTAGCCCAGGCGATTGATAGCGCGCTGGCGCAAACCTATAGAGATCATGAAGTGATCGTGATCGATGACGGGTCTACAGATAGAACAAAGGTGATCTTACAGGCATATGGTGGCCGCATCCGCGCCATTTCACAAAAAAATCAGGGAGTGGCGATCGCCCGCAACCACGGCATCGCGGTGGCGCGCGGGGAACTGGTGGCCTTTTTAGATGCCGATGATGTATTTTTGCCCGACAAGCTGGCTGCTCAGGTTGCCGTCTTTGATACCCATCCTTGGTCAGGGATGGTGCATAGCGGCTGGCAGCGGATCACGGCTAGCGGCGCTCTCTTAAACGCTGTCGAACCGTGGCATACCGTGCCAAAGCTGACGCTGGAAAATTGGCTGCGATGGAAACCTGTTTTGCCCAGTGCTATGATGATCCGGCGAGAATGGCTACAGCGCTCCGGAGGCTTTGATCCCCGCTTTCCGCCAGCCGAAGACACCGAACTGGTCTTGCGATTGGCGTTAATGGGCTGTGAGGCGGATTGGCTGCGACAGGTGACGGTTTGCTATCGGCAGCATGAGGACAGTGCGATGCATCAGGGACTACCCCAAGCGCGATCGCTTGCCGCTGTGATCGACCATTTTTTTAGCCACCCCCATTTGCCGGAATCCATTCGCTTGTTGGAATCGCGCACTCGCTACAACACGCTGGTCTGGATTGCATGGTACCTGCACCATACGGGGCATCCCACTGAAATGGCGCAGGTGCTCCGGCAGGCGTGGGCCTATAGCCCTCACACCCCAGTTCAAACGGTTGTGCATTGGATTGATAGCTTTGCCGAATCTTCCCGCTCTGTTGGCGCGGTGCTTGATACCTATGCGCTCGTGCAATCAGCAGAATGGCAGCAGTTAGAACATTGGATTTGGGAGAATGCCTCATGCCGCGCGTTAGCGTAATTATTCCGGCCTATAACGGCGATCGCTATATTGCCGAAACCATTGAAAGCGTTCTGCATCAAACTTATTCAGATTACAAAATTATCGTGATCGACGATGGCTCAAAGGATAACACCCGGCAGGCCGTAGAACCCTATCTTCAGCGTCTTCGCTACATTTATCAAGAAAATCAGGGCGTTGCGGCGGCCCGCAATCATGGACTACGGCTGGCTCAGGGCGAATTCATTGCGTTTCTCGACCAGGATGACGTGCTCCGTCCGGATAAACTGGCGGCTCAGGTCGCGTATTTAGACGCTAATCCTCAGATTGGTATGGTTCACAGCGGCTGGCAGCGCATTGATCATCGAGGTGAACCTCTGGGTGTGGTGGAACCCTGGCATCAAGCGCCGCAGTTGGATTTAGAAGCCTGGGTCTGGTGGAAGCCCGTCTTGCTCAGCGCTATGATGTTTCGTCGCTCGTGGGTGGAAAAAGCGAATGGGCTGGATACGGCTTTCAAACAAGCGTGTGATGTTGATCTGGCTTTGCGGCTGACGCTGATGGGCTGCGAAACGGGCTGGCTGCGACAGATTACGGTAGGGTACCGAGAACACGATCGCAACGATTCGCGCAATACGCCTTTGCAAGCCCAGGAAAATGAAAAAGCGTTGGATAAATTCTTTTCACTGCCTCACATTCCTGATTCAATTCGTCAGTTGGAACAAAAGTGCCGATACTATACATTAGTGTGGAGCGCGTGGCGGTTATATCTGACAGGACACACCGCTGAAATGCAAACGTATCTTGAGAAATCACTGCACTATACTCCGTTTTCCCCTAGCGAAACTATCCTGGATTGGATTAACAATTTTTCTACCTACACCGCCGATTATGGCCGTCCATTTGATGCCTTTTCGCTGAGCAATTCTCAAGAGTGGAAACAGCTTGTCAGTTTAGCGCTGGCCTAAATTTTCAACCTTTACAACACTGGAGGAATTAGTAGTGCCAACCCAAGTTACTCCTGAAGCCGTTGCCTGGGCCTATCGTCTGTTGCTCGATCGAGAACCCGAAAATCAGGACGTTGTTGACGATTGGGTGACAAAGTTAACTAGCCTTCAGGAGTTAGTGCAAGAGTTTATTCGATCTGATGAATTTAAGGCCAAATATCGACTGTTGCGATCGCCAGCAATGTCTGGTGCAGAGCCAAAAATGCGAATTGAAACAGTCTTATCTGAGCCAGATTTACAAATTCTGTTTCAACATATTCAAGATACCTGGCAACATCTGGGCGAGACCGAACCGCACTTCTCGGTGTTGACTTCTGAATTGTTTGAACAATCGAAGATTCAAGAGACGAAAGCGATCTTTTATGAATCGGGACAGTATGAAGTCGATCGCCTGTTTAAAGCACTCGATCGCAATGGCATTAACTACTCGTTATTCAAATCATGCCTGGAATATGGATGCGGCGTCGGGCGAGTGACACGGTGGCTCTCTGAACGATTTGCCAGAGTGTATGGATATGATATTTCGCGATCGCACCTTCAACTAGCAGAGAGCTATCTTGCAGAAGAAAAGATTCGCAATGTGACGCTGCATCACATTCGTAAAGTACAAGATATTGAGACACTGCCAAAAGTGGATCTGGTGTATTCGTTAATTGTGTTGCAACATAATCCACCGCCGATCATTAACTTGATCATTCGAGAATTTATCAAGATTCTAAATCCTGGAGGCGTTGCTTACTTTCAGGTGCCAACCTATCGGTTAGACTATGCCTTTTCCTTAAAGGACTATCTGAGCCATGAAGCTCAAGCCCGGCAGATGGAAATGCATGTCTTGCCGCAAAAACAAATTTTTGAAATCGTAAAACAAGAAGGCGGCAAGGTGATTGAAGTGATTGAAGATAATTTGACGGGTGAAGTTCCCTATAAGGAGATGTCGAATACCTTCATCATTCAGAAAGCGGGTTGAGGGAAAGGCCCGAGGCAGAGAACGGGAGGCAGAGGGGGACAAGGAGGATGGGGGAGATAAGGAAGATAGGGAAGCCAATTTTTTCCACACCCCACGTCCCACACCCCACACCCTGCACCCTCCTGACTCCTGGCTCCTGACTCCTGACTCCTGTATTAAATTTCACACAGGTTTAACTCAACTTAAATTTCACATAAATTAAAAAGCCCGATTTTGTGTGCCTATGTTACGCAAAATCGGGCTTTACTAAAGCCCTGTGCTGTCTTCCGGACAAAGGGAGATGATGGTCGAATCTTTAATAGCGAGCCAATTTACGGACGTACAAATGATACCTACACGGATGATGTTCGGATCACGGTAAAAATCACCGTAAAAGATAAATATTTACTGCATCGACGAAGAACACTGGAGGATTGGCCTAGACTCCTGTACCCATATGGGACTAACGTATCCTGGCCCGATCGCTCCTCATCCCGTTTTTATATGAAGATGCGCTGAATTGAGAAGGGGGTGAAGGGGGCAATGCCCCCTTTGCGGGGGTTCCACCCCCACCCCCCCTTTTTATAAAGTTGCAGCTTCATATTGAATTGGTATCACCCTTTAACATCCTGATTTCAAACGTGCCTTTCTCACTGGAACTATGACCGAACCAAGCCCAGGCGAACTCTTAGATAAGCGATATCGTATTATTCGCCCTTTAGCGCTCGGTAGCTTTGGCCAGACCTATGTCGCTGAAGACACTCGCTTACCAAACAATCCTGAGTGTGTCGTTAAATATCTGAAGCCTGCCAGTACTGATCCGGAGCTTTTGGAGAACGCCAGGAGGCTGTTTCGCACTGAAGCCGAAGCACTCCTAAAACTGGGCAAATATGATCAAATTCCTCAACTCTTGGCCTTTTTTGAGGAAAATCAGGACTTTTATTTAGTTCAAGAATTGATTAGAGGACATACCCTATCTCAGGAATTGACGCCAGGACATCGCTGGCCTGAAGGCGATGTGGTGGAGTTGCTCCATGAAGTCCTGAGCATCCTCAACTTTCTGCATGAGCAAGGCATTATCCATCGTGACATTAAGCCAGACAACATCATCCGCCGCTCCAGAGACCACAGGCTGGTTTTAGTTGATTTTGGCAGTGTGAAAGAGGTGCGATCGCACTATTCCGTGATGGAACCGTCGATGGCAGCCACGATCGCTGCGGGCACTCCCGGCTACATGCCGACGGAGCAAAGCCACGGCAAACCCCGTCCCAACAGCGATATCTATGCCCTTGGCATTACAGCCATTCAGGCGCTGACGGGGCTATATCCATCGCAGCTAGGAGACGAGAAAGAAACAGGTGAAGTGCTTTGGCGGCCCTGGGCGGAGTGTAGTGATGAACTGGCCCACATTTTGTCCCAGATGGTGCGGTATCACTTCAAAGAACGTTATCAGACTGCCGCAGAAGTCCTCGACGATTTAAAGCGCCTGGTTACGTTAATGTCTGCCCGCTCAAAGGCGAGGCGTTCTATAGCGTTGCTGGGAGATGATGAGTATCTGGCTCCCCGGCCCAAATCCACGATCCGTTCAGCTTCTCGATTTATCGCTCCATCCGCGTCGGGCAAGCCGTCTACTCCCCCTCAGTCCAAACCTACGGTTGTCTCCTGGCACTCCCCCGTTCCGGAAGTGGACACCGAATTTGCGGCTTTACCGTCAGATGTCCCTAACCTATCGAATGCCGAAGTTGGGGACGCCAACTCGCTGTCAGAACAGCCATCGACGGAGGCTAACTCGCGATCGGATCAGAACGGACTCCATACGGCTCAAACCATTGCGGCTGATCCGGCAGCTTTCCAGCAATCCGAAACTAGTGTTTCATCTCCTCAGGCTTTTGTCTCGTTGGAAGATGCTGTCAGAACCTATGAGGCTTCCACGGGTACAGCAGACAACGCGTTAGAGGTAGAGTCATCCAGCGACAGATTAAAGGCAGAATTATCTACGTCTTCTAATGGCTCATCTAATAGTTCATCTAATGGCTCGTCACAAGCTCTGTTGCCCTACCAGACCCAGGAGGTAACGAATACTCTCACCCCTCGAATCGATTTAGATGGCGCTAACCAACGTTCTTCCCGTCCTTCTCGTCTGTGGATGGTTGCGGGAGTTGGGCTTGGGATTGCAGTGGCGATCGCAGGTGTTAGCTATGTCCTTTATCAGCAAGATTGGCAGAAGACCCAACTGGCGTTAGCGCAGGTCAAGCGCTTGCAGGAAAGCCAGAACTTTGAACAGTGCCGTCAAACGGCTCAAACTATCCCAGATCGCCATGAAGCGGTGTACTTAGAGGCTCAACGGCTTGCGGCAGATTGCACGCTGGCAGCGGCGAAACAGTTGGCATCAGCAACGCCTGCCCGCTACAAGGATGCGATTCTGTTGGCTAGCCAAATTCCATCGGGCACCCCAGTCTATGATCAGGCAGAGCCTTTGATCCAGGAATGGGGGAATGCGATTTTGGCGATCGCCACAGACAAGTATCGCCAGGGACATTTAGAAGAGGCGATCGGTATTGCGTCTTCTATTCCCAATCAAACTTCTGCGGCTGAAACGGCTAAACAATCTATTCAGCAATGGCAGAACGAATCGCAAAAGAATCAAGAAATACTGGCTCAAGCCCAACAAGCTTTGGAGCAACGTGAGTGGCAACAGGCCATTGACCTGACGCAGACCATAAGCCTGCTGGGTGAGCCGATGACAACCGATATTCCATTTTGGAAAACGGATGTTCAGCCCGTGATCGATCAGGCTCAGCAGGGCATCCGTGCGGCTGAACAAGCGAGAATTGCGCGCATTCGCCAAATGGAAAGAGCAACCTATCCATCTACGCGATCGGTGCGATCGACGCGATCGTCCCGTTCATATTCACCGTCTCGACCCTCGCGGGCATCCTCCCGACCGTCATCAGGGGGATGGATTCAGGAACAGCGTTGATACGACGCGAATTTGATGAAGGCGCAGGGTTTTCCTGCGCCATTTTATGCACATTTAAATTTGGGGCATAACCGATAACTGGTAGAGACGTGCCACTGGCACGTCTCTACGGGGTTCATGCGGGGCCGGAATGGTTCAGAACGATGTTGGTGGCGCATTGCGCCGCTGAAATTATCGATCGCCCCTGAATTCCGTGGACATAAAAATTTTGATAGTACCGTCGCCACTGCCAACGGCAAACGATCGCCCATCCGGGTTGAATGCCACCGACAAAATGCGTCGATCGTTTTCCATAAACGTGCGAATCAGTTCACCCGTTTGCACATTCCAGAGTCTAATCGTGTGATCCCAACTGCCAGTCACTAACGTGCGTCCACTGGGGCTAAAGGCAAGGCTGGTAATGTAATCCTGATGTCCCCGCAATGGCCGTCCTATCGATCGCCCCTGTCCATTCAACAGTTGAATGGTGTTGTGCTGTCCGCCGTTAGATGACGGATTGGTGGGGGTACTAGACCCATCTGGACTAAAGGCTATTTCACCGTTGGGGCTAAGGGCGATCGCATAAATCGTGCTGACATAAGGCCCCAGAGTGCGAATCAACCGCCCTGTTCGCCAATTCCATAGCTGCACCTGTCTGCCGACCCCGGTGGTGACGAGGGTCTGACCATCGCTGCTAAAGGCGAGGCTTTCAATCCACTGGTCGGTTGTGATTTCACGCAACAGCGTTTTGTGCTGCACATCCCACAGTCGAATGGTTTTATCGCCGCTACCGCTCGCCAGAACCTGTCCATCCGGGCTAAAGGCAACGGTTTTAACAATATCGGTATGCCCTGAAAATCGGGTGATTAAGTTTCCAGTTTGCCAATCCCATAAACTGACGACCCCATCGAGCCTGCCGCTGGCGACTAGCCGACTATCTGGACTCACCGCAATGGCATTAATTTGATTTGCATCAGTTAGCGTTTTGGCTAGCGTTTGCGCGCTCAAATCCCAAATTTTAACCGTTTTGTCTGCGCTACCCGTAACCAAATAATTTCCCGTTTGGCTAAACGCGATCGAACGAACTGGCAGAGTATGTCCACCCTGCTGTGCGGTAATGGTGAGCAGCGTAACGGTATTTGCCGCCCAGGATGGATCGGGTAACGCTGTAGCGACGTTATGCACCGTGGAGTGGGAAGGAGTGGTCTGGTTTAATGCAGGTTGTGCAGCAACAGCAGTGGCTTGAGACTTCAAGGTGAACTCAATTGCAAATGCTCCTGCGATCGCACAAAGAATCAAGCAAGGGCGCGTGATTGCAACGGGCAAACGGTTGATCAGATGTAGCAACCTCATATTTAGTAATTTTTCAATGGTTCAATAGGCTTCAACTCTGGCAACCGTCGAGACGGTTAGGACAGGGAGTGGTGGGCTACCACCCCTGCCCCCCGTCCTAACAAACCTTTTGATTGCTATAAGACTGTGTCGCCGCATCCATTAGGACATTGAAAAACCAAGGGTGTGGAGACTTTGCCCCCCAGCCAGGGGTTCCACCCCTGCCCCCCGTCCTAATACCAGTGGCTAAGGCTATAATGAACGCCCCTATAGCTGGAGGAGCGCGGCATTCAGGCAACGGTTTCCTGTTGTAGCCGAGATACCACTACTGAATGCTGCGCCTTTACAGGAGCATCAAGGTACGTCTCGATAGATGCGCTTCAACTGTTCGATGCGCCTGATTGCATTTTGACTAATTCTAATTGCAGTTGCTGAGCCGTTCGTTTCCAGGCTTGGAGCTGCAACTCAGTGGTGCTATTTTTAACGGGCAGATGCTCTTTTGATTCAGTGGAAATCTGCTTGTCTAGAATATAATTTAGCCGATTTCGAATGCGATCGCCAATACGCGGTGGACTCAGTAATGGTCTCACCTCACGCGCGGCCCGAATGCCGATTTGCTGAGCTTGTGAATAGTTGTGAAAGATATAGTGCATCAGTGCACTGGCGTGTTCAACATCTGGATTCGCCCAAAAGTTTCCTTTTTTATACGGGCCTTCATCCGCAGAGGTTGAAATTAGATCGTATTTCACTAAAAAACTGTTGCCAACATTCATAAATTCCAGATTGGCAGAATACCCTGTCGCAATCACGGGTTTACCGTAATACATCGCTTCTGCCATCGTCAAACCAAAGCCCTCTGCGCGATGCAGCGACACATAACAATCGCAGTTGTAAATCAATGCATTCACTTCTTCTTTCATCAGATGTCCTTCGATCAGGTAAATGGAAGGACAATCCGCGACGAGTGCCTTGAACTGATCGCGCTGTTGGGGATAGTGTTCTGAATTTGAGAATTTAATTACCAGCATCACGTTTGGATCAACTTTGCCAAACGCCTGGATGAATGCTTCCACAACGGCTACCGGGTTTTTGCGCTCAAAGGTGCTCAGCGCATCAAACATAAACAAATAAATAAATTTGTCAGTTGGCAGTCCTAACGCTTCTCGACTGATGGACGGCTGGGGCAGATCCAGACTGTGCATGACCTTGATCACCGGGATGGGAGAAACGGCGGCGATCGCTTCTGCGGCGTAATTGCTGGGTGTCCAGATTTCATCAAAAAAGCCAAATAGCCACTGCCATTCTGTCGGAAATTGGGGCAGTTCCCACACCCAAAAACCAATGTTGTAGTGATTTTTGAAATAGTCAGAGCCAAACCGCTTCACCATCAACGGAACATGTTCTGCGTTTAAGTTCACCAAGTTGATGGGATAGGGATTGTCTTGTGAGAAGTGGCTGTCTCCGTAGGTGGAATCGAGGTAGCGGTGGCAGTTCCAGGGGTCAGAGCTGACGTTGTTAATGACAAAGGGAATGTCAGCTGCTTTGAGGGCGCGGAGGTTAGCTCGGACGCTTTCACCCAGGCCAAATTCACCCTTGACGTATCCTGCGATGTTAACCCCAAATGCTGCACTCATGATTCTCAGTTCCTCGCTTGATCCTTGCAGATGCTAATTTCTCAAAAAAGTTCCAGCTCTGTTTGTAGCCGCAGTCATTGGTCTTAGAACGGGGTGCAGAGGTGGAACCCCTGGTTGGGGGCACAGCCCCTACACTCTCTTGGTTTTCTTAGAACGGGGTGCAGGGGTTCCACCCCTGGCTGGGGGCGCAGCCCCCACACTCTCTTGGCTTTCGATGGTCTAATTGACAGAGCGACAGCTATAAATCCAGTTCAGCATTGAGTAATCAGCTATGGTTTTTGCTCAATGTACGTTAGTAAGCTATTGGCGATCGCCCTCCAGTCAAATTTCTCCTCCACATAGCGTCTGGCCGTTTCAACTCGCATACTTTTAGTGGCGCTATCTTCCTGTTGCAGCATTTGGATAGCATCAGCGAACTGATCGAGTTCTGCGATCGTACAGTGCTTTTGATGCTCCAGTCCCAACCCTCTTACGCCGAATGGTGTGGAGAGAACAGGAACACCCGCCGCAAAGTAATCCAGCATTTTAATATTGGTGCCTGAGCCTGATACGATTGGGTTTAACGCTACATCAACGACTCCTAAAAACACATCTTTGGTGTGATCATCCACTTCACCAATAAAACTAAAGTTAGGTGGAATATCGATGCTGGTTTTTACCTTTTCAACAAACTCTAACGACTGTTGAATTTCCTTTAAAAAACTATTGCGGTTGTGCTGTCCAGAATTCAGCAACCAGAGATAGTGCTCTTTTGCACCATCATCTACCTCACGACCAAAGTAAGCTCGGTAAGATTCTTGAATGAATCCGTCATGGCTTAACGACTGATGCGTCTGTAAAAACTCATCGTCGTTCGGTGGTTTGTAGGTGGAAAAGGCTGAGCTGACATTGCCCATTACCAGAAACGTGACATCGGGAAGGGCGATCGCCATCTCCACGATAGTTCGCACCGCATCCACATTGGGCTTATGCCAACTGCCCAAAAATAGAGCTGTAAAGGTTTGGGTGAGGCCTAGGGCTGCCTTCTTGAGATAGCGTTCCTCCAGCGACACATAGTTCACCGAGTCCAGGTCTACCCCGTTCGGCACTTCCACAAATTTGCCGCTGTCAACCTGATAAAGGTTTTGTAACCGCAGCGCATCCCTATTCGAGCAAACCATTACCAGTTCGCTATAGCGGCAGGCGTCTCGCTCAACCTGCTGCACCTGCTGCAATAGCTCTTGCCCAAGCCCATCTGCGGGATAAATTTTGCTCTTAACGTCTACCTCGACATCGTGTGTCTCATACCAGACAGGCTTGTCTGTCAGTTCGCGAATCAGCGGCAGCAGGTAAGGACGGCAGGCTACGACTATATCGGCGGTGGCGATCGCCTGCTTCAGGGCTTTTGCATAATCGGGCGTGAGGTGACACAACTGCGGCATCACCACATCTGAGATTTGCAGCACCTCCACTCTGGCTCGAATCGTGGCTTCTGCTTCCAAATGCTGAGGAGACATGGGAATGCGCGTTTCCCAAAGGCCGGGGGCAATTTCGCCACTAAACGGCTCGTTGTGTTCTGTGAACGTTACCAGTTCGATATCAAAGGTGCGGGCCAGATGCCGATAGAGATGGAAAATTCGCGCCGTACCGCCCCCTCTGGGTGGAAAGACGGGGTATGTGACCGCCACAGCCATTTTTTGGCGTTTGGGGTCTGGGCGGTATGTGGTTGATAGTCCCGTTCCATCTAGCAGTCGAGCGATGGTGTTTTCCCAGGTAATCGGCTGAACGAGTTGCAGTGCGGCTCGTCCCATCTGGCGGGTGCGATCTGGAGCGGCGCAGAGGGCATCAATGCACTGGGCGATCGCCCTCGGTTCTGGAGCGACGGAATAACCCGTTTCCCCATTGCGGACAAACTCATTGGTGCCGCCCGAATCGGTGGCTGTAATCACGGGTTTGCCGCTCATCATGGCCTCGACGGTGATCAGGCCATAGTCTTCGTCGTAAGGGATATAGAGGACAGCAAAGGCATCAGCATACAGCTTTGTGAGCGCCTGATCGTTGACGAATCCCAGAAACTCAATTCTTGGGTCATCTCCGGCCAGCTGCTTCAAATGCGGAACATCATCCCCCGTTCCCGCAATTTTGAACTGAATATTGGCTTTGACATATTTCATCGCCTCAATCAGTGTGCCAATCCGCTTGCTGCCCTGCTCTAGCCGACTGACCGTAAACAAATACTCGTATCGCCCCTGATAAAACTGCTGCAAAATGGGCGGATGGTAAAACACGTCCACGGGTACGCCAGTTGGGAAATAATCCCTGCGATTTGCGACATTATGTGAAATCGCAGCGTATTTTTTAATCGCAGAGGGCGCTAAACCAATGCCATCCAGGAAATAAAGAATTTCGCGAATCAGCGGACCTGGGAAACTGAAGGCGTCGGGGGGGAAGTCTGATTGGCGATCGCGAATGGCTTTCATCCGACCATAAAACTCAGGCAGAGCCGATCGCAACCCTTGATTTCGCGCCATGAACTGCTGCAATTCAGCAATTTCAGGATGAGATGCGGCGTAAGGTGGCGCGCAGTGCGGCGGACACTGGTCATACAAGCCCCGCAGTTTATGCTGCAAAAAGCAAACGTGATTGGGATGCTCAACCATCCAGGCCGGATACTTGGTCGAAATCACCAGATCAAAATGACTCAGATCGAGTTGAGCAAAATTCCAATAGTTATCAATCAACTCCCAAAAGCTACTTTCGCGACTGGGAATCTTAATCAGATCCGCTTGGTGAGATGTGTGTTGATTAACGTGATGAAGCAACCCCCACCACAGATTCTCGGCACCGCCGATGCGAAATGGAACAGCACTGGGGGCAACAATAGCAACCTTCATCGTTTCTGATTAATGTCTAGCGAGTTGCGGTAGATGCAAAGCGAGCATAGCTTAAAGCGTTAATTTATACCATATTCCGTAAGTTGTAGCAGCAATTTTATGATGCAAAGGGCTTAAATTTAATATTCGAAAAATGCAGTGATGATGAATTTTGAATGAAATGGTGAGAAATCAAATTAAGTTTGTTTGGACTGAAATTCATCCGATTCTCGAATCGAATTGAGAACGCCCTGACGTAACATGCCATCTGCTAATAATTTGAGATAAAACGTTTTACCATCTAAATCGCTAGCGCGCTGCAAATACGTCCAGTACACTTTTTCTAAAAATGCGTCATCTGCCAAATGGTAGGTTGCTTTCAAAAACTCAGCATCATTTAATTCACGAGGCTGAATTGTATTGCGATTGAAGGGTTTACTATCTGCTGTAATTCCCGATGTAATTCCCGATAGTCTGAGATGCAGCGAATGTTGATTTTGCTCGTTCAACGCGTCCGTTCGCTGAGGCTTAATCCCCATCGCTTGTAGCGCTGCATATTCCAAGATACGACGTTTAATTTCTTCCGCTGTTAGTTGAGTTGGCATAGAGAAAAATGGAGCGATCGCTTTTGGTTATTCGACGGGCTTTGCTATTCTAAACGTTAAATCAATTGGGTGTTTGCTATGAAGAAATGCCTCCTTTACGGAAACTGCCAAGTTGAACCGATTAAACGATGCCTTGAAGCAAACCCCATCTTCCGTTCCACTTACGAAACTCTTCAACTAGAGTGTTTTTGGTTAACTCAGGAGGATGTGCCACGTTTAGAAGGATGCGTGCAGTCTATCGATCTCTTTATTCATCAGCCCATTTCAGACAACTATAAAGGAATTTATCAACTTTCCACACGCCACTTAAAAAGTCTTCTGCGTCCCGGTAGTATTGCCATTTCTATCCCTGTCGCATATTTTACAGGCTATAACCCAGAAATGGTTTATCTAAAGGATAAAGACGGCAACAAAGTGGATGGCCCTTTTCTGTTGCATGATGCCAATATTTTGAAGCTTTATGCACAAGGAAAGACTGTTCAAGAAACAATGATTGCTATTCAGGATGACAATTTTTATCCAGCCAATTATGTCCTGACAAATTTCAAGAGAACACTATCTGAATTACAGCGTCGAGAAGCGGATATTGATATTAAAATCTCAGACTTTATTAAAAGAAATTATCAAAGTTTCCGGTTATTTCATACCATTAATCATCCCGGTTCTCTGGTGATTGCTGCTATTACGAAAGCCATATTAGATATGATTGGTATTCCGCCAAATCGAGAAAGTTTAACCAGCTTTTGTAATAGTGAAGTCTTAGATGTTTTATATTTTCCGATTTATCCTGCGATCGCCAAGGGCTTAGGCTTGAGTTTTTTGTCTAAACCTGATTACTACTTTGAAACGTTCTTTCGTCCTCAACAGGCTGTTGAACTGTTCTTTTCCTTTTATGACCAAAATCCAGATGTCGTTGCATACAATCTTCCTTTACTTCCCAACGTTTCTCAAAGTGAGACAGCAACAGAAATGAATGTTGATAACTGCTATCGGCTGCTTTTAGGACGGGAACCTGACTCTGAAGGAAAGCATTACTGGATGCAACGTATTGGCACCGAGATGATTGATCTAGAAATGATGGTGAAGGAATTTGTAGGCTCTCCAGAATTCAAATTGCAGCACCAAACTGTTGATCCATCTTCGATGACGGACAACAGGCTAGAGGAGCTAGTTAACCATTACTGCCAACTCATACGAGCTAATGCTTAGGATCGCGAACAAATTAAAACCAAATTTTTAATTGTTGAAAGCGCGGCAGAGCCGCACTTTCAACAATTAAGTTTCGGGTTTTATTAAATCCACGATCCTTAATACAAGTTTTTGCGCCATTTGAGCCGCGCGTCGCGCGGCTCAAATGGCGCTATCGAATTCCTAAGAAAACGTGTTTTCTTTTCGTTTTCCCAAGGGGGTAGTAGTGCAACGCACTACTACCCCCTTGTTGGAGACTCACGTTAAAACGAAGAACCAGGTTGCTTCAGGAACTCATGTTCTATGGATGTGCTTTGGCGTCCCAAAATCCTGTTGCGGTGAGGGAATCGGCCAAATTTCTCGATAATATCCCGATGGCGAATGGCGTAGTCTAAAAAATCATGCAGACTGGAATCAGCCGCAGCAACTTGCTGACACAGCAAGACAGACTGATGTTGATGGCCTAAGTCTTCGCTGTGTTCTAAAGGCAGGTAGAGAAAAACTCGTTGAATGAGTTCTAGCTGGCGGTCATATCCCTGGGCGATCGCCTCCTTTGCAACCGCTACCGCTTTCTCATCGGCCTCAAATGCCCTGAGCGTGCCGCGAAACATGTTGCGAGGAAACTGATCCAGTACGATAGTTAGGGCCAGAGAACCTTGCGGCGAATGTTGCCAGTCATCCAATTTTCCGGCGATCGCGTCTTCGTAAGTAGAAAGGAAGCGATCGCGAATTTCTTGATCAAACCTGGCATTCTTAGAAAACCAAACTTTCCGGCGTTTCCCATACTCACTGTCCGCCGCGTTTGGATCGCCAAACCAGAATGTTAGGACATCTTCGAACTGAACCATAGAAGAGATTGGAGGAGTCAGGAGTCAGGAGCCAGAATCCAGAAGCTGGATTCATCTGCCTTTCTCCTGACTTCTGACCTCTGACTCCTGCTTGCCTTTCCTACTGACTTTGCTGAGGAGGCGTAATGGTCAGATTATTAGATTGCGGGGCCGGAGGCTGTTGCTGCTGCAATAGCTGTTGCTGCCGCTGACGAAAATCAGATGCAGCCGAGTTCAGGTTATCTTGCTGATCGACCTGAAATTCATCCAGGCTGCGGGAGGGGGATTGTTGAACCCGATGCAACAGGTCAAATGCGCCTTCCATCTGGCCACTTCCCCGACTGGAGAATGGATCATTGGTTCCCTCACCCGACTGAGGGTTGGTTAATAGAGGGTCAGAATTTCCGAACTGCGCTGATGCGGGTAGAGCTGTCATGACAAGCCCCATTCCTGTTGCGGCTACAAACCCCAGGAGAAATTTGAACGAGCGAGATGTAATGTGATGTGTGTTCATAGACTTTAAGGCTGGAGGATTGTAAATCATTCAATCCCGAATTACAGGACGCAACTCAGATGAAAATTGCTCCCCACTGAAAATAAGTGTAGCTGAACCGCTCAGAAATGTGGATTGATGAAACCCCCCAATTATTGGAAAGGGGTGCATAGCAACGCTATACACCCCTCCAAAGTTCAGACTGTTGTCATTTTAAGCAAATGCGCGGCGTAGTAAGGAACGAATGCTGAGGAGGGCGATCGCATCAAACGCCACCAAAACTAGCAAAGCTCCACCCAGCGTAATGTCGGCAAACGGAGCCTGGAGCACAACGCTACTCAAACTCCAATCGCTGTGTAGATAAAGATAGCGAATCGGTTCGATCGCATAGCTGAGCGGGTTGAGACTGGCGACCACCTGAAGCCAACCGGGCATAAAGCTGAGGGGGGCCAGAGCCGTGCTGGCAAACAGCAGCGGCAGGTTGGTAACAAAGATCACGGCAATCAGCTCAATGTGGCCGGGAAGCGCAAAGGCTAATCCTAAACTGAGGGCTGTCACTCCCAGGACTAATAAGAGGACGATCGCCACGACCAGTCCTAACCCTAACGGATCAGGCAATCCCGCTCCCAGAAACGCACTAGCACCGACAATCGTCACCGTTTGCAGCAGGCTCAGCGTAGCGATAAAAATCGCGGAGGCCAGCACGATGGAGAAGCGGGACACCAGCGGCGCGACCAGCAGACGGTTCAGGAAACCAAACTCGCGATCGAACATAACGGGCAATCCGGCATTGAGCGCGCCCCCAAACGCGGTGAACACAATCACCCCGGCTCCCAGAAATTGGCCATAGTTCTGGCTTTCGCCAAACAGTCCTTTGGGAACGTTCTGAAATAATGCTCCAAATAGCACCAACCACATGATTGGCTGAATCAATCCGGCAATCAGCGTACTGGGACGACGTTGAAGCTGGATGAACAGGCGACGGGTCAGAGCGACGGTCTCCTGAATAAATTCATTTAACCCAGACGGTTGAGGGGCCAGCGTTCCTACTGCCGGAGGCGTAGTTGCTGAGGAATTTCCCAACTGGCTGGGAGGGGGTGTAATAGTTTGGCTCATCCGAAACGATCCTCTCAGTGATGGAGCTTACTTTTAAGACTAGCGCATGTTCTTCTTGCGTTCTGCTTTGGGATCGCGAGTGGCGGCTGCCGCCAGTTCCGCATCCAGCAGCGTTTTACCTGTAGCAGCCAGATAGACATCATCTAAGCTGGGTCGCGATTGGGAAATGCCGAAGGTTGGCACTCCCGCTTCTTTTAGAGATTGCTGAATGGTTAACAGCGCATCGCTCTGGGGATCGACCACCAGATTTAAGGAGTTCCCCTGCGCTTCGTTAATGATCACTTCCTGCACAAAGGGAAACCCACTTAGCATTGATTTCGTGCTTTCTGCTTCCTCACTGGGAGTGAACTCGCGAATGCGAAGGGTGATGCGATCGCCCCCCACCCTATCCTTCAACTCTGAAGGCGTACCTGTGGCAATCACTACTCCTTTGTCGATGATGGCAACGCGATCGGCCAGCGCATCAACTTCTTCAAGGTAATGGCTGGTGAGTAAGACAGTCGTTCCCTCGGCGCGAATCTGCCGTAAAAAGTTCCATACGGTGACGCGGCTCTCAATATCCAGACCGACCGTGGGTTCATCCAGCACCAGCACATCCGGCTGGTGAAGCAATCCTGCCGCCAAATCTAACCGCTTCTTTAACCCACCCGAATAGGTTCCGGTTCGCTGATCGGCCCACTCCGCCAATCCCAGCAGCTCAATAACGTAATTGATGCGGTCGGGGGCGATCGCCTTGGGAATGTGATACAGCGCTGCCTGTAGCTGAAGCAACTCTCGTCCCGTCAAAACCTTATCTAGCGCTACTTCCTGCGCCACGTATCCCAGCCGTTGTCGTGCCAGCTTGGGCTGATCCAACACCGAAATGCCTGATACTTCAATCCGTCCGACATCGGGATTGGAGAGAGTGCAGAGACAGCGAATGGTTGTCGTCTTTCCGGCTCCGTTTGGCCCCAACAGGCCAAAGATCTCTCCCGGTTCAATCTGAAGTGAGACATCTTTGACTGCCTCGACTGCACCATAGCGCTTTTGAAGCTTTTCGATTAAAACAGCAGAAGCCATGCGTAGCCCTCAAACATGAGGATTTGATACAGTTCTCAATCTTTATTTTAACGCGAATTCGATCGCGCCAATTTCAGCCGCACGTTGCGTGGTTGGAATTGGTGCAGAAATGTGCCCCACGCGTCGCGTGGGGCACATTTCTGCACGTTCGTCGAATTCAGTTGAGTAAACACCCGCATCGAAGCCAATGCGAAGCGCTCCATAAAGCTAACCATCACCCCTTTGCGGAAGGGGTTTGGGGAGCGCCGCTCGCTCCCCAATGGGGGGCTGGGGGCAAGCCCCCAGAGAGAGTTTTAACGAAGCACCCCAATTTTGATAAATCCAAGAACTTTAGATATAGCCGTTGCCACACCCGCAGAACCTCCAAAAAACAAGGGAGTAGGTGCTTCGCTCCCAGCCGGGGGGGCCCCTGCACCCCGTTTTAGAGTGGCTTCCCAGCCGGAATGGCTGCACTCACAAACGTATTGAAGTGATCCGTCAGCTCACTGGTGAGCTGATGTGTAAACGGTAGACTATCGATCGCCATCCCGGCACTCAACAGCATCATATAAAGGATG
>DATNPS010000052.1:0-9853 GCA_036703095.1 Crinalium sp. | reverse complement strand
ATCCGCCTTCAGCCCTGTCCCCCATCTACCAAGCCCGATCGGGTGATGGCATCGATTTCCCTAACGTTTTATATAGAAGTCCTGCTATGGCAACCGTCGAGACGGTTAGGACAGGGGGGCTGCGCGTCCCAGGCAGGGGGTTCACCTCTGTACTCCGTCCTAACTAACCCTTCGATTGCTATAGATCGTGAATGCGGATGCTCTTAAAGAGCATAGATTTAACAATCACAGCATAATGAGCGGTGAGTCTGAAATGTTAAGCTAATCCGCGTTTGAGTTGCCCTTTTGAAGGAAGGTGTAGCTTGAATATTGCTATGTTTTTGGCGATCGCCACCAAAATGTTTTAAGCGCACGTTGAGCTAAATATTGCGGCTGCAAAAGCTTAAGTGCAATGGGTTATAGTCTTTCGGTGAGGCTCTGAGGGCGAGATGACGAATGCTCCAAACTCCGGTAATTCTCCGGAACCCGGTAATGAATCTAGATCTGCCAACCGCTCCTCCCGAAGACGAATTTTGGGCCGAATTGGCATTGGGATCGGGTTAGTCGCTGTCACTGGAATTGTCATTGGCGTTCGCCAAGCCTGGATCTTTATTAATGAAGACCTCGCTCCCCTCATTGAAAAAAACCTCAGCCAAACGCTGAATCGCCCCGTTGATTTAGGAGCCGTTGAAGGCGTTTCCTTTGGTGGCTTAAGTTTTGGCCCGTCTGAACTGCCACCCACCGCCACCGACCAGGATCGAGTCAAGCTGAAAGCGGTTGATGTTCAATTTAATCTGATCGAGCTGCTGCTCACGCGAACCCTGCGGCTGAATTTGACGCTTGTAGAACCGAATATCTATGTCGATCAGGACAAGGATGGCGTCTGGATTAAAACTCAGCTTCAAAGCCAGGAGTCCGAAGGCCCGATCAAAACGGAACTGGACGTCGTGCGGGTTGAAAACGCGACGATTATTTTGGCTCCGGCCCCTCAACTAACCGCAGAGTCGGGTGAACCCGCAGGATTTCAAGATACTGCCCAAAAGCGGCTGGTAACGTTTCGCAATTTCAACGGTTCGGCGACGTTTCGCGAGCAGAATAAGCGGATCTCGTTTGATCTGGCAGGTCTACCCGCAACGGGTGGCAATTTGCGGTTGCGCGGTGAAGCGTATGTCCCTACCAAGGCCGTAAATCTGGGCATTCAGGGACAAAATTTGCTGGCAAGTGATGTCGGCTCGTTGCTGCCCCTGCCGTTAAGCCTGCTATCGGGACGCCTGGCCGCTAATCTAGAAGTACGGTTTCACCCGGATCAGCCCCTTGCCTTTAATGGTGTAGCCAGTTTTCGAGATGTCACGGCCAAGATTGCCAGTGTTCCCAATCGGTTTAATCGAGCCAATGGAACACTGCGGTTTCAGGGTCAGTTGATTCGCCTGGAAGACGTGCAAGCCGTGTATGGTACCATTCCAGCTCGTGCTAGCGGCACCATTCATACTCAGAATGGCTACAACCTATCTGCTCAGGCGCGATCGGTGAGTGTCGCAGATCTGGCAAAAACCTTTAGCCTGCCGCTTCCCGTGCCGATTACAGGTCAACTAAATGCCGACTTGCGATTAACGGGAGCGCTCAATCAACCGCTGATTACGGGAACGGCGGTGAACAGCACGCGTGTACGGGTCGATCGCGTCAATATTGCCAGCGTGCGAACTCAGTTTCGCGTCACGCCTAAATATTTGGCCTTTGAGCAGGCCCAGGCCATTCCCGTGGGTGGCGGACGGATCACGGGCGGCGGACGCATCACCTTTGGGGATCAGGGTGGGTTGAATCTGGCCTTTCAGGCAAGAGATTTACCGGGGGATACGATCGCCCGTTCCTACGGCTTAAATTCATCCAGCATCACCGTCGGGCGAGTGGCGGCTGACGTCAATGTAACCGGCCCAACCTCAGACTTTCAAGCCTATGTGCGCTGGCGGGCACCGGGAGCGACTTATCCCGGTCAGGGCGCGATTTTGCTAACGCGAGACGTGATTCGAGCGGGGAATACCACGTTCCAGGTGGCCGGAGGCACGGTGAGCGCGAGTGCGCTGGTGACTCAGGGACGATGGCAGGCATTCGCCAATGCGTCGGGCATCCGCCTCCGGCAATTTTCTCAACAGCTACAGGGGTTATTTAGCGGTCAGTTCCGGCTATCGGGTAGCGTCAGTGCCTTCAACCCCAGAAGCATCCGCGCTCAGGGACAGGTTCGCCTTTCGGAAGGCGTTTCCTATCTGAATCGACCGCTGACCGCCTCGTTGCAGTGGACGGGCGATCGCCTCTTAATTCAACGAGCAACGGCTCCGGGCTTTAGTGCCGATGGTTACGTGTTGGCGCAGCTTGAGGGGCAGGGCGCACCCGCTGTATCGAGCTTTAACCTGAATGTCAATCTGCAAAACTACGATCTGGCCTCACTGCCCTTACCACCTCAAGCCGATGTGGCTGGGCGGTTAAACTTCAACGGCCAGGTGACTGGAACGCCATCTGTTCCTAATTTAACGGGTCAAGTTGGGCTAAATAATTTCCGCGTTAACGATCTGGCGTTTGAGCCTGTTTTACGCGGCAATGTTCGCTACGCAGGCGGGCAGGGCTTAAACCTGAATCTGGCTGGAGAGCAGGATCGAATTGCGCTGGTATTGGACAACCGCAACCGTCCCCGCTCATTCCTGGTGCGTCAGGACGATGTTCTGGCTGAGGGACAGGGGCAGGGCGATCGCTTGCTCGCCACGCTGCAAAACTTCCCACTGGAGATTCTCAATCTCAGTCCCGCTGCCGCTCAGGGATTGGGTGAAGTAGGCGGTCGCGTAAATGGCCGCTTTGATATTAACCTGGCGAATTTACAGAATCCTTCAGTGGTGGGAGATGTGGCGATCGCCCGTCCTTCAATTGGCTATATTGCAGCGGATAGTTTTACGGGCCAGTTTCGCTACGCCAATGGGGAAGCCGTCCTGAATAACGGTGAATTGCGTCGGGGCGATAGCCGTTATTTAATCGTCGGCACCTTTAAACAACCGGGCGGCCCCCAATTTAACGGTCGAATTACGGCTGACCAGGGGCAGGTTCAGGATTTACTCACCGCCTTCCAGTGGTTTAGCATTCAGGATTTCAGCAGGGGGATCAGAACGCCGCGATACCAAAATGCGGCGGCGGTGGAACCGATCGCCATCGATACGTTTGGATATACGATCCTGAACCAACTGCGGCGCTATTCTGAAATTTTGGCTCTGCTCGACCAACAGCGAATCGCTCAAGCCCAAAATTCGTTCCTGCCCGATCTGTCAAAACTGAAAGGGGCATTCTCCGGAACGATCGATGTAGCCAGCACGCCGCAAGCCGGGCTTTCAGCTAACTTTAGCCTGCAAGGGCAAAACTGGACGTGGGATCAATATGGCGTCAATCAGGTGGTCGCTGAGGGCAGTTTCCAGTCTGGTGTTCTGACCCTGTTACCGCTGCGGTTACAGGGTGTGACCTACGCACGAGCACCGCAGACCGAGACAGCCTTTATTGCCTTTTCAGGACAGGTGGGTGGTGCCGAACAGTCGGGTCAGCTTCGGATTGAAAACATCCCCGTGCAGGCGTTGCGCGATCTGTTCAAAGTTCGGATTAATCTCACCGGAAATTTGAATGCGACCGCGACATTAACAGGCAGTCAGCAAAACCCCGAAGTGGTCGGAGAAATTGATGTTGTCAATGGCCGCCTCAACGGAACACAAGTGCAGGATGCCCGAACCATTTTTGGCTACAGCGGCGCACGGCTCAATTTTTCGGGTCGAGTCGTCGTAGCTGAACCGCAGCCATTGCTGATTAGCGGCAGCATCCCCTATCGGTTTGAGTTTATTGATCCCAATGTCGATCCGGGAGAAGACATTAGCCTGGATGTCAACGTTCGCAATGAAGGGCTATCGCTCCTCAACCTCTTAACTAATCGGCAGTTTACCTGGGATGGCGGGCAGGGAGCGGTGCAGTTGCAGGTCAGAGGCACACTATCCCAGCCTCTCGCCACAGGAACAGCACAATTTGAAGATGCCACCTTCTCAGCCCTCGCGTTGCCAGAGCCGATTACTAATGTGGCGGGATCGATTGAGTTTGATCGCGATCGCATTCACGTACAAAATCTCTCAGGACGGTTTAGCGATGGACTCATCACGGCTCAGGGCATCCTTCCCATCTTTAATCCGTTAGATACCCCGGCACCAGACACGACAGGCGGTACCGCCAATCCAGCCGACCTGCCCCTGTCACTCAACTTGAATGACATTGCGCTGAACCTGAAAGGGCTGTATCGGGGTGGGGTGAATGGTCAGGTGGTGGTCACGGGAACGGCACTGGCTCCCCGCATTGGCGGAGAAGTCATCTTAAGCAATGGCCGAGTTCTGCTGCCCAGCACCTCTTCAACCACCACTACGACAACCAGTACCACGACAGATACAGAAGAAGGGTTCACCAGTCCACCCCGTCTAAACAATCTGCAATTGACGTTAGGCAACAACCTGCTGGTGACGCTGGAACCCATTCTCAACTTTGTGGCAAAGGGTCAGTTAACCATTAATGGAACACTGGGAGCACTGCGCCCTAGCGGCACGATTCGGCTGCTGAGCGGTCAGGTCAACCTGTTTACGACTCAATTTAACCTGGCCCGAAATTATGAAAGTACAGCCCAGTTTTCTCCAGAATCGGGACTTGATCCCGTGTTGGATGTACGCCTCAATACATCTGTTATTGAAGTGACGCGTGCACCTGGCCAGTTTCAGGCCGCGTCACCCTATGCATCGTCCGAAGTGGCCGATCTCCCTGCTGGCGACTATGGCGCGTTTCAAACCGTGCGAGTGCAGGCCAGCGTAGCCGGCCCCGCCAGTGAAATCTTCGACAATTTAGAGCTATCTAGCAGTCCCAGCCGTAGCGAGAACGAAATTATTGCGCTGCTGGGCGGCAGTTTTATCAATACGCTAGGGCAGGGAGACGGCACATTGGCGATCGCCAACCTGGCTGGCTCAGCCCTCCTTACCCGCGTTCAAAACGTGATTGGCAATGCCCTCGGTCTTAGCGAATTCCGATTGTTCCCCACCAGCAATATTTCTGAGGATGAACGCTCCTCTAGTATCGGACTGGCAGCGGAACTGGGCGTTGACATCACAGGCAATGTCTCGGCCTCTGCCGTCCAAATCCTCACCGACGACGTACCCACCCAATTTAATCTCCGCTACCGAATCAACGACGAACTCCTCCTGCGTGGCTCCACCGATTTCTCTGGCGATAATCGCGTGGTGCTGGAGTACCGGACAAGATTTTAGGTAGGTGTGAGGTGTAAGGGTGTGGGGTGTAGGGGAGATAGGGAGGATGGGGAGGATGGGGAGGATGGGGAGGATGGGGAGGATGGGGAGGATGGGGAGGATGGGGAGGATGGGGAGGATGGGGAGGATGGGGAGGATGGGGGAGACAAGAGAGACACGGAAGAGGTAATCTTGCGTCCCGACCTTCCCCACACCCTTATACCCCCACACCTCACTCATGACTCCCTTTAATCATTGACATAAACACATCTTTTATTAAAAATTCATAGACAATAATCTATGCATCATAAGATACTTCTTCCATGAGCGCGATCGCCAGATAATGTGAAAAAGCAGTAACATGAGTAGTGGTTTCACTCGCAAACTGTTTTAACCTATTACGGAATCGGCGGCCTTACTGTGTTTGTTCTAAACGGCTACGAATATTTGTTAGGTTTCCTACTCATCTGCGGCCTGGTACCTGTACTGGCGATCGGCGTGTCCTATCTGATTGCGCCCCATCGTAAAGGTGCAGAACGCCGTTTAACCTACGAGTCAGGCATGGAGCCAATTGGCGGAGCCTGGATTCAGTTCAATATTCGCTATTACATGTTTTCGCTGGTCTTCGTCATCTTCGACGTAGAAACTGTCTTCCTGTATCCCTGGGCAGTTGCGTTTAACCAGTTGGGATTGCTGGCATTTATAGAAGCACTCATTTTCATTGCGATTCTAGTCATTGGTCTTGTTTACGCTTGGCGGAAAGGAGCCTTGGAATGGTCATGAACCCCATCACTGAGCAAGGAATTACGAGTCCTATCGGACGGCCTCAGGTTACTCAAGACCTTTCTGAAAACGTCATTTTGACGACGGTAGATGACCTGCACAACTGGGCCAGGCTTTCTAGCTTGTGGCCGTTGCTCTATGGGACGGCCTGCTGTTTCATTGAGTTTGCAGCTCTCATCGGCTCCCGCTTTGACTTTGACCGCTTTGGTCTGGTGCCCCGGTCTAGCCCCCGTCAGGCAGATCTGATCATTACAGCCGGAACCATCACCATGAAAATGGCTCCTGCGCTGGTGCGCCTGTATGAACAAATGCCCGACCCCAAGTATGTGATTGCGATGGGCGCGTGCACGATCACGGGTGGAATGTTCAGTTCAGATTCTCCAACGGCGGTTCGCGGTGTTGACAAGCTGATTCCAGTAGATGTCTATATCCCCGGTTGTCCTCCCCGACCCGAAGCCATTATTGATGCCATCATCAAGCTGCGCAAAAAGATTTCGAACGAAGCGATTCAAGAACGCGGCAGTTTCAACCAGACCCACCGCTACTACACTCGTACACATGGGTTAAAGGCTGTACCCGACATCTTGACTGGCAAATATCTCAAGATCGATACTCGCCAAGCGCCGCCCAAGGAACTGATGGAGGCAATCGGTATGCCGATTCCACCAGCGCTTCAGGCTACTCAAAAGGAGGTAAGCGATCGTGGCTGAAGAAGCATTTAATGAATCTGCATTGACAAATCAGACGTCTGAGATCGTTGAAGCAGGCAAAACATCTAGCTGGCTAACCGAAAACGGGTTTGACCATGAGTTTGTTGAGTTTGACCACAGCGGCGTTGAGGTGCTTAAGGTCGATCGCGATTTTCTTATTCCGTTTTCGACCGCTCTCTATGCCTATGGCTTTAACTACCTGCAATGTCAGGCAGCTTATGATACTGGCCCAGGTGGCGACTTAGTTAGCACCTACCATTTGGTTAAAGTCAGCGATAATGCCGATCGCCCTGAAGAGGTGCGCGTTAAGGTATTTTTGCCGCGTGAAGATCCCCGTATCCCGTCGGTTTACTGGATCTGGAAAGCCGCAGATTGGCAAGAGCGTGAAAGCTACGACATGTATGGCATCGTGTATGAGGGCCATCCAAACCTCAAGCGTATCTTGATGCCTGAAGACTGGGTTGGCTTCCCACTGCGGAAAGACTACATCTCACCCGACTTCTACGAGCTGCAAGATGCCTATTAAGCGTAGAAGTTTGTATCTGCCGTGTTGAGCATTCAAACCAGCTTAATTAAGAAGTAAGCCCTGCAATGCGGGGCTTTTTCAGTCATTCTCGTTATGTAAATCGAGAGCCACCACCCCAAATAGCGCAGCTTCAAATAGAAACGGTGTAAACTCACCTGCGACGAGTTGAAGTACTACCGATTGCGGATTTTGCTTGTCCGTCGGGTGCGAAAAACCCGCAAGCGACTTCAAAATGAGAACTTCTGAGGCTTTCTTCACACCTTTGGGACAGCTATAAAATAAGAAATACTTTATAAGAATGTTACATTTTTCCATTTCTAGAGAATTAACGTTAACTTCTCTATAGATAGAGGTAAGCGATCGCATTACATCGGGCAAGATGACGATATAGAATCATCCGAAGCAGGGCAAATCCTATAGCATCTACTCTTCCTATCGTCACTGGGTTAGCCATGAGCTGCTGGCAATGAATGATCAACAGTTACTGACCGACTTCAAGCTGCTACTCTGACGCAAGCCGCTCAAGCACTTGTTGATTTCTCAGCCCCCGCTGTCTATGTCTTACCTTCATTCGTCCCGTTGATATGTCCCCCATCAAACTTCTTATTGTCGAAGATGAAGCAATTGTCGCTGAGGACATTGCCAGTTGTCTGGAGAAGATGGGCTACACAATAGCCGATATCGTGGCGACGGGTGAAGAGGCGATCGTAGCGGCTACACAACATCGGCCTGATCTGGTGCTGATGGATATCATGTTGCAAGGCAACATGGATGGTGTTGAAGCGACCCAGCAGATTCGGGAGACGTTAAATCTGCCCGTCATCTATCTGACAGCTAACGCAGATGAAAATACGATAGAGCGGGCTAAAGGTACAGAACCCTTTGGCTATATCCTTAAACCCTTCAAGGATAGAGAACTGCGAGCCACCATTGAGATTGCTTTATCCCGGCATCGAGCAGAAGTAGACATTCAAAAAGCATTAGCGGCAGCTGAACTGCTGCGGCAAGAAGCAGAAGCGATCAGCGAATTAAAAACGCGCTATTTGTCGATGGCCTCACACGAATTTCGCACTCCCCTTTCTGTTATTCGAGTTGCCACGGAGCTACTGCAAAACTACAGTGATCAGATGCCCGAAGCGCAAAAGCAGCAAAGCCTTCAGCGCATTCAAACCGCTTCTAAAAGCATGAACGACTTGCTAGAGGATGTGCTCACCCTGGGGCAAGTAGAAGCCGGAAAGTTAGAGCTAATGCTGTCTCCTCTGGAGGTGGTTGATTTCTGCCAGGAGTTGGTCGAAATGGTGCAGGTCAGCGCTGGAGAACAGCATGACATTCAGTTTGTTTGTGCAGAATCGGCCTGGATGGTCAATGTAGATGAAAAGTTATTGTGGCATTTGCTCAATAATCTGTTGATCAACGCCGTGAAATATTCACCTGATGGCAGCATCGTCTGGTTAACGTTGATGTGTCAGTCTGAGGAACTCGTGTTTGAAGTGAAGGATCAAGGAATTGGAATTCCGGAAGAATATCGCAAGCATTTGTTTGAACCTTTCCACCGAGCCTCCAATGTTGGAAAGATTCAGGGAACAGGCTTAGGACTGGCCATCGTCAAACGAGCGGTTGATTTGCATGGAGGGCAGATCAGCGTTGAGAGCAAGGTGGGTTGTGGTACGACGTTTACCGTCACCATTCCCATACCTTACGGCCTTACAGACCTGGGTTAACGTGGGGCGAATTCAGTAGAATCATTTCAGCCGCCCGCCGCGCACGCACAATCGGGCTGTTAGGAGAGTGGCGCGACGCGCCACTCTCCTAACAGCCCGATTGTCAAATTCAAGTTAAACATTCTGGTGGATTGATTCTTGAAATTCACTCGGGTGAGCATAAATTTCAAACATGTTTTCCATGCCAGCCAGCTCAAATAACATGCGAGCCTGACCATTCAACGTACAAAGACTAATGCTGCCATTAACGCGCTCGGCTAATTTACGGGCTGCAACCAGTGCAGCTAAACCAGCGCTATCCATGTACATCACATTTTGAAAGTTAATCAACAATCGCTTGCTTCCTAAATCCAAACTGTCTTTAACCCAGCTTAGTAATACAGGTGCATTTGCGGAGCTTAGAATTCGAGTAGGATAGAAGACTTTAGCGGTAGACATAAGTAAAATCTTGAATAATGAATTCCCTGAACAAAGCGCGATATCTGATCTAAAGCCACAATCATTTAGATGGCGACAGCTATATCTATGTAGATTCGCTATCTACGCCTGCAAGAGTGGTACAGGTTTGTGTGCGGTGTATATCTGAATACCTGACTCTCTCTACTATAGGTAGTTACACGTTGATTATGCACGGCTGTTTAGCCTAATCCTCATAAGCTGAATCGCTTGCTTTCAATGGCCTAATTTAACGTGAATGCGATAGCCCGGTTTTGCGTGCACGACGCATAACTCTCTCAAAAGCCCGATCGTCGAATTCATGTTAATTTGACGCAGCAATCATTTTGAAGCCGATTGTGGATTTGGCGCGCCCGACGGGCGCGCCAAATCCACAATCGG
>DATNPS010000378.1:0-4469 GCA_036703095.1 Crinalium sp. | reverse complement strand
CGCCCCCCCCCCCGCCCCCCCAAAACCCGCAATTGGGGTGAAGCAAGTTCGCCGCAGGCGAACTTGCTTCACCCCAATTTGCATACTGAGAATTGCTGAAACGAGATATAGAGGGATGATGACTGCAACGTACTGTGGGAGAATTTACCTTTCATGCAGCGCGGTTTATGGCAAACCGGAAGTGGTGGCAAGCCTTATGGAATCGGCAGAATGGTGTAGCGATCGCCATTTTGCTGCTATCGCTGGCCGTCTACGCATGGCTAACCACACACTCCGAGATGAATCTGCTAACGCCGGATGGATTAATTCATGGCATCAGAGCCTCAGGACGGTTGGGGGTTCTTGTTTACATTAGTGCGATCGCTCTATCCGTTGTTATCAGCCCCATTCCAAGTGCACCGCTGGCGATGGCGGCGGGAGCCGTGTGGGGAACCCTGGCTGCCGGAGTGTATAGCGTGATTGGCGGATTTTTGGGAGGATTAGTCGCTTATTTTATCGGGCGAACCTTGGGGCGATCGGCTGTCCGGGCGCTTACCGGAAAAACTATTTATTTCTCCAGAGAACGAGGCGAAATCTATTTGGGCTGGCTGATTTTTATCACGCGGTTGCTGCCCGTTCTCTCGTTTGACCTGATCAGTTATGGCGCAGGACTGACAGGACTTTCATTACCCATTTATGCGATCGCAACTCTATTCGGCATGATTCCATCTACATTCCTGTTAACGTATATGGGTTCCACCCTCACCGTCGGATTGCCCTTAGGGATTGCGTTGACCATCCTCTTCCTAATTCTGTTGATCGGATTACCCTGGGGCATTCATCGCTACAACTGGTTTGGAATGCGTGATGTCGTCCGAATTGAATGACAGCAATACCGACAACGATTACGGGGTGCAGGGGTGAAAACCCTGGCTGGGGGCACAGCCCCCATACCTCTTGGGTTTTTAACGCTATTGAATGCAAATGATCAAAACGAGTATTCGTTAAACGTGCTGGTGTGTCCCTGCGAGTCAAACGAAATCACATCAAATGAATCGTGTTGATCGTCCGATTCCATTCCCGGTGTACCCACAGGCATTCCCGGAACGGCAAGTCCCGCTACGGGTGTTTTTTCCGCCAGCAGCCGTTTAATATCCGCCACCGGAACATGTCCCTCAATCACATAGCCATCCACGATCGCCGTATGGCAGGACGTTAAATTATTAGGTACGCCATACTGCTGTTTAATCACATTCACGTCAGGGGTTTCAATACTCTCAATCTGAAATCCTTGAGCAGTCAAGTGATCAATCCACCCTTCACAACAGCTACAGGATGGATCGCGATAAACCTTCAGCGTCTGAGCCTCTGACGCGATCGCCCAACCCATCGTTAAAGACAGCACAAGTGCGATCGCCGCACACGCGATCGCCAGCCCTTTCATGCACCGACGAACCAGAACTCCAACCATATCCATTTCCCAGCAAGGTTCTCCCTCAACTGTAACGCTTCAATGCGTTACCTCAAGTATTGTGCCAAGTCGTTAGAGGGGTTTTGTATTTAATTGTGTCTATGTACTTATTTCTTGGCTCTCTGCTGGGCTAGAGGTATTACGATCAGAAGTAGAAAAATTACATGGGGAGGTTATCCCTATGACGATTAAAACACTTGTGTTGATTGCGATCGCCAGTGTTGGTTTTGCTGCGTCCGCAGCACTGGCCCAAGCGAATCTAAACCGTCCTTCCAGCCAGGCAGTCCCTCCAACAGGCTGCATGAGTAGCCGTCCCGCAAGCCACATGGGTATGGGCATGATGCAGGACATGCAGGTCAGCAGCGAGTTTGATTATCTCAGCCAAATGATTCCCCACCATCAAGAGGCGATCGATACGGCTCGTCAGGTCTTGGCTCGCAGCAATCGTCCTGAAATGAAGCAGTTTGCGCAATCCATCATTGATGTGCAGAGTGCCGAAATTGAGCAAATGCAAGATTGGCTAAAAGTTTGGTATCCGGGTCGCAGCAGCACCCATTCATATACGCCAATGATGCGCGACCTCAGCCCGCTATCCGGCAATGAACTGGATCGCGCCTTTTTGGAAGATATGATCACGCATCACATGGGAGCCGTGATGATGTCCCAAATGCTGCTGAATCACACCCTGGTTGAGCATCAAGCCATTGAGCCATTTGCAGAACGCATTTCCTCATCCCAACGCCAGGAAATTGCTCAAATGCGAACCTGGTTACGCACCTGGTATGGAGTGGCGATTCAACCGAGACGAATGCACTATGGTATGGGGCAATGGCTAGAACGTTAAGAATCGTGGATTGAATAAACCCCGAAACTTAATTTGGGAACGTGCGGCAAAGCCACACGTTCCCAAATTAAAATTTGATCCTAACGAGCGATCGCTTCTCCTTTTAGGGCAGGTTCGATCAAATGCGCCACATCGGCTAGAGCATGGGGAGCGATCGCCTCCACGTCCGCTTTCCATGCTGCAAAGCCAGACGCTTCTGGAGTAATACCTCGCTTCAGCAAATATTTGGAGTTGTGTCGCGACAGATTTTGCCAGAGGTAATCGTGTGCATTCGCCAGGAGGTCAGGCGTATTCGCGAATAGCTGAGGCCAAAACTGGGGTAGCTCAAAGGCCGGAATCATCCAGGCTATCTCTGCCTCATAACAATAAAAATGGCCCCATCGCTCAGCCTCTTCTCGTGCCGCCTCGCTTAAATGAGTCTCCGCAAAATCCTGGCTCAACACCAACCCTTCCAGATGGGACGTCGATACGCGTAAGAATCCTGGAGCATATTCTGTACGAATCCGAACTGATCCCCAAGGGCTATAGAACATTCTGCTTCTCCTTTTGAGCGAGGTGCCTACTAGGGTGATTCACCCACTCAACCGTCCGATCAGGATTAAACTTCAATTTTCTCAAAGGCCACGACTAGCAGATTTTTTCTCGTTGCTGGCTTTTGGCCAGCAATGTGACTCTGGAGGCTCTACCTCCATGAATGGAGCAAAATCCTGTTTCCAAGCGGAACCTAGAAACAAGATGGATGAGGAACTGTCCAAAAGAAACTGACCTGGAACCCAGCAGAATCAGCAGGGAACGCTATAGTTCAAATGTATACAGGAGAATGCACATGACGTCTGTTGACCACGATACAACTTCCGCCTGGTTAACGCCCTATCGTCCCCTATTTTTTGAGATGCTGGCTGGAATTACGCGCATTCGGGATGATTGTGTTTTGCTGAGCGACAGCAGTCGAGGATTGCTCACGGAAGTCAATTTGAAGTCCGAAACAGAGCAATTTAGTAAGTCATACAGCGTCAACGACTATGCCGATGTAAGTAGCATTTGCTATGCAGATGGCAAACTTTACTCGACGTATCAAAATAAAGTTTATGTCGCAAATTATCACGAGACAGACGATCGCCTCAAAAACACGCTTCTGCTAACAGTTCGCGATCGCGGTGATTTAACTGGAATCGCTGTTACCGAGCAAACGATTTATCTAACGACAGATCAGCAGTTGATTTTAGCGTGCGATCGCCAAACAGAGTCCATCACAGAAATTGGCACAACACCCGGTAAAGGAATTGATGATTTGTGCTATTTCAACGGCGATCTATTTGTCGTGGATTCAAAAGAACAAACCGTTTATTGTTTCGATCTTGAAACCAATACCATTATTTACGAGATTTTAACGCCCTTTGACAATCCGACAGGAATTACTGCCGTTTATTCTACAAAGGCAAAACAAGAGGTACTGTATGTGGCATACTCCAGACCTAGCTTTGAAGTCTATGATACTGGCGATAGCGAATTTCAACTGCAAATTCAAACCCATTACGGCAGCGAGCGCGAATGGACTGTTGCCGATAACTTTATTTATCCATTGGTTTACAAACTCGACGAAGCCCATAAAACCGTCCTATCAAACGGCGTGCTGGTAGAAATGTATTACGTCGAAAAACTATATGCATTACCGGAAGTAGCAGACGCGCATCCGTCCGTAGAGAACTTGGAATGGAAGATCTCACTGCCAATGAATAGCGATCGCCAGCATCTCGTTTCGCTGGAGAAAATTGGCGGATTCGATATGGCAATTGAGGAAATCGCAGAAGAAGAACATCGAAAGGTTGCTGTTTTCTCAATTCCCAAACTGGATCTGCATTCTGAACGACGAATCTTTGGCTGGAAAGCAACCGTTCACATGTTTGGAATTCGCCATTGTTTAGCGCAAGAGACAGCCAGAGAACTCACTGAAGATGAGCGATTGCAATTCTCCAGATACTTAAAAAACGAAGATCAGTTAGACATGGATCGCGAGTCTGTACAAAAGGCGGCGAAAGATGCTGTTCAGCATTTGAAGGGGAGCGATCGTCACAACATCATCAAAAAAGCAGAAGCCATTCGAGACTATATTTACGAGAAAATCACATACAGAATGGACAGTTACAGCGACGGTACAGCAGACGTTTTGAGAAA
>DATNPS010000038.1:0-3639 GCA_036703095.1 Crinalium sp. | reverse complement strand
CCCTTGTCTTAACCGTCTCGACGGTTGCTATAGGAAAAAAGACACGCTAAACACGTACCGTTTCTTAGGGAATTGGGAAGAAGGAGAAGGATTCGGTCGTTCTGCTTGGCAAAATGAGAATGGCTGCTCCTTCTCCTTTCTCGATCGCTGCACATGAAAATTCTACTCGTGGAAGACGACGACCGAATTGCTAACGCACTGGCCGAGGCGTTAACGGATCAGAATTACATGGTGGATATGGCAGGTGACGGTCAGGAAGGATCTGACCTGCTGGAAGCCTACACATACGACCTGATTCTGCTCGATATCATGTTGCCGAAGATCGATGGCATCACGCTATGCCAAAAATTGCGGCGATCGGGATGTCAGAGTCCGATCTTGATGCTGACAGCCAAAGATACCAGCGGGGATAAGGTCGTGGGACTGGATGCTGGGGCTGATGATTATGTGATTAAGCCATTTGATCTGCAAGAACTGCTAGCTCGCATTCGGGCCTTGTTAAGACGGGGTAATGCAACGCTCTTGCCGATTTTGGAGTGGGGATTGTTGCGGCTTAATCCCAGTACTTGCGACGTTGCATATGGTGTTGAGCCATTACGGTTGACGCCCAAAGAGTATCAGTTGATGGAACTGTTTTTGCGGAGTGGCAACCGGGTGTTAAGCCGAGCCGCGATTATTGATCATTTATGGTCGTTTAGCGATCCGCCCAGCGAGGAAACCGTTAAAGTACACCTGAAGGAACTGCGCCGGAAGCTTAAATCCGCAGGCGCTCCGGCAGACTTTATCGAAACGGTGTATGGGTTGGGTTATCGCCTAAAGGAACACTAACGTGCTGAACTGAATTTTGGGGTGGAGGCGCACAGTAATGCCGCACCACCCGACCCCAAAATTCGGTTCTAATAAACCCACATTTCTAAGCAATATGGTGGCCGATCGCTCTCAATTTCGTTCCTTGCGCTGGCGGCTGTTGCTGTCTTACCTCAGCATCATGGCCGCTATTTTGGGCAGCTCGGCGATCGCTGTCTATCAAGTCTTTGCCAGCAGTGTATACACTCAGCTAGATGACCGTCTGCTAACTCTGGCTGATGCGGCCGCTCATAGTCTCTCCACCGTTAAAGAGCACCAGGAAGAAGAATTGCACGAGCAGGCTGAAGCGAGGGAAGAAAACGGTGAGCCTTCGGAACCAGCTCCCATGGACGAGGATGGCGATCTTGATATTCCGCTGCAAGACATTCAGCGAGTAGATCAGGGAGTCGAGTGGTTTGACGAACACCAGGAGTTGTTGAGTAGACAGGGCAAAGTATTTCCGTCGAGCGTTCGGCTGAATCTGCGTCACTTAACTGAAGCGCGCAGCGTGGATAGTGGCACTATCCGCACGCTCACTTTGACGGTGTATCAACACAATGAGGCAGGGCAAGCGCTAAACCTCGAAGGCTATGTCCGCGTCAATGCATTGACCCATGACGTAGAAACTGTTCTGGCAAAGCTGCGGTGGGGACTGGGGTTGGGCGGTGTGCTGGCGTTAGGATTGACCGCGTTTAGCGGACAGTGGCTGACTCGACAGGCCACCAGGCCGATCGAGCGCAGTTTTCAGAAACTAAAGCAGTTCACCGCCGATGCGTCTCATGAGTTGCGCAGTCCGCTCACGGCCATCAAAACATCTGTTGAAGTGATGCAGAGCCATCCAGAGCGTATCCATCCGGCTGATGTCAAAAAAATGATGGCGATCGCCAGTGCTACCAATCAAATGACCCGCCTGGTGGAAGATTTGTTGCTGCTGGCCCGCATGGATACAACACCGGATCATATTTCTCGCGAGTGGATATCCATTCCGCTGAACGAACTGCTGGAAGATTTACTGGACGGTTTTGAGATTCAGGCTGAAGAACAGGACATTGCGCTCAAAGCCGACTTACCGCAGATTGAACCCGTGATGGGTGACAGTGCGCATTTGACACGCCTGTTTTCAACCCTGCTGCAAAACGCACTGCACTACACGCCTCCCGGCGGAAAAGTCGAGTTAACGCTACAGGGCGATGATGATTTTGCCATTATTAGCGTTCAGGACACCGGAATTGGGATTGCATCGGAAGATTTGCCGTTTGTATTTGACCGCTTTTGGCGAGCTGATCGGGCGCGATCGCAGCGTTCCGGTGGTCTTGGTTTGGGACTGGCGATCGCCCAAAGTATCGCCCAACAGCACGGAGGAGACATTACCGTCACCAGCCAACCCAACTCAGGCACCCGCTTTGAAGTGCGGCTTCCCCTAGTGTGATAAACCGAATGACGTGTAGGATGGTTTAGCGCAGCGTAACCCACGCCGCTTAAAGGGTTGATGCGTCACGGTCACTGCCCACCGCACCCCACCATCCAACCCCCAACCCCTAACATCCAACACCCAATGCCCCAACCAACCATCGGCGTTGCCGTCATCGGTACCGGATTCGGTCAAAAAATTCACATTCCCGGCTTACAAGCCCACCATCGCACAGAAGTCGTGGCGGTGTATCATCGCGATCTGGAGAAAGCAAAGGCGATCGCCGCAACGTTCAACATTCCCCATGCCTGCCAAACGGTAGACGAGATTGTGGCATTGCCCGATGTTCAGGCGGTGAGCATCTCTACACCGCCGTTTCTACATTACGAGATGGCCAGTACCGTCTTGAATGCAGGGAAACATTTGCTGCTGGAAAAACCGATGGCCCTGTCGGTAGACGAAGCGACTCAGCTCTACCAGTTGGCGATCGCCAAAGGGGTAACGGCCAATCTGGATTTTGAATTTCGTTTTATCCCCGCTTGGCAACGCTTCGCCGAACTGCTGGCAGACGGATTTGTCGGTCAAAAACGATTGATTAATATCGATTGGCTGGTTTCCAGCCGCGCCGATGCTAGCAAGCCCTGGAACTGGTATGCCCGTAAAGATCAGGGGGGTGGCGCATTAGGGGCGATTGGCTCTCATGCCTTTGACTACATCGCCTGGTTGTTTGGCCCTATCCAGCGGCTCTGCGGACGGCTCAGCACTACGATTCCAGCCCGACCTGACCCAGTGACGGGCGAGGTGAAATCGGTTGATTCGGATGATACCTGTAGCCTGATGCTGGAGCTAGCCGATAGTACGTTGTGTCAGGTGTTGCTCAGTTCTGTGGCGCGACAGGGACGGGGGCACTGGGTGGAAGTCTATGGCGATCGCGGGACTCTCGTTTTGGGCAGTGATCATCAAACCGATTATGTACACGGATTTAAGTTGTGGGCCGCTCCGGCTGGAGAACCCCTGGCCGAGGTCGCCATTCCAGAACGATTAGAATTTCCCAAAACCTATCCAGACGGACGGTTAGCTCCCTTTCTGCGAGTTGTGGACTGTTGGATTAGCGGAATCGACCAGGGCAAATCCCTCGTGCCCTCGCTGCGTGAAGGCGTCTATTCTCAACTATTGATGGATTTGACTCACCAATCCAACGAAACAGGTACCTGGGTAGATGTACCAACCCTGTGATTTGAAGCCGGTGGCGAGTGTTGCGTACCCGTTAGGCGCACAACACTCGCCATCGGTCTCAAGGCACGGTCGTCGCAGGCGAACCTGCCTTGCTACAGATTCGCATACAGCAATTCTCATTTTGAAACTTATTGTGGGTTTTGCGC
>DATNPS010000032.1:0-2207 GCA_036703095.1 Crinalium sp. | reverse complement strand
GATGAGTCGATCGCAACCGTTACAGCGAATCCTTATCGCCTTGCCACTGATGTCTATGGCATTGGCTTTGTCACTGCCGATGCGATCGCCCGCAACCTGGGCATTCACCCCAACTCGGAGTTCCGCTACCGGGCTGGAATCTTACATGTTTTAAGCGAAGCCTCAGAAGATGGACATTGCTTTTTACCGCAGGCGGAATTGGTCGAACGGACTGTGAATCGCCTTGCCTTGGCAGACCATCGCATTGAACCTCAAGACATCCTTACCCTTACTACGGATATGTCTCTTGATGGGGAATTGATGATGCAAGGTGGATCTGGAGCGTTTCAGGGACAATTCCTCTGCTATGCCCCACCATTTTTCCATGCTGAGCAGGGGCTTACTAATCGAGTAAAGTACCTGTTGAACCAGCCCGTTTCTGTTGATGGAGAACGGGTAGAGCGGTGGATCGATCGCTTTACGGAAAAGAACAATCTCCAACTATCGGAGCAACAGCGACAGGCGGTCGCAATGGCTGCCGCACATCGGGTGCTCATCCTAACTGGTGGCCCTGGCGTTGGAAAATCGTTTACCTGCAAGACGATTGTGGCTCTGTGGAAAGCCATGGGGAAGACGATCGCCCTTGCCTCTCCCACCGGACGAGCCGCACAACGCCTCAGTGAATTAACCGGACAAGACGCGAAAACGATTCATAGGCTGTTGGAGTTTGACCCCAAGCAGATGAAGTTTAAGCGCGATGCCGACAATCCCATTCCAGCTGATGCCATTGTGGTCGATGAATCTTCCATGCTCGATCTATTTCTGGCTAACTCGCTCTTCAAGGCGATCGCCCCTGAGGCCCATTTACTGTTAGTAGGAGATATTGACCAACTTCCCAGCGTGGGGCCAGGGGCGGTACTCCACGATTTAATTCATGCTGAACTGATCCCAGTGATTCGGCTTACCCAAGTCTTTCGGCAAGCACAACAATCTGCCATTGTCACCAATGCTCACCGCATCAACCAGGGCGAGTTTCCAAAACGGGAGAAGGTATCTAATACCCCGACAACCGACTTCCTCTGGTTCAATGCAGAAGAACCAGAACACGGAGTGACAGGCATTCGAGATATTGTGACGCATCTGATTCCAAAGCTAGGCTTTGACCCTGCCAAAGATTTGCAGGTGCTTTGCCCGATGACCAAGGGAGAAGTGGGAACCCGCAGCTTGAACCAGACGTTGCAGCAGTTGATTAATCCACCCCATCCTAGCAAAGCAGAAATAAGCAGAGGCGGCATGACCCTGCGGGTGGGCGATCGCATTCTTCAGCAGAAAAATGACTACAACCGGGAGGTCTTTAACGGGGATCTGGGTGTGATTAGAGCGATTGATCCTGAGGAGCAAGAGGTTGAGGCTCAATTTGGCGATCGCACCGTGACGTATGATTACGCTGACCTCAACGAAATCACCTTAGCCTTTGCCACCACCATTCACAAGTCACAAGGAAGTGAGTATCCAGTGGTGATTTTGCCGATCTTTATGACCCACTATGTCATGCTGTCGCGGAATTTGATTTATACAGGGGTCACTCGCGCTAGAAAGCTGGTCATTCTGGTCGGAGGGCCAAAGGCAGTCGGCATGGCCGTGAAGCAGGTTAAAGACCAAAAACGCTACACGCTTCTGGCTCACCGCTTGCGGGCGGATACTGTACCCGTCCAAGATTTATCGTTACCAGGACTAGGGTGAGAACATCAACAAGACTCTATTCAGAAGAGAAGAAAGGCGATTGTCTCTGTTCTTTAAAAGGTTAAGGTTTTACCCAGCAAAATTTGCAAGATAAAAATTTTGCTTTGCTGATGAACAATACCAGCAAAGCAAAATCTACAATCAATGGCTCACCAGCACTCGATGTCGCCGCCGATCGATCGGTGGTGGTGATTCACAATGCGGGTGAATGTGCGGAACAGGATGCGCCATTCCTTCAATGAAAATCGAGAGCAGAACAATTAGCAAACGTTTCTTGACTTGCATAAAAGAGTGCTTCCACATTGGGCAGTTCCCAAATGCGAAAGCACTTCTCACTCAGATACGGCGATCGCTCTTCTCACACTTCAACGTATCCATCCCGCAGTTGTGCTTCTATGCGGTTTTCGTAGTCCCGTTTGGCTGCACCAATGTCGGAAAACGATTTACGGATAGGTATTGTTCGTCCATTTGTACCAATACGACCA
>DATNPS010000025.1:0-5651 GCA_036703095.1 Crinalium sp. | reverse complement strand
ATTCAATTGCAGAGTGCCCCTCAAACAGATTGGGTGATTGATATGACGCCTGTCGATTACTTAAGTAAGGCGATCGCGCATATCTCTTGTCAGCCCACCTCGATCGGCAAGGTATTTCACTTAACGAATCCAAATTCTCTGACGTTGGAACACATCATTGCTCAATTAAACAGTTTTGGATACTTCATCCAGACCGTTCAGTATTCCGATTGGCAGCGTATCTTTCAATCCAGGGTGAATGCGTTAACTCCGCTTGCAACGGCAGTAACAGGCTTAGTTGGAGACGGATCGCTCACTCGATTAGAAGTTTGGTTAGCTGGAAATCAGATGTTTGATAGCCAAAATGCTGCTAGCAGCCTTCGACAGAGTGGATTCGCCTGTCCATCGGTTGATGTCCAGCTCTTAGAAACCTATTTGTCATATTTGGTTCGCAGTAATACGCTACCCAAACCTCAGTCTCTGCCATCCAGACGTTACTGATTTGACCCGTAAAGCCAACTTGATTTGCAGACGTTGAAGTAAAGTACCCCCATTCAATATAAAACCCCAAAATCTGCGCCCCCCGCTGCGCAGCGGGGGGCGCAGATTTTGGGGTTTTATATCTGACTCAGACCACCTACTTAGTTCATTAAGGAGATTGCTATGCAAACGACACAGGACACCACCTATTCAGAATATTCGGCGTGGAATCCCAGAGAGTATCTGAATGAATACTATGCCGGGATCATGTCCGATGAGCGGTTTTGCCTAGAATTTTTGGTTGAATCGTTGCGGCGAATTGCTCCTGTTCCGATCGCGTTAGATTTTGGCAGTGGCCCGATTGTGTCTCACTTGTTGCCGCTGGCGGCTAAAGCAACTGAAATTCATGCGTCTGAATATTTAGAGTCCAATCGTGCTGAACTGAAACAATGGCTGGCGGCTGATCCAGATGCGTACAACTGGCGATCGTTCACCGCAGAGGTTTTGCGACTGGAAGGCCATCCAGACCCGCAAGCCGTTGATATCGAGCAACGCGAAACTGAAGCTCGCAAGCGGATTACCGAAGTGTTGCCAGGTGATGTTAGAGAGGCGAATCCATTAGGTCTTGAACGACGTAATTTTTACCCACTGGTGACGGCCCATTACTGTGCTGAAGGCATTAGCCCCGATAAAGAACAATGGCAAATTTACATGCAGAATATTATGAGTATGGTGCAACCGGGGGGTGCGCTGATCACGTCTGCGTGTGGTTCTGGGACATTTTATCGGGTTGGCGATCTGTGTTTTCCGTCCACAAAGCTTGAACCACAAGATGTGTTGAATTGCTTTTGGAACAATGGATTTGTAGATGTTGATCTGCGCGTCAGGCAACTGCCGGAATATTCGGATCAGGGATTCTTCTACACGATCTTTGCCTTTGGCATCAAATCCTGACAAATGCGCGATATTAAATAAAACCCAATTTTGGGGAGGCGCGGCAAAACCGCACCTCCCCAAAATTAAATAAACGGTGTAGTTGGTATGACATATCAGCCTGTTCGTAAAGCGGTAATTCCTGCCGGAGGGTATGGAACACGGCTTTTCCCGGCTACTAAAGCGGTGAAAAAAGAACTCTTTCCGATCATCGATCGCGACGGTCGAGCCAAGCCGATCATTCTTGCGATCGCTGAGGAAGCATTTAGTGCAGGGATTGAATCGGTCGGAATCGTGGTGCAACCGGGCGATCGCCCACTCTTTGAACATTTCTTTCAAGGGCAGCCAGAGCCTCCCTACTTCGATAAGCTGGCTCCCAAACATGCTGATTACATGCAGTATCTTGACGAAATTGGGCAGCGAGTTACATTTTTAACGCAGTCTACCCAAGACGGATTTGGTCATGCCGTTTTTTGCGCTAGAGATTGGGTTGGCGATGAACCTTTTTTGCTGCTGTTGGGCGATCACGTTTATCGGTCTAATACTGAAACATCATGTGCCGATCAGTTGCTGAAGGTTTACCAGCAGGTTGGTCAAAGTGTGGTTTCCATAGAAAGCACACCGATTGAAACCATTAGCCACAAGGGATGTGTGTATGGGAGTTGGATAGAGCCAGATTCTATTTTGGCGATCGATCGCCTTGTAGAGAAGCCGTCTGTTGACTATGCTCGACAGCACTTGCTAATTCCTGGTATGTCACCGGACGAGTGTTTAGCTATTTTTGGAATGTATATTTTAGCACCTCAAATATTTAACTATTTAGAGGATCACATTAAGCAAAATATCAGAGAAAATGGCGAATTTCAGCTAACCTCTTGCTTAGATGAATTACAGCAAAATTTTGGGATGTTGGGTTATAAGGTAAAGGGACAGTCATTTGACACAGGTCAACCTGCATCCTATCGGCAAGCTGTAATCGAATTTGCTAAGGATCAGGGATAAATTAAAACCCGAAACATAATTTTGGAACGTGCGACAGAGCTATACGTTTCAAAATTATGTTTCGGGTTTTATTAAATCCGCGATCCTGAGTAGATATAGCAATTCTGAATTAGTTGTGAGATGGATGGGTTGTGAGAACTGCACCCACACAACTCATTTGGGATTGCTATAGTCGTAAGACTTAAAAGTATTTGAATCCTAAAAAGAGGATATAGCTTAGCTATATCCTCTTTTTAATATCTAGATTTTAGTTAACAGTTGGTTTTTATTGAGCTGAGTAGGAAACCAAATGCAGAATATCGCGAACGACGCTGTATCCAGCCAGGTCCCACAGTAGATAAGCAACGAAACCGATCATCGCAAAACGGCCATTCCAAAGTTCAGCTTGGGGGTTCCAACCAAACAGAAAAGCGTTCCGATCAGCACCATTGTAAGCGCGAGAAACAGAAGGAATATCGGTACTAGGACGAGTCTCAGTTTGCATGTTACATTCCTCAACAATTGGTTATACCCCTATCCTAGTCACCTAAATTAGCCGTGTTGTCTATCAATAGTTAGAGCATTTGAAAATGCCAAGTGATGCGTTCAGAGGAATTTAAGAAGTAATTTTGAGGTTCTTTTACTCGTTTTGAAAATTTAAATCTAAAATAATGTAAGTGAAATATCCCAATTAAAAAAATCCAAAAAACTGCGCTTCTGTAACATGGAGCGCAGTTTTTTGGATTTTATATCTAACTACGATCACCTATTTATTTAGTCTGAAACAAAAAATTAGACCAGCTTACTTCTCTAATTTTTTGCTATTAAGAAAAGAGAACTGAAAGCAGATTTAATATAATCTATTGGGGGGGATGGTATAGTGTGGCGATTCGCTTCAATTAATTGAAATAGTTAGCAAAAAATCGCCGTAATTTTCAGGGTTTGAAACCTGTTTTCGTCGGTCTGGTTTGCGCGACTTCGGTTTTAACCACCACTCGCACTGAAACGTTACACCGGGATAGCGTACTGACTTGCTCCGAGCAGGCTCAGAGCAGACTCTATTACCTCTTGAGCGGGTACATCCGCGACATACGAATCTCGATGCTCACAGGCCGCTTGAGTACGGTTCTAAGGTGACAGGTTTCGCGCCTATCAGGGAAACCAATTCCAGATAGCGAAGAATTTCAGGCTGATAGTAAACGTAAGGCATCCAGCGATCGAGCGGAATCGCATCAGGCGATCGCAGCCCAACCGTCAATCGGGCCTCCAGACGTTGCGTAAAGGGATTGGAATTGCGCCCGCCCCCATGCATCTGGATCGCAATATCAAAGCGATCGCGCTTCATCTCTGCAAAGAATCGCTCCAGTTCCAGCAGATCTTGAGGCGTATCGCTTTCATCGCCGATGCCTCCGTCCGGGATTACAACCACTCGATCGATCGGCCCTGGTCGCTGAGTCAGAAAGGTATGACGCCAAGGGCGCGCTATTAGAACAATTTCAGCGTCAGGATAGGCAGCACGCAACGCCTCCAAAGCTGGTAACGCAAAGATAAAACCTCACAGTGCATTTGCTCTGAATACAGCAATTTTAATCATTCAGGATCGCGACCAGCGATTGATGTTACCTACAACGGTAGATCTGGAAGGATGTTTATGAATCTCTCCAAAGGTGAAGCAGCAAGGGCGATCGCACACAATATCCCAAAAACTCATTATTGAATTGAGTTAGGATCAGCCCCCATAAATCCTACGGGTATGCCAGCCGCTTTCATCGCTTTCATCGCTTTATCGTGCATGAATAGCAAGATGAGTAGACCCACGACTGGAATAAATAATCCAACAATTAGGAGTATGATTGAGCCTGTTCCGAGCCTTAATGCTTTGCTTAAGTTGTATAGTGCAAATACCTGAAACCCTACTGCTACTAGAAGCACCACTATACTGATAACGTTATCTCCTATGGTAAAGCGGGTGAGATTAGCAATCACCGCTACTAAAAGAGACCATAAAAGCAATCTGTGAAAGTGAGCAATATTTCGTAGCTGTAAGCCTGTATAGTCCGCATTCATAGCAGTTCCTCCTGATTCACTACAGTGATAGAAATTTATAGAGCGAAATGACAAACGTTGCTGTGCATATCATGCTTGTACGATACGCTGAGCAACGCTCTATCTGAATCAAGCCGTGTTGTTTGCAGGGAACTTAACCAGCATCTACGATTTGCCTTCAGTGTGGTATCACCTGGTCGGGTACTTTTATGTGAATAAAGATTTATAGCGCGAGTTTTTATAGCTGTAGCCACAGCTAGGCCATTTCCTACTCCCTAAGGCAGTTATCAGACACCTATACATGCCTTAAAACGGACAAGGATAGCTGCTTTACGCGTAAAGGCTCTTTATGTATCAACTTGCTGTTGTCGATGATAATGAAACCTGGTGTTTTGTCATAGCACATTTGCTACATCTATACGGCTATAAGACTGCAACATTCACAGACGTGGATCAATTTATGCGAGAGGCAGCTCGGTTTGATCTGGCCCTAGTTGATTTCTCAATGCCACCGCGTAGTTATCAAAGCCACACTGACGGGCCGGATGTGATTCGCAGAGTTAAACAGCAATTGAGTCAGCCGCCTCTAATGGTTTTAGTGTCGGCTTATTTTACTGAAGACCTTGTGGAACAAGCCGCAGATGTATTTCCAGAAGCAGATGCTTACTTGAGTAAAGATTTAGATTCCAGAGAATTAATCGCTCAGATTGCGCAGTTGCTGAAGAATCGGCCAACCAAGTCTATTGCCAATTCCACAAGTTATAGCAGTACTCACCAAGATTAGGATGCGTTGCAGGGGTTCACCCTTGCTAGGGCGAAGCCCCCACTCCCCCTTGTCCTAATGTAAGGTGAATTCGATAGCCCGATCTTGCGTGCGCGACGCATCACTCTTTCAAAAACCCGTTCGTCAGCTGGGATCGCGATATTCAAGTTCTACGCCGTTTAGTAACGCGTTCTTCCCCAACCAGCCAGCTCCTGAAAGCTCAGGAATCGGTGATAGGACTGAAGCTGTAGCGGATCGCTGTAAATCGATATCTGTAACGCCAGATTGCGTCTGCAAAGGCGATCGCCCCATCAGTACCATCACACTTTGCCAGATTAGCGATAGGGCACCCCATAAAACAACCAGGGCAACGGCAAGACTCACGATGGTATCCATCCACCACCAGTGCCACCACACCATAGCTCCAGCCGCGACCAGCACGCCGACTGAACTGAGCAAATCCGTAACT
>DATNPS010000022.1:0-9410 GCA_036703095.1 Crinalium sp. | reverse complement strand
GTTGCTGCGAATCGGTTTAGGTTCATCGCGACCCGGACGACGGAGCAGCAGCAAGGGTAGAAACCCCAAAAATGACCACAGCAGCATGAGCGAACTCAAAATCAACCAGCGATCGCTCACCAGTTCTCCTTCATGCCATTGATAGAGAATATAGCCACCACCCGCCAAAAGGGCGATCGTCAGCAGACCTGACAGCCAACGCAGCAGAAAATCGAGGGGCATGAGCATGGCGGAGTTTCTCCCAGGCGGATGATATCAGTCGAGCGTAAGCGACTGGGTAACGCAGGCATAACCCCCTGAGGTTAGACCCCAAGCATTTCCTGTCCTGAACTACAACTCGCGCCGTAATTCTCACGATGTAAATCGATCGCAAAATCAGAGTTGCTGCGATCTGTGTTTGATTCGGATAAGCAGAGGTAGCAACGGTTACAGAATCTAGAGATGCATCGGGAAACACTACAGAAAAGAAAAAATCAATTTCAAGGAGTTTGCTCATTTCTGAACGTCTTAAAATGCTTTCCCGCCTACACCGTCATTTCTTTTGGGCAAGTCCCTAAATAGAATTCAACCATCCTCAGTATGCAAATCGGTAGCCGTTCAAGTGTGCCGCAGCTGAACCTGAACGGCTACCGATCGCAGATTTCGAGCGCCCAATGAAGGCGCAAAATCTGCGATCGGTTTCGACATGAGACTCGCTGAATAGAATTTTCTTACGCTAGCAAAAATGTACGAAGTCAGAGATTATAGTTAGACAAAGGCGATCGGTCTATCTATCAATCGGTAGATTTCCCGATTCTTCTTCAGCAGAGCTTTGAAATGCTGCTAATTACATCCCTCAAGAAGACCCTGTAATGAAAAGCCAGAGATGTTGGAGTTGGTTTGGTGTATGGTTCAATCTGATGATCATGGTCATTCTGATGTTGCAGCCGACTTCGGCATTTGCGGCAGAATGGCTTGAGAACGATCGCTTTAACATCTCTCCAGCATCTCCCTCGCTTGCACCCGTCGAAGTCGCTAGAATCCGCTCCAATTTGTTGCCCGGTGTGATCGTAGGCGGTCACTATGAAGGGATGCTTAACATCTTGCAACATCATTACACGGCGAGTGGAAATCTAGAGGAGCGATTGGAAGACAGTCTTCGTCGAGTGGTAGAAGATGAGTTGATTAAGGGAGGATATGCGGTTACGGCCTCTGTCTCTCCGTCTATTTTTGAGGATCAGCTCGTTTCTGCATCCGAACCCGGACGCTTTCTCATTGGCGGTTCTATCACCAACACCGCTCTGAATTCTTATAGTTCCTGGCTGGGGAATCACACCAAAGAGCAGCGCACTGTGCGCTGGGAAGTGTTAGATCGCGATCGCCACGCTGTGATCTACCAACGTGAAACCAGCGGTGAAGCTGAAGTCGAAGGCATCGATAATCCTGCTGCTACCTATGAAGCGATTCGCGCCAGTGTAAAAGCGCTCCTGACGCAGCCTGATTTTGCCTCTACGCTGGATCATGCGTCGAAAGCGGTATCGAATCCTAAAACCGTGAGCTATGCCATTGAGGCGATCGCGGCTCCAACTCCAGCCTTAACGATTGAGCGGGTTGCCGGACATACGATTCCCTCAGTGGTTGGGGTTCGCACCCCCGACGGTCGAGGGAGCGGATTTCTGATTGATCCCTCTGGTTTAATTGTGACGAATCAACATGTGGTCGAGTTGAATGCATTAGTCAATGTTGATCTATACGATGGTTCCACTCAACCCGCACGAGTGCTGAAACGCGATGCGACGTTTGATGTCGCACTCCTGAAGATGGAGGGCGATTTCGATGTTCAAGCACTACCTGTGTGTTCAACCAACGCGATCAGGGTTGGAGAAGGTGTCGTCGCCATTGGCAATCCGTTGAGCTATTCCAATACGGTGACGCAGGGCATTGTCAGCAGTATTCGGTCAGTTGGCTCACGGACGCTAATTCAAACCGATGCTGCGATCAATCCGGGTAACAGCGGCGGGCCATTGTTAAATCGAGACGGTACGGTCGTGGGAATTGTGACTGAGAAAGTGTTCAGTCGCGGTATTGAAGGATTGGGGTTTGCGCTACCGATTGGGGATGCGCTGCAAAAATTGAATGTTATTGTGCAACCCCCTGCCCATACGCATGTGAATTCTTGTGGTAATCCGTTGTGAAGCTTGAACATACTTTAGGTGAATCAGGATGAGTCACAAGATAATCTTGCAGCCATTGACAGCCTCGATTTAATAACCCCTCTAAACTTTGAACGGCCCATAATTGCACCGTTCCATCTTGACCTGCTGTTGCCAACATGTTGCCATCAGGGCTGAAACTAACGCTTCGAACTTCACCCTGTTGAGGTTGAAATTGAGAGACGGGTTCACCAGCTAAATTCCATAGCCGTGCTGTCCCATCTTCTCCAGCCGTCGCTAAAAGTTGGCCGTTGGGGCTAAAGCGTATCTCTCTCACGCGACCCGAATGCCCATTGAGTTGTGTGATCTGTTTACCGGATAGCGTCCACAGTCGGGCTGTACTGTCATCCCCAGAGGTTGCTAGAAATTGACCATCTGGGCTGAAGCTGACACTGAGTACACTGCCAGCATGGCCTCGAAAATGGACTAACGGTTGCCCTGACATGTTCCAAAGTATGACAGTACCGTATTCCCCTGCTGTTGCTAAATAATGTCCATCAGGGCTAAAACTGACACTCAAAACTCGGCCCGGATGCCCTGTGAATAAAGCAACTTGTTGTCCAAATACAGTCCACAGCCGAGCAGTGCGATCGTCCCCAGCAGTCGCCAACCGATCGCTGTTTTGGTTAAAGCTAACGCTCCAAATCCAGTGCTGAGAGGTGTTGATTTGAGTGAGCTGCTTACCTGTTCGATCCCACAGGCGGATTGTGCCATCGTAGCTAGCGGTCGCTATTCGTTCTCCGTTGTGGTTAAATTGCACCCCCCAGACTTCTTTCAAATGACCTGATAAGGGAATAACTTGGTGGGTTGTGATATTCCACAACCGGGCTATGTGATCATCGCTAGCGGTCGCAATCCACTGGCCATCCGGACTGAAACTCATACTGTTGATTCTGTTCAGCGTTGAATGGGGATTCGTAGGCAACTGCAACTTGCTGATTGGGGTTCCTGAGCGATCGCCCGACACCGTCCATAGTTTTGCAGTTCCGTCATACCCTGCTGTAACTAACAGGTTGTTATCTGGGCTAATGCTGACGCTCCTGACACTACCTTGATGGGTACTTAACGCGGTTAGCAAACGCCCCGACCGATCCCATAATCGAATTTTTCCGTCATATCCAGCCGTCGCTAAACGTTGACCATCGGAACTAAAAGTAGCGTGCAAGATGCGCCCCTGATGGCCTTTAAGTGGCGCTAGCGGTTGGCCCTGTACTGTCCACAGTTGTGCAATTCCCTCATCTCCGGCGGTGACTAGAGTTTGTCCATCGGGACTGAAACAAACTGTAGAAAGGCGTCCTTGATGCGTATTAAATTGGGCGATTTGTTTACCGGATAATGTCCAGAGTCTAACGATTCCATCTGTTCCAGCGGTAACAATGCGGCTGCCATCTGGACTAAAGCCTGCATTCATGCGGTAGTCGTCTGGGTTAAATTCCGTTGGCGTATAAGTTGATGAGTTGCCAAATTGAGTGATCGCCCGACCTGATACATGCAACAGTTGAGCTGTCCCATCATCACCTGTAGTCAGTAGCAGTGTTGCATCGGGGCTAAAACTAACATGACGAATTCTGCGCTGATGTGTGCGAAATTGAATGACTCGTTGATTGGATAGGTTGCGGAGTTGAACCCGACTACCTTCTCCAGCGATAGCCAGTTGCTGGCTATCGGGGCTAAAACTAACGCTCAAAATTCTCCCAAGCTGGACTTGAAATACAGCTAATTGCTGGCCAGAAAGATTCCACAGTCGAACCGTTCCATCTTCCCCACCTGTCGCAATCTGTTGCCCATCTGGGCTGAAGCTAGCCGTCCATACAACTCCATAATGCCCTCGTAAGCGATTCCGTTCATGAATGTTGCTCAGAATTGTCTGGAGTGCGAAAAGAGGACCGCTGATCGAATAAGGGGGGAGGGAGCGATCGCTCCCCAACGCTTGCAGATCGCGTCCGGCCTGCATAGCCGACAGAAGGGCTTCAATTTCTCCAGAGGCAAACTGTTGTACAGCACTGGTTCCTTCACGTTCTAACCGAGCACTTTCTTGAATGGCTTTTCGCTGGTGCATGGCGCTGATCGCAAATCCTCCCGCCACGGCTGCCCCTATCAGCGACAGTCCCAAAATGAGTGACCCTAACCGGATCTGTCGTAGCGCTTTACGCTGAGCCTGTGCCCAAATTTGGTTGGCCTGTCTTTCAGTTTCTAAAGCGCTACGCTCTGCATCTAGCTTCAGCTGTGCCTCCCATCGTTCTAATTCTCTAGCTTTTACTTCAGACTCTAACGCGATTTGCAGTTGGCGTTTCTCAAAGTTCTGACTGGCTCGTAAAAATTGTTCATCTTGTGCGGGTAAGTCACGTCCTTTGGCCCACTCTAATGCTGTTTGCAGAGTTTTTCCTTGCAAGAGCCGAGATTCATCTTGAAAGTGTGATTTAGCCCAAGCTGATTGTGCCTCTGCATAAGGGCGCAGGGCTGCTAATGTTGTTTCAACCCACTCTTGATTAAATACAGCGGCATAGATCCGATTATAAACACACAGCGTACCTGCTTGTCGTATAACTAATCCTGATAAACACAGCTCAGTTTGCTCTAAGCTATCATTCGCAGAGATCTTGCTATGTTGCAGAATGTGTTGATAAAGACTGAGCAGACGTGTTGTGCGAGATTCGTTTCTTAACAGGCGATCGCGAATCGTCTTCAAGTGCTCTGGTTCATCCTGAGTCTCCCAATTATGAATGATATGGGTGTAAACCAGTTGCTCAACGTACGATGCAGTCGCCAGTGAGGTTTGAGAAGAAAGATCAACCGCTGATTGCTCTGCATTTTCTCGAACAATCTGGCACAGTTTTTGGCAGAGAAACGGCTGCCCATTGGTCCATCCTAAAATGATACGTAATGCAATTTGAGGATCGCCAACATAGCCTAACAGCCCTTTTGCCAGCGGTTGAGCTTCTTCTAATTGAAATCCGTTTAGGTGAATCGCACGACCGATATTGAAGGGTGTTCGACTTTTATCTTTCATTAAATCGGAAGGAGTTGCAACGCCTAAAAGGGCAAACGTTAAACGTTGATAGGCTGAACATGTTGCTCGTTTGTTATAACAAGCTCGAATCAACGCAAAGAAATCATCGCTCTTAAACTCTAAACTAAGGACGCTATCAATTTCATCAATTAAAATCACAATGGGTTGTGATATTAGCTGTAGTAAAATATTTTCGATAAATAACGCTAATCGCTGTACAGGTGACAATAGCTGATGCTCGTTCCACCACTCTGTTAGCTGAAAGGAATGGTTTAAATCAAACCTGGTCATTAAAGCGTAGATGATACCTGCATACCATGCATGGATTGTCACATCTTGACTGCCCAGCATCGTCATATCGATATCAACACACGCGATTCTCTCTGCTTCTAAACGTTGAATGGTTTGTACTCGCAAACTAGACTTTCCCATCTGTCTGGAGTTCAATACATAGCAAAACTCACCTGCTTTTAGACACTCATATAACTGTTGATCGGCCTGTCGTCTGACATAGGTTGGCGCATCGGCGGGTAGACTACCACCAACTTGGTATTCGTAGGCGTCTATCGCTTGAGCATAAGGATTAGATGGAACGCTATTGGTCATAAAGCTATGGTTGATGTAAGCGATCGCCAAAGTATTGCTGATAGAGCTGGCAGCGCAGCATAATTTCGTTATTTTCCCAACGTACTAACCCCATACTGTGCAGCTTAAAGGCAGAATATGTTTCTAATCGGATTGGTTGATTCGCAGAAATGACCTTATGGAGAGCGATCGCCAAATCAGGATGTTGTTCTAAAATCCACCAGTGACGACGCAGGTGATCGTTGTAAATTCCTGCCTCCATTGGTGCGGTTTGCAAGAGCTTATCGAGGGTTAGATCGTGCTGGGCAAGATGATATAGCGCCAGCCGGATCAGAAAAGGATGACCACCTACCATATCCATTAATCGTTTAACTTGGGAAAAATCCCACTGTAAGCGATAGCGCTGAGCCAAATCGTGAACCTGTTCTGGTGTGAACTCTGGTAGCTCGATCGCTAATCCTACATTAAAGGGAGATTGATTGATGTTTAGCGGTACATACACTTCAGTGGAATGCACAACCACCAACCGCAACTTCCGCCAGATCTCTCGATTTTTGGCTGCTTCATGCCATGCTCGCAAAAGACCTAGAAAATCAGACGCAATTTCAGGGTGTTGAAACACCAGGTCAACTTCATCCAGCCCTAGCGTTAAGGCACCGTCGATCTCATTGAGGAGGTATTTCTCAAAATAGCTGGTGCAACTCATCTTGCTGCCCAGTAGCGGATTCCAATGGTCTGATAGGCGATCGGCTAATCCTAAATGCCATGTGATACTCACGCAAAACCACTGTAAGAATTTGTCTAAGTTTGAGAAGATGCCTCCATCAGCAAGCTGAAAATTTAAGGGTACTGTCAGATGGCTTCGTTGAGAGGCATGATACAAAATTCGTTCCATTAGGGATGTTTTGCCCATTTGTCGAGGGGCTTTAATGCGAATCAACGCGCCACCTTTGCTGATAGTTGCATAACAGCGGGATTCAATCGGGGGCCGCTCAATATAAAAGGCAGATGCAAGCTCAACCTGACCTTCTGGCAATTCTGGCTCAGCACTCGGCAGGGGCAGTGTTTCGATCTTTTCTTGATTCAAAGGGGGAATAGGAAATTCTATCTCTGGTTTGTAGAGTGGAGATGGATTGGTTTGCAGCATCCTGACAATACTTTGAATTAGGCTGGGCGTATCATCTGGCGATCGCCATTCCCATGATTGCAACCCCTGTAAATAACTACGCTGATCGTAATTGAGCAAATCGCTGGTTTCCCAATAGATCGGCAAAACGTGAGGTCTGCGATCGCAACGTAAACTTCTCAACGATCTAACACGTTGTATGGTTTCAGTCATCATCTCACTGACTGCTGCTTGCGGCGATAACAGCAGTACTAAATAGTCACACCACTCCAATCCCTCATTGAGATATAGCAGTTCAACGTTTTCAATGTCTTGAATGATACGTGTGGTGTGTTGCGTAGTGCTCAAATGCGTACTTAAAAGTTGAATGAACGTACTTTGAGAATTACTCCAGTGAGAGCAAATCAAAACCTTAATACTACTTTCAGGTTCAATCTTCGAGGTTGGTTTATTTCGCGGCAGTTTGGATAAAGACCATTCATCCGGTTGAACGATCGCTGTTGGCTGTAGCTCTAACGCTTCTGCAATTTTGCGCACAGATTCTCGATCGATTCTGACGTTACGAAGTAAACGTTTTAGTGTATCTAGATGAATCCCTGCTTGATCAGCTAGCGCTTGGCGAGTCCACTTACGCTTGATACGCTCAGCCTCAATCGCTTCAATTCCAGCTTCAGAGGCTTGAACACTGCGGCTGCCGCTACTGTGATTCATCATAGCTGTCGGTTGATTGACATGTATGAAAGACTTGATATCTCAAACAGGGCAGTAACTTTTTGTTGTGTGAACTAAATCTGCACAACGAAAAACATTATCTAAATACCATCATTCAATACTTTATATCAAGTTCACTCGAAAATGAGTGCAGAACGGTGCAGATCAGAGAATTTCACTGTTCTGCATCTATTCAAGCTATAGCCATTGCGATAAGCTCACGTCAATCAATAGACACGGGTAGGCAACTAATGGCATCTCAAGAAAGTGCTCAAGATATTGCTCAATCCTTACTAAGACCGTCAATTTCACAAATTGCACTAGACAAATTTCGTGCTAGCCCATTCTTCTCTGGAATTGATGGACGCGGCTCCTCTATCGTGATTTTAGATACAGGGATTGATCTGAACCATCCGTTTTTTGGGGCAGATAAAGACAAGAATGGGATTTCAGATCGAATTGTCTTTAGCTATGACTTTTCTGGCAACAATGATCCAGATGCAAGTGATACCAGTGGGCATGGCTCGAATGTTTCTAGTATTGCGGCAGGTATCGCTCCTGGTGTCAACATTATTCACTTAAAAGTTTTCAAAGATAAAACTCCTTTTGAAGAAGGTGGAGCTGATCCTAGAGATATTGACGAAGCCTTGAAATGGGTTATCAATAACGCAAGACGATACAACATTGTTAGTGTAAATATGTCTGTGGAAGATGGCCTAGCGTATACTCGTGCAATTCCTGACTCATTCTCTGGTAAGCAACTCGCATCTCTGGCAAGTCAAGGTATTGCTGTTATTACAGCAGCAGGTAATGCTTTTTATGAATTGAACAGCAAACTGGGCGTTACTGCCTATTCAGCCGATCCTAATACTATTAGTGTTGGTGCCGTTTGGAATGATGATTATGGTTATAGTTCATGGCCTAATGGTACCAGAAAGTTTCCGATCGATAGAACGACAGGACGCGATCGCATTGTTAGTTTTTCGCAACGGCATCCGACGCTGTTAGATATTTTTGCACCTGGAGCTATAGTTGAAGGTGCTGATACTAAAGGAGGAACCAATCAGGAGTCAGGTACCAGTCAGGCGGCTCCTCATATCACAGGTCTGGTTGCTTTAGCGCAACAGCTTGCAGTTCGGGAACTGGGCCGATTGTTGAAGGTTGAAGAGTTCCGTACTTTGCTGAAGGTGACGGGTGACATCATTAAGGATGGAGATGATGAGGACGATAATGTAGTCAATACAGGATTGAACTTTCGGCGTGTCAATGCATTCGGCATGGGTGAAGCTATTTTGACTCGCAAGCTAGGTAGATTTCCGACAACTCGCAACGACAATATTAAAGGACGTCAAACGAACGACTATATTGCTGGTTTTGATGGAAATGACCTGCTGAAAGGTGAAGATGGTCAGGATATATTGCAGGGTGGTTTCGGTAGCGACTCGCTGTTTGGCGGTACTGGAAGTGACTATTTGAATGGAGGACGAGGAAATGATTGGCTTAGCGGTGATGGTAGAACTGATTTTTTGACAGGAGGAGGAGGACGCGATCGCTTCGTTATTCGCCAAAGAGACGGCATAGATGTAGTGACTGATTTTGGCGGTGTGGGACGGGGTTCATCTGTTTCCGCTGCTACTCTTGCCGAGACAGATACCCTCAAATTTGAAGGATCTGGGTTTACAGCCAGTCAGCTATTGCTCACTCAAGTTGGTAATCACACCCTCGTATCCTTTGAAGGTGTTTCCGATACTGGAGTTTGGCTTAAAAATGTGCGGCTGGAGACGCT
>DATNPS010000017.1:0-50458 GCA_036703095.1 Crinalium sp. | reverse complement strand
GCCTATGCCGCACTGAATGATGGCAAATTGACCATTGATGATGTCAGCACGATCCTGGAGCGCAAAGCCCAAATCATTCAGGAAAATGGGGTTTTAGAGTATTTCCCAGTGAACGACAAGCCGCTGAATCTGGGTGGGTTTGCCGGACTGAAACGCTGGTTAGTCCAGGCCAAGATGGGGTACAGTCCCCAGGCACAAGCCCTAAACCTGAAGCCGCCCAAAGGCATTTTGATTGTGGGAATTCAAGGCTGTGGAAAATCTCTAGCCGCCAAAACGATCGCCCAAACCTGGAAACTGCCCCTCCTCAAACTGGATGCAGGCCGACTCTACGACAAATACATTGGCGAATCTGAGAAGAATTTTCGGCAAGCGATTACACTAGCGGAGTCAATGGCTCCTGCGGTGCTGTGGATTGATGAAATTGAAAAAAGCTTTATGACTAGTTCGGGTGACTCAGACGGAGGATTAAGCCGCCGCTTGTTTGGCTCATTTCTAACCTGGATGCAGGAAAAATCGCAGGATGTGTTTGTAGTCGCAACCGCCAACGATATTTCGCAGGTGCCGCCTGAATTGTTTCGCAAAGGTCGATTTGATGAAGTCTTTTTCGTCGATTTGCCCAACGAGCCAGAACGAGGCGTGATTCTGCAAACCCATCTGCTTCAGCGTAAACAGGTGCCCCAGCAGTTTGATTTTCCGGCATTGGTAAAAGCCACCGACGGCTTTAGCGGAGCAGAGATTGAGCAGGCTGTAATCTCGGCGCTGTACCACGCACTGCATCTGAATCGACCGCTAGATAGCACACTCCTGATCCAGACGATCAAATCTACCGTTCCCCTCTCGGTGGCGCGGCGGGAAGAGGTGCAGCACTTGCGGGCGATCGCCCAGGAGCGGTTCGTCAGCGTTCGTTAAAGTAAATCAGAGCGTCATAATTCTCGAAGAAGGACTTAATATCCCACCGAAAGTTATAGGTTTCAGGTGAAATCGCTTTGGTGTCAGGAATGACCAGCGATTCACCATCCAGCCCAAGGCTTTTGAGCATGAGGGTAAACGGATTGTTTTGGGTGGAAGAGATGAGTAAAGCGCTTTTGAGGCGATCGCCCCTCACGATTCCCTTCAAATGCCGAACAAATGGACGCGAATTGCCCAACCCCAGATCATGCGTCGCACAATGCGTACTGCCAAAGAGGGCAACATGACGCTTTCCAGACTGAAGCTGGTCACGAATATTTTGGGCAATAAATCCGTCACGACTCAGGCGTTTGCGATCGGAATTACGCTGCTCCAAATTCATCCAGGCCGTTTGCTGTTCAGTTTGGTCTACTCCAACAATTTGCAAATTGGGATTATGAGATTGGGCTGTACGGAGAATAGCCGCCATATCTGCACTTAAGAGCGGAACCGAATTCGTACTGGAATTCACCTGCGTGATCAACTCCTCCACCTGCACGGCACTGGCTTCCAGCATCAATATATCTGCATTTAACTGAGGGAACAGATTTTGAGCCATAAACTGCCGAAACTCCGCCGTATGCATTTCTCCTAAGCAAAGGAAGTCTGTATTAGAACGGTTGATACGCTCTACCCAATCGGCTGTAGAGATGCGTTTGGCCAACAGTTGCGATCGCAAATCCACCGCATCGGCAATCCAAAAGGCCGAATCAAGATGACTGGCTGGCGAATCAGCCGTGACTTGAGCCGTAACGATCGAGGCGCTCACTCCCGGTCGCACCATAGAAACAACCAGAATCAGAATCAACGGCACCAATAGCTTTCTCAGCGTTCTCATCATGCGACCAATCTCTTCAGGAGGCTATTGCAGCGGCAGCACTCTCATTCTGGCTTGTCCTTATCATTTCCATCGAGAATACTTGTCTTTTTCGTGTTTCACTAAGCTTTTTCCTGACCCATCAGGCTATAGGATCAAATATTGAGTTTCGTATATATAGTCGTAGTGACCCGGATTTAAACGGGGTGCAGGGGTAAAATCCCTGGCTGGAGGCGAAGCCTCCAACCCCTTTGGTTTTCACTGTCCTAACGGATGTGGCACAGCCATAAATAGAGTCTCACTGGCGCAGTTTTCGTAAGAGGTATCAAGTTCATGACGGCGGTTACACAAACAATCCCATCCTTCTGTGAAGGCATTCAGTATTTTGGTGACACGTTACCGGAACTGGACACTTACGGAAAAACAGCCGCGATCGCAGAGGGCCGAAAAGCGATCGCCTCTCCTACCGTTCCCGATGCAGTCTACCAAACGATGCTCTACGCCGATGCACTGCGCTATCTGATCGTTCAGGTGTGCGGCAGCAAAGCATCAGGCCATCCGGGCGGGTTTGCCAGTCAAGCAGAAGCCTATGCCGCGCTGGTCATGCTGGGCCATAAAAACATTCTGACGGAAGTCGGCCACCATGCCCCCGGTTTCTATAGCGCCATGTTCCTCGATCGCTCCCTGGAAGACATGGGCATCTATACCGTGCAGCAATTGCGCGATCGCTTCCGCGAAAAGCACGGACTCCTGGGCCACCTGTCTGGCTATATTCCCGGTATTCTAGCTCCGGCTGGGCCGTTGGGGCAGGGACAGCACTTTGCAATGGCAGCCGCTCTCCTGCATCGTGACAAGCTATTCCCCTTCACGATTGGAGATGGTGGACTGGGAGAACCCTACATTCTCAGCTCCATGATGCACTTCCACACCGCCTACCCAGACGTCACCAATTTCCTGCCCGTGCTGGTGTGGAATGGCTACTCTCAGGAACATCACAGCATGGTGTCGCTCAAAACTAACGAGCAGATGACCGCCTACTGGAAGGGCAACGGGTTTGATGAAGTGATTCTGGTCGATGCGAAAGACTTTGACGATCAGGATCAACCCGGAGACTTTGTAGACAGCACCGCTTTTTCGCTAGAGCAACGGTTAGCTTTCACACAAGCCGTTCTGGTACGAGCCGATGAAGCCGCACGAGCTGCCATTAATGGTCAATTAACCGTCTTCATCATCAAGCAACTCAAAGGGGCAGGTGTTCATGCGCGTGGCGCGAAATCCCACAACCTTTATCCCAAAGACACGCTCGACAGCGCGCCGATCGTCACGGCACTACAAACCCGCGCCCTACCTGCAAAAGCCTGGGAATTAGTTCGTACCAACTGCGAACGGGCGGGCGGTGGCCCTGCGGCTAAGACAGCCGTGACGGAATTTGAACTGCCCTTACCCGATCTGGGCACCCTGCCCCTGGATGAATACCCAGTCGGTGGCGACCCAAAAGTCTCCACGACCGCAATGGGATATTTGGTAGGACATGTGGGTAAGAGCGATCGCGCCTTTCTCGTCACCAATGCCGACGGTAACGAAGCATCGGGAATCGCCAACATCAACCAGGCATTGAAGATCATTCACCCTACTACTGACGATCTGTATAATCAGGCCCCCGACGGTCAGGTTTATGAACCGCTGAGTGAAGATGCTTGCGCTGGGCTGGCCGCAGGACTAGCTCTAATGGGAAGCCGCTCTCTCTGGTGCTCCTACGAATCGTTTGCAATTAACGGCCTGCCCATCTGGCAGACGGTTACTCAAGCGATGGCCGAATTGCGCCGCCAAACTCCATCCACAATCACCCTCTTTACCGCCGGAGCCTTAGAACAGGGACGCAACGGTTGGACGCACCAGCGACCCGAAATCGAAGCCTACTTTGCCGCTATGATGCGCAACGGTAACGTCTTCCCGCTGTTTCCACCCGATGCCAATAGCATTCAGGCATGCTACGAGTGGGCGTTGACGACCAAAAACAAAGGAATTGTCATTACCGCCAGCAAATCACCGCTGCCGATCCGCACAACCTTTGAGCAAACTCGTCAGGCATTGAAGGATGGAGCGATCGCCCTCAAGGAAACCCCCGGCAGCAAGCGAGTTGTCTTTGCCGTGGTGGGTGATATGACCCTGGCTCCGGTCTACGAAGCAGCGGCATCCCTGGAAGCACAAGGTATCGGGACTCGCATTGTTTCGGTCGTGAACCCACGTCGCCTCTACCGCTCTCACGATGTCGCCTGGGATATCTGCTCGGAACCCGATGGCGATTTCCTCAGCGATGCCGACTTTGATGCCCTCTTTGGTGGCAATGCGCTCATCGGCGTCACCGGTGGAGCCAGTGGCATGTTAGAACCAATCATGCTCCGCAGCACCGCCAAGCGCGACACGATCGCCTGGAAGCGAGGCGAAACCACCGCTAGCGCAGGCGAACTGATGGCCGTTAATGGCATCACCGCTGACGCTCTAGTTAAACGGGCGATCGAATTGGTGGGTTAATCGTAGTAATAAGGGTGATAGTGCGGTGCACTATCACCCTTGCTAGCCCTCAACGTTACTCTCTGGGATTTTGTTGGGTTTGGCGGATACGGACAAGCTGCTTTGGCGCATCGATTTCTCTAAACAGTCGCATCGCCTGCTGAAAACACTCGCGGCTTTTTCCAGCGTCGCCCATTTTCTGATAAGTTAAACCGAGCTGAAAATAAGCTTCTGCCAAATCACATTTAGCACCAATTTCGTTCAATAAATCAATCGATTTCAGATGATGGCCGAGCGCTGTTTCAAAATCTTGTTGCTCTCGATAAACTTCTGCTAAACAGCTAGTTGCCTTTGCTTTAACCTGAGTGAAGTGGTTTTCTTCAGCGTGAAGAATGGTGCGATCGCACAACTCCAACGCTTCGACTAAATTGCCCAAATTCTTATGCGTTAAGCTCAGATACAGCAGGCTATATCCTTTGCCCCACAAGGTTAGTGGAGAAGCCGATGCTGCTCGTTCCGCATTTTGAACAGCGTGCATCGCATCCTTGCCTGGGCCTAAACACGACTCTAAAAACGCCAGACAACATTGGGCATATACTACATATTCTTCGCAATCTTCAGTTTCATTTGCTAGAGCAGCAACTGAGTTGAAATACGATTTGGCTTCTTCTAATTCCCAAAGTTCTGTTTTGCAAAGCCCGATATTAAATAAGGTAGAAACTTTGGGTTTATCAAGCTGAAGCTGTTCTGAAATTTTGCGAGATTCTTGATGGCACTCCAGCGCTTTACTAATCTCGCCCATTAAGCGATAGGTATATCCCAAGATGTTGTTGAGCCGCATGGCCCGAAAGTCGGGCTGGATCTTGTGAATAATGCGAGTGATAACCGAGATGATTTTTTGCAGCAGCCCCAGTTGATAGAAAGATGCGCCCAAGGGCAAGCCTTTATCCTGGTTAATACCTCGGCCTTGAATGATCACACTGCACGCCGCTTCAAAATCCTCAATCATCAAATAGTGGTAGTAGGCCTCCAGAGCAACCAGAGCATCGTGGGCATCTTTCACCACCTGAACGCGCTGCGTCCAAAACTCGGCGGCTTTGCGGTTGACCCGTTCCCATTCGTCACTGGCCCTTAGTTGGGCGATCGCCGTTGCCCTCACAACTGGATGCAGCCAATATTGCCCTTTTCGAGCTTCGATCAGGGATAGGTCTTGCAGCGTGCGAATCACCTGCCGACGCTGCGCTTCTGGTACATCCCACAGCAAACACAGCAACGCATCCGCCGGAATGGACGACACATCCTGATAGCGATAGCATCCCATCCGACACAGCAGCCGATAGGCATCAATGTTGACTTGCTGAATGCGATTGAATTGACTCGTCACCAAATCTTTTAACTCACGCTCAATCAGCAAATCGCCGCTGTTGTCTTGCCAGTAGGCATCAATATCGCCATAAAAATCGGCAACGATCGCCCCACTCAAAATCTGCATCGCCTTGGCATTGCCACCATAAGCCCGCCACATTTCGCTCAGCGCAGGCGAATTGGCATCGATCTCACGGCTGTCAAAAAATTGCCGCCACACCGACTCTTCCAATCCACCCAATTGATAAAGCTGAGCATTCACGCTGGATTCATACAGCCGTTCTCGACTTGTAATTAGCGTCACAGACTGCACAGCAGGGTCGGCTAGCACGCGCAGCAAATCCACATAGGAACGGTGCGCTTCGACAAACTTGCCCTGTCCGTCCAGCGCAGGTTCCAGGTTGTCAATCAGAACGCCGATGCGCCAGTTGGCATCGCGCAATTGCCGCCGGAGCCGCTCCAGGTTGATGCTAAATTCGCGTCCCGGATCTTGGTTAAAATCTCGCCGCAGCCATTCTTCTACCACGCTTTCGACCGGAGCAATATTTTGCGTTTCCGTCGCCATCCACAGTTCCAGGTGGAAGTCGAATCCCTGCGTTTTAAAGTAGCGTCGCGCCAGGGTGGTTTTACCCAACCCCCCTTCGCCATGAATCAAAATCACCTTTGATCCTTGCTGGATCAGGTGATTGAGGTCAGCGATCGCCCCTTCTCGCCCCATAAACAGCGAGTCTAGTGGTGCTGGCTGAACCCGCGCTAAATCCACGTTGGCCTGAACTTGAGGAATGATTTCAATGGGTTGAACCGTTGTAATACTTTGTGTGGATCGGGTGGGAGGAGTTCCATTCGTGTGCGATCGCGATCGCCGCTCCAGTGCAGCCCGAAAGCTGGTCTTCGTTACCCGCTCTTGCAAGACCTGGGACAGCAGGCGACACAAATCGGCCCCTTCTTCCTTGATGTAGCTTTCGTTATAGCCTAGCGATTCTGCAATCACCTCATAGGTATGGCCTGCCCAGGCACCCAAAAACACAGCCCGTTGCAGGTCATCTAGATGTTCACCCATGACATCGTGAATGAGCTTATCTGCAAGCTCTAATGCTTCATCAGCACCCATTGACTTAGCAGCACCCATTGACTTAGCAGCACCCACTGATCACCCTGAGCAATCGCTCCCTTAATCTACCCGACTTTTTCCAAACCGACAAACCTGACCCGACCTTTTCCGACCCGACTTGAGGGGTGAAACCCCCGACTTTTGCCTACTGACATCCTTAACCAGGTTTGGCATTCTTTCAGTATCAAAGCGATACCGCTCACGAACCCAACCAAAAGTCAAGCGTTACGCCCAGGAGACAGGAAGATGCTACTCAATCCAGTTAAAGCCCTCGAATCGCTCTTTTCCTCTAACGACACTCAAGCGGCTCAGCGTGGTTCAAATAGTTCTCTCCCGTTTTGGATGAACGTGACTGAGAAAGAGAAGCAAGCAACCGTTGATCAACCGATTCAACCCGGTGCTCCTGGACGGGTTAAATTTCAAGGCTCCTGGTGGCCTGCTCTATGTGAAGCAAACCGGAGATTGGTTCAAGGAGAAGTGGTTCGAGTCGTCGGCATTCGCAACATTACGCTGCTGGTCGAACCTGTATAAGCTGTTTCATCGCTGCTAGCAGCGACTCAATAGATAGTCAATAGATGCACCCAGATTGGCTTATCCTACTGCATCTGTGACTACGCCTCAATGGTTTGTCTGGTTGGAGTTCCACAAAATCGATCATGTCACTTAGGTTGGGATACCCCTCGCCGCGCTACAAGCCGGACAGGGGTATTTTTTTAGCTGTTTGATGCCGCTTGATGCCGAGTGGTGGGCAAATAACGTGAATTCGGCTTTTGAGAAAGTTACGCGACGCGTAACTTTCTCAAAAGCCGAATTCACGTCAAATAGACTAGGTATTGCGATCGCAACGGGAAGCAAGAGTTTACGAGCGTCCATTGCCCAGCGGGAGTTTGGCAACGAGTGTAGGAGTGACGCTAAACACATACATGTCCCTCCGACTCAGAAGTTGGGTTTACTAAAGCTAATTCTGCCAAAACATTATTTTGGCAAACACACTCGCAGCCCATTTACAAATAAACATGCCGGATCTTGGCTACCCCAACAGTAAATGGTATGCAGAACCTCATAGAAACGGCAGTTCAGTCATCAACGTGAAGTCTGAATTGCTTATTTTGCTCTGTTCGCAATGAGAATTCTTATGCTTTCTTCAATCCCTTCAGTCGTCAGTTCTAGCCCCAGTATCTCCAATCTTCCAGTCCAGCGATCGACGTTAGTGTTAGGAGATAGCGGGCCTGCGGTCGTGGAACTGCAAAAGCTGTTGCTCCATTGGAACGCGTTTTCAGATTATGCAGCTTCTCCAGATGGCGATCGCCTGGATGGCCAATTCAACTCAGAGGTCAAGCGGGCCGTCGAGCGCTTTCAGTCAGCTATGTTTTTGCAACCCGATGGTGTTGTGGGCGCATCAACCTGGCAAGCCTTACATACAGGCGCACCTATTAGGATGCCCATGTTGCAGACGGGCAGCGTGGGGATTGAGGTCAGCCGACTCCAGCGTCGGCTCATTGAAACCGGAGATTTGACACCACACCATACAGAACTAGGCTGTTTCGGCGCGGCTACAGAAGCAGCAGTAAGACAATTTCAGGAACGATCCGAACTGACGGTAGATGGGGTGGTTGGACTGCAAACCTGGTGTGCGCTGAGTAGAACGCTGGGGATCAAGTAGGGCAAGTCAGTTAAGCCGGACGCATCAAAATTTCTAACTCCATCAGCTCAGACGAGGGCGGCTCATTTTTAAGGGGAGCGATCGCCTCTGGTTTCACATCCACTTTGCGGGCTGGCAGCAATCGATGGATTAACGTTTTGCGCAGCGGTTGACGGTGGGGCAGAACAGGAATTGAAGCTTGCATAGGGGGGAATATCCAAACTCTAGAACCCCTTCATCATGCAAGGATTCCAGAATTTGCGAGGTGATCTCAGAACTGACGTTGAGGTGATTTCTGAAACGGTTTCCCTTGATCTAAATCCCGCTAATCCGTGATCCTACTGACCCTATTGCACAATCCATATCGCCGGAAACCTGTGATCAGGTCTACCCGATTCAGTGATACTAGTCACAATAGCGTCCCAGTCCTCAGTTCCTGCCATAACAAAACCCAATTTTTGAGCGGAAGAAGTGCGACGCAGCTTCGCTTCTTCCGCTCAAAAATTGGGTTTTAATAAATCCACAGTCCTTAATGCATCAGACATGGAGCAAAAAACGCTTTCAGCCAGTTGGATTAAATGGCGCATTTTAATCGTTACCCTGCCCTTTACAGCTTTATTTGGCGGAGCTAAATGGGCCATTCATCGTTTGGGATGGGAAGTGTGGTCGTTCAGTTCCCTGACTCAGGCCCTTTTTGCAGCCGCTACGCTGGTGATCGCGTTTATTCTCAGCGGCACCTTGAGCGACTACAGAGATAGCGAGCAAATTCCTGAATCCTTGTGTAGTGCGATCGAGGCGATTAACGATGGTAACTTACTGGCATCTGGCGGACATCCCGACTATAATCCCCAGCCGTTAACGCAAGCCCTTCAGCACATCCTTCAAACTATCCAGGATTGGTTGGCTCAGGAAAAAGATGCGAATGGCGTGTTTGAAGCGATCGCCGCCCTCACACCCCACTTCGTCACGCTGGAGAAATTTCACAGCGCTCCTTTAATGAGTCGGGTCTTGTCTGAACAGGCTAAACTGCGATCGCTCATCATCCAAATTCAATCGATTCGAGATACCAATTTTGTCGCTCCGGCCTACGCCATTGCTGAACTATTCATTGTCGCCACCACCGTATCGCTCTTGCTGGTGGAAAGCCCCAATTTTGCAGAGTCCTTACCCCTCGCCAGTCTGCTTTTCACTGCATTTGTATATCTACTCATCTTCATCCGCGATCTGGACAACCCGTTTCAATATAATTCCAAGTCCAGTGCCGATGTTGGATTAAGCGCACTTCAAGCCACTCTAACTCGATTAGAAAAATCTCTGACTAGTGAATTCGTCTCAGCGATAAAGCGTTAGATCGGGGATGGGGCGTAGGGTGTGGGGTGTAGGGGGATGGGGGGTAGGGGGATGGGGTGAGCGTGGTTTGGAACTTCCCCATCTTCCCCATCTTCCCCATCTCCCTTGTCCCCCTTACCTCCCTTATCTCTCCTGCCTTCTGCCTCCCTACTACATCTTCTTCCGCGCTTCTTTCACCATGTCCACTAAGGTATGGTGGGCGTCTTCAGCATCTTTGAGTGTGTGATCAAATTGCACCCGCACAGGATTGACCGACCCGTTGGCTTCAACGGATAAGTCCATGCCCTGCGCGTCAATCTTAATCATCTTGGCGGCGATCGCCTCGGCTACCCCACCAAAGGCTTTTGCATAAAGGGCGATCGCCTCGGCGTGGTCGTCATTCATGTGTTTACAAATGCGATCGCTAACTTCTGGAGAAAATGGATCAGTCATTACAAAATCCTTATTAATCGTTAAGACACTGGATGGGATTGCAGAAAGAACACTGCTAATCGAAACAGGCTCGCTCCGATAAATGCAATCAACACAAAAAAGATTAGAACATTAACTACATTTTTTAACGTCTGCATGGACAGATTCACTTGTCGAGGGTTCCACTTCCAAGCCTAAACCAACGTGAATTCGACGAACGGGGTTTTGAGAAAGTTGCGCGACGCGCAACTTTCTCAAAACCCCGATTTTGCGTGCGCGACGTGCACACAAAATCGAGCTATCGAATTCACATTAAACCAATTAGCCGTTCTCATTAATTCAAATCGGTAGCCATGCAAGTCAACTTACAGCGAGCTTGCATGGCTACCGATTGCGGGCTTGCTGCACCCGACAGGCGCGCCAAACCTGCAATCGGCTCCAAAATAAGAATTGCTGTAAACCAGTACGGAGAAACGTGAAGATTTAGGAAAGTGTCACAGTTTTGGTCATCATCTTCCGCAGAATTGGGCAGTTTAAATGTAGAAAGTATTCTAGGGCACATTTTTCTATCCAGTTTTATGAAATTCCATAAACGGTTGAGTCGGTTAGAAATCGATGACATTGGCGGTAGAGTTCGAACATCCGAAGCGCTGGAACTAGAAGTCCAAGCGGAGGATGAAATCGATATTTATGCTGCACTGCCACCCGCTGAAAGCAAAGGGCATCGCTATACCCATCGACGCATCAAAGCAAAGGCGATCGCTGAAGACAAGCTAAAGCACCTCTCTGAGCAACTTTTAGAACTGGCGGACGAAATTCGCAGCCTAAACCCAGCGATGGCAGATGCATTGGATGCTGCCTGGGTTTCAACCGACGAAGCGCTCGAAGTTCTGCTAAACGATCAGATGTGGTAGTCCGTCGCAACGGAACAATTTAATTTGAAGCGGGTGCAGCTTTGGGTCAGAGTGAATGATCATTCGCCCTACCGTGTGCTCTGTGAATTGCCCTGCGAATGTACCCTATATAGACGCGAATTCGACAAACGGGCTTTTGGAAGGCTTGCGCAATGCGCCACTTTTCCAAAAGCCCGATTTTGCGTGTGCGGCGCACACACAAAATCGGGCTATCGAATTCATGTTGTGATTAAAAGTCGGCGTAATTGGCGATCGCATCCTTCAACCGCTCAATCACTGTGGGAACTGCGATCGAACCCAACTCACCAGACGCACGAGTTCGAATGCTGAGCGCATTGGCTTCTTGCTCTTTCGCCCCAACCACCGCCATGACCGGGATTTTTTCTTTCTCAGCGCTGCGAATCAGTTTGCCCAACCGTTCGCCACTCAAATCGACCACCGCCCGAATATTGAGCGCCTGCATCTGCGCTGCAATATCTTTGGCAAAGCTCACTTGCTCTTCAGTGACAGGCAACAGGCGAACCTGCTCCGGAGCCAGCCACAGCGGGAAATCCCCTGCATATTCCTCAATCAGAATGCCTACCAGCCGTTCCAACGAGCCGAAGGGAGCGCGGTGAATCATCACAGGACGTTTGCGTGTCCCATCTTCTGCAACATACTCCAGGTCAAACCGCTCCGGCAGGTTGTAATCGACCTGCGCCGTACCCAACTGCCATTCGCGATCGAGCGCATCCTGGAAAATGAAATCTAGCTTGGGACCATAGAAGGCCGCCTCTCCAATTCCTTCAAAGTGAGGCATTCCCAACGATTCAACGGCTCGTCGAATCGCTCCCTCAGCTTTATTCCAGGCTTCATCCGAGCCGATGTATTTATCTTGAGTCGGGTCGCGGAAGCTGAGCCGCGCTCTAAAGTTTTGCAAGCGCAAACTCTTGAAGACGCTCAGCGTTAGATCAACCACTTTCAAAAACTCAGCATCCAACTGTTCAGGCGTCACAAACAGGTGAGAGTCATCTACGGTAAAGCCGCGCACGCGAGTTAAACCACCCAATTCGCCCGACTGCTCGTAGCGATAGACCGTCCCAAACTCAGCCAATCGCATGGGCAACTCTCGATAAGAGCGCAGCTCACTCTTATAGATCTGAATGTGGAAAGGACAGTTCATCGGCTTCAGCACAAAGCCCTGCTCAGCCAGACGGGCAGCATCATCTTCCGCCATCATCGGGAACATGTCTTCTTTATACTTTTGCCAGTGGCCGGAAGTTTTGAATAAATCGATCCGACCAATGTGAGGCGTCACGACAGGCAGGTAGCCCCGCTTGATTTGCTCTTGTTTGAGGAAATCCTCCAGGAGCGATCGCAATATCGTTCCCTTGGGCGTCCACAGCGGCAAACCGGGGCCAACCATATCTGAAAAGATAAATAGCCCTAATTCTTTGCCCAGTTTGCGGTGGTCTCGCTTTTGCGCTTCTTCGCGTCTGCGCTTGTACTCAGCCAGTTGTTCAGGCGTTTCCCAGGCCGTGCCATAAATGCGCTGAAGTTGAGCCTTCGTTTCGTCGCCTCGCCAGTACGCTCCTGCAACACTCTCTAGCTCGATCGCATCAGGGGTCAACTCAGAGGTATTTTCCAGGTGGGGACCTGCGCACAGATCCCACCATTCATTGCCCAGATGATAAATCGTAATCGGGTCTTCCAACCCTTCCAAAATTTCTAGCTTATACGGCTCATTGATCGCCTTAATCCGGCTCTCTGCCTCTTCTCGGCTGACCTCTTCCCGAATTACAGGCAATTTTCGGTTGATGATTTTGGTCATCTCCTTTTTAATGGCCTTCAGATCTTTATCGGTAAACGGTTCTGGACTGTCAAAGTCGTAGTAGAAGCCGTTCTCAATCCAGGGGCCAATTGTAACTTGTGCCTTGGGAAAGAGCTTCTGCACCGCCATTGCCATGACATGAGAGGTGGTATGGCGAATCTTTTTTAAAGTCTCCGATTCGCTGGTGCGCGGCAGATGAATCTTATTTGGCTGATCTGTAGCGGTTGAAGCGGCTGAGTTAGGCATTGTTACCAATGATTTACAAGTCAATTAATTAGCGGTTCTAGCCTCTATCTTATCCAATCACCTATCCCCAATCGATCGCAAAGTTGATATATCAGCAATTCTCAGTATGCCAACTGGTGGCTATGTAAGTTCACCTGCGGCAAGCCTGCACAGCCACCGATCGCAGATTCAGCGCGCCAATCGGGCAAGCCAAATTCGCGATCGCTTTCAAATGAGAACGGCTGTTAAGTAGAAGGGCGTAATTAAAAACCGGGGGAGTGCCCCTCCGGGGCACTCCCCCGGTTTTTATAACACGGTTTAATTAGGGCTACCTACTTAATAAGTACGTGAATTTGTAGTCTGATTTTGCGTGCGCGACGCGTAACAAAATCGGGCTGTTAGGGTTATTGCACGTTACACAGCAACTCTTAAAGCCTGTTGGTTGAATTTACATCAATAGGTCGGATTTACATCAATAAAAAAGAATTCCTGTAATTTTGCGGGTTATGAGGATGGGCGTGTGACTATCGTCCAAATCCTTGAAAGCATGAATTTAATAAGCCCCGAAATTTAATTTTGGAAGGTGCGGCTCAGCTGCACCTTCCAAAATTAAAACTATGGGTTTAATTTTTACATGCTCCTAAGTAAAGCTAAAGACGGAAAATTGGCTGCAAACCATTCAGTCCTACAGAGCACGAAGTTTAGCCCGTGTGGCAGATCTCAACAACGCATGACAACAATTATGATAGATTGTAACAAAACGTAAATTACGTTAAGATTACCGCATAAAATAGAAGTCTATAAAAGATATGTTCAACTCCAATCTGCCTGAGCCGGATCTGCTAAAGACTCTATTAGAGCCACTTTTGGACGATTTTCAATATTGGTTTGAGCAGTCTCGCGTTCTATTAGAATCTCAGGACATTAGTTTTCTGGGAGACGAAAATCAGGCTGATTTGTTGGCCAGGGTTAGACAAGCTCAACAAGAAGTGAGCACGACTCAAATGCTGTTGAGATTGACTCAAGAGCAGGTTGGTGTAGAAACATCCGTTTTAATGACTTGGCATCAGCTTGTCACTGAATGCTGGAAGGTTGCGGTTCGGTTTCGGTTAGAAAGTTCAGATGAATGAAGCTGATCTAGATTCAATCCTCGAAATCTGAGAGACTAGATCGAAACTCGTGATTAGGATAGGGGCGATCGCCTCCTTAATCACACTTCAGTTCAGCATTGATGCTCATCTCTGACGTATCAGTCAAACGGTTCCTTGTGTCATCGAGCTATCCGGTTCGGAGAAAGTGATTATGCTACACCTCATATATATTCTCGCTTTTACGATTCTTGCTTTCTTAGCGGTCGGCAATCTCATCCGCAATATGATGATGTTGGGTGCGGAATCGCAGCGTTTCTACAGTCCGCAGGGGAGATTTACCCCAAACACACCAGGGTCACAATTTTCTGCGAGAGGCCGGATGCGCTCCGTCCCCCATCCTGAGTTATTAGATGAGTCTGGAAATATTGTTAACGAGCCGTTCCTGGTCATGCGATCGATGACGGTTGAAGATGCGCGTGAACAGCTTGACGCCATCTACAAATCATCGCCAGGGCCATCGGGCGACGAAGCGCATGATGAGGCTTAACGACTGATTGACTTTAATAGTCTGCCGGATAGCCTTTGGCTGGAGAAGGTAAAGGTTAAAATTTGTGAGGTGCCAGGCTTTTACCGGAGAGTTGCATAATGGCACAACTCCAGAGTTAGATGAGCTAAAGCAAGAGGGCTGGAATTCTACGTGATTAGAATTCCAGCCCTCTTGCTTTAACGCAAAATCTGGCTTTTAGGTTGCGCAACCTAAAAGCCCATTGGGCGAATTCACGTTGTTTTAGGTCAGACAGAGCTAAACCGAGCGTTGATTCTTAGCGTGCGGGGATCGAACTCCTGAACCCACTGAATAAACGGAGCAGAGATCTCTTGAAGGTCTGAGTTGCGAAAAAGTAAAGCTGTATAGCGCGATCGCTGTCGAACAACAACAGCTCGATACTCCGTACCATGTACAACAGCGTGATGAAATCCCTCTAGCTGAAGCGACGAAACTAACAGTGATTGCAAGCCTAACGCTTGAAAGATTGTTTGTACCCAGCTCACATCATTGCTCTCACTTGTTGTGAAATACTCCTTGGGCAACCCGCTTAAATCAAAAATAGCCGCTCCAATAATGGCATCTGAGTAAGACACGTACAAATTCCTGTCAGATGAAATAATACCTAATCCAGAGTCATCTACATTGGGAAGCATGGCAAGAGCAAAACTGAACAACCGAGAAACACCAGTACTAGAAACCTAAAATTTGCAATGTGTAGAAGGGCATTCACTCCCCTAGAGCCGACAAGCTCCCAAACATTCGATGTACTGAATTGCGTTTACGGTATCGCTCGATGAATGTAAGGCTTCGCAAAGCAAAACATCTGAAAAAATAAGCCCAATACCACTATCACCATTACATCAATTCAGACAGTTAAAATTGTGCGCCCGATTGGGCGGGAGGCAGAATGCCTCGTATTGGCCTATTCTGCTGGAAGTGTATAGTTTTAGAATGCCGCAAACCCCGATGAATCTCTCACCCTGACGCTATATCGTTAAGCCTCGTAATGCTGCCCTGTTCGTTATTCAGGCTGCTATCCACTGAGCCTAATTATTGCTTCAAAACTGGTTGAGATATGCCTGGAAGGCATTTAGCTTAATTTAAATCATTCGCTTTACGATATGCCACCAAGGCTTGCCCTTTCGTGAAAACTTTACCTTTAAGAAGGTGAGCTTATTACAATTTCGTACAGCACGAACAGACATGAGAGGTTATACTCACTCCTGGCTGTAAAATCCCGTTATTATCCTGAGAAATACATACGATCACGCAGTTCTCACTGTCATAACCGGGCCTAAATTTGACGAGCACGCAAAAAGTTGCCCCTTACGCTCGCGGAGCACGCTTTTGACCATCTCAGCCGCACGTCGCACGGCTAACATGGCGCGATCGCATTCACGTCGATAGGGAGTTCAAGCGGATTTAGGATCAGAAAAGCGATCGCATCCAATGGCAACCATCACAACTCTGATGGCGTATCAGGAGCAACTTCGATTCCTCCCTGCTGCAACACCGTTTGCTGGTCGGTAATCAGATCGCTCAACTCGTGGATTTCCACACCGATATCATTACAAGCTGTTTGAAGCTCTGTTCTAAAGGCACGGAAATCACCACCGTAACCACAAAGTTGAGTCGTCGTTTCAATGCCCTGCTTTGCATTAGCTTTAGCGCAGTCAATTAGCTCAATTCCCTTTAAAGGTGTAGATGATGCCATAACTGTGGAAACCCTTAAATTGCTTCATGGTTTTAACCGTAACAAAACAAGGAGATATCGCTCACCGTCTTAGGGCAGAGGGTGGGTGTTGGGTGTTGGGGAAAGAGGGAGTGGGGTATATAGCAATCGAGGGGTTAGTTAGGACGGGGTGCAGGGGTGGAAACCCTGGCTGGGGGCGCAGCCCCCAGACCCTTTGTCCTAACCATCTCAACGGTTGCTATAGGAGGATGGGGATGGGGTATTGCGATCGCCTTCTGCCTTCACTAACACCTAACACTCAACACCCAACCTCCTCCTTCTGCCTCCTCTACGGTTTCTGCTGCCAGTACTTATAGGCCGAATATGCCATTGTCACAACGCCTGTCACAATAGATGCTTCATCGACATGGAAGTTGGGATGGTGTAGAGGATAGTTGGGGCGATCGCTAAAGGCTACCCCCAGCCGGAACATCGTACCCGGAGCGTGATCGAGATAGAGTGAAAAATCTTCTGCGCCGAGCGAGGGTTCTTGTAAAAGCTGGACGCGATCGCGCCCCCAGGCTTCCTCGGCGGCAGCTTCCATAATCTGGGTCAGGGTTGGGTCATTTTGAACTGAGGGAACACCCCGCCGATAGTTCATTTCATAGCGAGCGTTAAAAGACTGACAAACGCTCGAAACAATTTGCTCGATCCAGTCGGGCAGCGTGGCGCTGGTTTCAGGATGAAGCGATCGCACCGTTCCTAACATGCGCACCTGGTCTGCGATAACATTCGGAGCACGGCCACCCTGAATTTGCCCGATGGTGAGAACGACGGGTCTCAGTGGATTCTGCGTGCGGCTAATGGCTTGTTGCAGCGTGGTAATCACCTGTGACGCAATCCAAATAGCGTCGATCGCTTCGTGAGGACGCGCGCCATGCCCCGATTCCCCAATAATCGTCAGTTCCAGATCATCCGCAGCGGCGGTAAGTGCGCCATAGCGGATGCCAACCGAGCCAGCCGGAATAGTAGGGAACACATGTACGCTAAATATGGAGGATACGCCCTCCATCACGCCGTCCCGGATGAGCCAGCTAGCCCCCTGCGCCGTTTCTTCGGCAGGCTGAAACAAAAAGCGAATTTTTCCGGGAAGCGGAATGCCCGCCTGTGAGAGCACCATTGCCGTTCCCAATCCGATGGTTGTGTGAACGTCGTGACCACAAGCGTGCATGATGCCTGATTGCCGAGACGCAAACTCTAGCCCCGTCCGCTCTTGAATAGGCAGCGCATCCATATCAGTTCGAATAGCCAACAGTCGCGTGTCTTCCCCGGTTCCCATCAACTCGGCGACGACACCTGTTTTGCCCACCAGTTCTTGAACATGCAGTCCGCATGAAGAGAGCACCCCGGCCACATAGGCAGCCGTTTGATATTCCTGGCCGCTTAATTCGGGGTGGCTGTGGAGATGACGGCGAATTTCGACCAGGCGCGGAGCCAGATTAGCGGCAATATCCTTAATACGGCTGAGCATCAGCAGTGAGTGAAAGACGTTAACCCCATGATAAGAGTTGTTAAAGAAATTACTCAAAGCGGGGTGGAACTTTCCAGCTATTCTCACTATGAAAATCAGTAGCAGTGCCCGATTGCAGATTTTGCGCGCCCGTCGGGCACACCAACCCCGTAATCGGTTTCAAGATGAGAATTTCTGAGAACGTTTAGCAGGAATCAACTCCCAAGAACCTTACTGTATCTTTGGTGACGGTTTGAAGCGGGAAAGTCGAATTGAGATCTGTTTATTCCAGTTTTCAACGCTATATATAGGAATGATCTATCAAAAGTGATCTGTTCGAATCCTATATATAGTGTCATCATAGATCGTGAAATGCCGCCTGCGGATCTGAGCATCCGGCGCTGACACTCCACACTATCTCCGGCGATTATGACCTATTCCCTCTCGGCAGCAAAGCTACAATCGTACTACCGTTGCCCACAGGCTTATTATTTTCGGTACGAGCGACGGGTTCCGGGTGCGTCATTTTTCAGTTCGGCGGTGCTAGGAACATCGCTGCATCAGGCTTTAGCGCAAATTTATCGAGATTGGCACTATCAGGAAGCTATTCCTCCAATCCAGTGGATTGACCACTGCTGGAGCCAGCAAACCCAAGCATTGACGCCAACCCAGATTTCTGAGGGGCGATCGATTTTGCGGCGATATTACGATACGTTTATTGCCAGTAAAGGATCATTACGACGACCGCTGGCCGTTGAGGGACGGATTCAGGGTGTGTTGCGCGTTGAGAATGTAGAGTTTGTCCTATCAGGCCGCTACGATCGCCTGGATTATTTAGAAGACGGGCTGGAGCTAATTGACTACAAATCCTCTAAAGAGCCGGAGGTGATGCATCCCGATGAGATGGATTTGCAAATTGGGCTGTACTTTTTAGCGCTGGAGCAGCGATATCAGCGCAACCTGCGTCGCCTCAGCCTGCTGTATTTGCGAACCGGAGAAAAGATGAGCTATGAAGTCACGCCCGATCATCGGCGTCGGGTTGAAGACCTAATTGGTGATTTGGCTCTGCAACTGCGACGCGATCGCCGCTGGTTGCCCTTCCCTGGAGAACAGTGCGATCGCTGTGCCTATGCCCGCTATTGTCCGGCGATCCATCCCGATCCTGATCCTTTGCCAGAAGACAGCAAGCGACAAGAAGGATTACAACTGGTGTTGAGCCTTTAGCGAGGGCAGATTGCCCCCACTCGTTTATGTGTGGACGATTTACGTTAAGTCAGTCAGGAGAAGCGATCGCCACTGCATTTCAGCTCAGTTCGGTACCTGAACTGGTCGATCGCTACAACATTGCGCCAACTCAGCCCATTCCCGCGATTCTGGCTACCGCTGACCATCCAGAACGCCAGTTTAAGCTGCTGTATTGGGGTTTAATTCCTTCCTGGGCCAAAGATCCCAAAATGGGAGCGCGTATGATTAATGCCCGGACTGAAACCGTTACCGAAAAGCCATCCTTTCGCACCGCCTTTAAGCGTCGCCGCTGCCTGATTGTGGCCGATGGTTTTTACGAATGGCAGCGATCGGAATCTGGGAAACAGCCGTTTTACATGCAGGTCGGAGAGCATCAGCCGTTCGCCTTTGCGGGGCTGTGGGAGCATTGGGAAAGTGCAGAGGGCGATCGCATTGATTCGGGAACGATTTTAACCACCGACGCAAATGACTTGATGCAGCCCATTCACGACCGGATGCCCGTCATTCTGCATGAGTCCGATTACGACCTGTGGCTCGATCCCACCCTGCAAGATACAGCAAAACTGCAATCCCTCCTACGTCCCTATCCATCCGAGGAAATGGTCGCCTATCCGGTTCGCACCACCGTTAATAGCCCCAAGGTTGATGAACCATCACTCATTCAGCCGTTGCCGCAATGAGTAGAGCGGTGTTGCAGTGGGTAGAACGTTGGCGGCGATCGCTATCTCATCTGCCCGAATGCAACACGCACCTCACACCCGCACAACTCAACACCGCCATTCGCGCACTTTTGCTGAATCTTCTCTGTTTGCGTTTGTGCGAACAGAGCCAGTTAATCACGGCAAAACAGCGGCGATCGCTGACTTCAACTTATCACCAGTTTTGTGATGGCTTGAAAAACATTCATCAGCACTATAAAACCGTCATTTGGGCCGATGAGCTGTTGGCGTTGCGGATCGAAGATGTCCTACTCCAAAATCTCACAAGCGAACTAGAGGATTTGTGGCAAATAGGGGCGATCGCTCCCGATATTTTGGGTCAAGCCTACGAGCAGTGTTTAGGTGACTCCACTCTTGCTGGGGCTGAGTTGAAGCGCGATCGCCGCAAATCAAACGGCATCTACTACACACCTGCCTCGATCGTGAATTACATGGTTCATAGGGCGATCGGGCAATGGCAGAGGGCAGGAGGCAGGCAGGAGGGAGATGGGAGAGATAGGGAAGATAGGGGAGATAGGGAAGTAAACTCTTCCGCATCCTCCCCATCCTCCCTGCCACCCCACACCCCACACCCCACACCCAATTCCCAACACCCAAAATCCTCGACCCCGCCTGCGGAGGTGGCATCTTTCTGTTAGCGGCTTATCAGCATTTGCTGGACTGGCAGCTTAACGAGTACCTCAGCCGATTGGATCAAAGAGAAGACGCACAGAAGGATGCTTCACTCCCCCTCATCAAAACAGCCACTGGGGAGTGGCGATTGGCGCAGTCTGAGCGTGAACGACTTTTGATGGAGTCAATCTATGGCGTGGATCTTGATCCGGGAGCCGTTGAGGTGACTCGATTAGCACTGCTGTTTAAGCTGCTGGAACATGGAATCGAGCAACCCTTACGCCCACTGCCCGATCTGAGCCAAAACATTTGTCGGGGAAATGCCTTAATTGGCCCTGATTTTGATTTCTCTTGGAGCAAAGTGAAATTTAGTGAAGTAGGCGTATTTGATTGGGAACAGACATTTCCCAATGTTCTGCAAGCAGGTGGCTTTGACGTTGTAATCGGCAATCCTCCCTACATCGACTCGGAATGGATGATGGCCTGCCTACCCGATTGGCGAAACTACTGCACCAGACGCTATCGCACTGCCGTCGGGAATTGGGATATTTTCTGCGTGTTTATTGAGAAGGCAGTACAGCTATGCCAGGAAGGAGGAATAGTCAGCTTTATCGTGCCAAATAAGCTAGCCTCAGCAGACTATGCCGCCAAAACGCGATCGCTCCTCATTCAGTCCAATCAACTTTTGAGCATCCGTGATTATTCTCGCGTGTCGGTGTTTTCGGTCGCGGTTTACCCGCTGGTGTTCATTGCGCAAAAGGGCAAACCCCATGTACATTCCAATATTCAATATGAGGTGATGAACGGATTGGAAGCGGATACTGACGAAGAGGGGCGATCGCCTTTCACCTCGGTCAGCCAATCGTACAGCATTGACTATTCTCGCTGTCTCGCTTCACCTGAGATGCCCTGGTCATTCTCCACGCCCCCTCAGCAGGTGGATCTGGTCAACCGTTTACGCCAGGATTTTCCGCTACTGGGCAGCCTAGCCCAGGTAACAGGAGCCGCAACGGTGGCAGAGGCGTATCTGATGCGATCGCTTATTCACAACCATCCAGTTCCGGAAGACGGGGATTTGTGCGTCGTCAACAGCGGCACGATCGATCGCTACCGATGGCGTTGGGGTGAAAAGCCGTTGCGCTACTTGGGCAATGTTTATGAATATCCTGTAATTCCGCGATCGCTCACAGAGCATTTGCCCCAAACGCGCTACCAGCAAGCAATTCAAGCCAAAATTATTGTCGCTGGGATGTCTAAAACGCTGGAATGTGGGCTAGATCAACACGGAACGATCCTGGCTGCCAAATCCACATCCGTTATCCGCTCTGCATTGGATCTGCGCTATCTGCTGGGACTATTAAACAGTCGTTTGATTCAGAGCTATTTCAAAAACAGCTTTGAGGGCAATGGTCTGAAAGGAGGCTATTTGCGGATTGGCCCGCCCCAGTTGAGACAACTTCCCATTCGCATCCTCAACCTTGACGACCCGACTGAACACCAACATCACGATCACATGATTGAACTGGTAGATCAAATGTTGGCATTGCAAAAACAGTACAACCCGCTAGCCCCCCTACCCAACGCAAACCAACTTCAAAACCAGATCAGCCAATTGGATCTGCAAATTGACCAGCTTGTGTATTGCCTTTATGGGCTAACAAACCGAGAAATCGCAGCTATTTCCCCTTAAAACTGCGTAAATTTGATAGCGCCATTTCAACCGCACGACGCACGATTGAAATGGCGCAAAAACCTGCCCCGTGCGTTCAACGAAGATGACGGCTGTAAGACATACCCGAATTGAGGCAATGCGAAGCGCTCCATCCGTCTGATCATATAATCCCTTGCGGAAGGGATTTGGGGAGCGCCGCTCGCTCCCCGATGGGGGTCTGGGGGCAAGCCCCCAGAGAGGGCTTGAACTCAGCAACCTAATTTCAATGTGAATTCGACGAACGGGCTTTTGGGAGAGTGGCGCGATGCGCCACTCTCCCAAAATCGGGCTATCGAATTCACGTTAATTTCAAAAAACACAGGAACACCAAAAGAGACCCTATGCATGGCATAAGGTCTCTTCTAGCGATCGCGACTAACTCGCTCCTGCAACAAACGCTAACCTATTCACACAGGTTTATGCTTTGGCATGATGCAGATTTTTATGAGCGGTTCCGTTGGTAGATGCAGTGCTGTGAGCGCTCTTTCCATTTTTCCCATTGCCATTGCTGCTGGGGTTGCGGGGCTGAATGACGCCATAGCCACCGTGGTTGCGCTCATAAATTACGTTAATTTCACCAGTTTCCGAATTGTGGAACATGTAGAAGTCATGATCAACTAACTCCAGTTGTTCCAACGCTTCTTGAACCGTCATCGGAGGCATTGCAAAATACTTGGTACGAACCACCTGCGCGGGTAGCTCTGGTGTGCGATCGCTAATCAGGTCATCCACAACGGGTTCGGGAATAACCGCTTCAGCCGTTTTAACCGAAGTCTGATTCTTATGCTGGCGTTTCTCCTTATACTTGCGGAGTTGACGAGCGATTTTGTCAGCGACCATATCGATGCTGGCATAGAGATTCTCGCTGCTCTCTTCTGCCCTAACCACAGCACCGTTGACATAAATAGTCACTTCAGCAGTCTGTTTGGGATTTATCCGGGGATTGCGGGCAACCGACAGATGAATATCCACTTCAGTCGTCAGGTTTTGAAAATGGTTAACGGCCTTCTCAATTTTCTGATGTACATACTCATGAATTGCATCTGTAATTTCGATGTTTTTGCCCTGGATAACAAGCTTCATAAAGCTTCCTCCCCTGAGGAATCGAGTGATATCTTCACCCTAGCACCTTGTATTCTAGGCAACAGAGGCATTTAAAATACTTTTGCATCGCTTGATAATTCTTGATTTGAACAATGCGCCAAAAAACGAAAATTGCGTTCAATTACGCTTGCTTCATTGTGGGATTCTAGGTATTGATTAAAGATCGTGGGGTTATTCCTGTGGTTTTAACGGATTCAATGCGCCGCACCTGTCAGTTATATATGTCCGGTTGTGTGGCGTATGCAGATGCCTGGACATGGCAGAGGGAGCTAGTTGAGAGCCGTCGAGCCAACCCCGACCAGGACGATGTTTTGATCTTGCTAGAGCATCCTCCGGTCTACACGCTTGGTCAGGGAGCCAGTTTACAATTCTTAAAATTTGACCCTGACCAAACCGACCATACCGTTATCCGAGTCGAGCGCGGGGGTGAAGTAACGTATCACTGTCCGGGACAACTCGTGGGATATCCGATTCTGAACCTGCGCCACTATCAGCAGGATTTGCACTGGTATCTGCGCCAGCTTGAAGAAGTCTTAATTCAAGTCCTGGCATTATATGGGCTAAAGGGAGAGCGATCGCCCGGTTTTACAGGGGTTTGGTTGGAAGGACGCAAAGTAGCGGCGATCGGGGTCAAGGTCAGCCGATGGATCACCATGCACGGGTTTGCGCTGAACGTCTGCCCCGATTTACAGGGCTTTACGCAAATTGTGCCCTGCGGCATTGCCGATAAACCTGTGGGCAGTCTGGCCGAATTTATTCCAGAGATCAACTTTACCCTGGTTCGTCAGCAGGTCGCCGACTCGTTTGCCGATGTTTTTGGCGTGCAGTGGCAGTTCTCAAGAGTGGAAGCGGGTTTCTTACAAGAATGAACTTTTATGGCAAATTTAGGCTCTTTCTCCTTTGCCTCACCTGTATTGGGCTGATTTTGATTTCTCCACAACCTGCGTGGGGCGTGATCGCCCAGCCGGAACGCATTCCCCTAACGCTAGACCTGTTGCAGGAGCGGTTAAAGCATCTCATTCAGGCGGAAGGGGCGCAGATGATTGATTTGCGGCGGGTCGTGATTGACCTGCGACCCGAAAATGCAGCCTTTCGGGATCAGTTTTACCGCGCCATGCAGGGTCAGCTTCAAGGATCGCGAGTGCCACTGGGGATTGACTTCAGCTATTCCCTGATTCAGGGTGAACTAAGGATGCGCGATTTGGGACTGCGATCGTCTTTGTATGGCCCAGCGCTATCATCGTTTTTTAGCGAGGCCGAACAAGCTCAACTGCGGCGCGATCGCCTCCGACTGTCTCAACTCAGTCAACTGTCGCGATCGCTCCTGATTCAAGCGCAGCCTGCACCTCTGCAAATCACCGTATTTCGGGGACCGCTGACGGTTGTGCAAACCCATTTTGATGTCTTTAGCAGTACCAATACCTTCTTCTTAGGGCGAATCGAAGGCCAGGGAGTGGAGTTTAACCAGGAAGTAGACTGGTCTGAAGCGCGGTTTAGCAAGCCCGTTAATCTGGCTGGAGCCATTTTTCGTCGCGATGCCCGGTTTCGTAATGTCATCTTTTTTAATCGTGCTCGCTTCAATCAAGCGCAATTTCAACATATTACGTTTCAAGGCAGCGAGTTTCAGTTGGCCGCTAATTTCAGTCAGGCCAACTTTCAGCAAATGGCCAATTTTAGCCGCACTCAATGGTTAAGTAACGCCGATTTTGCTCAAACGCACTGGCAGGGGCAGGCGTTGTTTAACAAGAGCCAGTTCATGCAAGCCTGTTTTTTAACGGAATCGACCTTTGAGAAACTGCTGAGTTTTCGAGAAGCGCAGTTTAACCAACCTGTAAACCTGCGCAGTGCCAGCATTGGCGAACAGGCCGACTGGGGAGACGCAGGATTTGGTAGGGGAGCCTATCTGAATGTGGCTAGTTTACAGTTCAATGCAGAGCACGCTCGCATTCTCGGAAATCCGGGGCAGGTCGGACGGGTTCTTTCGGTGCCCACGCTGCAAGGGAATGAGTCGCTGTTGCGCAGCCTGGTCAGAAACTTCCGCTTGCTGGAACAAATCGCCGATGTAAACCAGGTGGAATACACGCGAGAGAAGTTGCGCTTGCGAGAAATTCGGCAGCGATTGCTGGCGGTCAACCTCAACACAGCAACGGTTAGTGCCTTACAGCGGGTAGGGTTTTCAGAAAGTCAAGCGGCGGCGATCGCCCAAAATCGCACCCAACAGCCCTTCCGCGCCCTTAGCGATATGCTGCGGCTAGAGGGAATCAACCTGTCAACTTACGTGAAAGTCAAAGATCGAGTCGTAGCCGCACCTCCCCGGTCGGCAACAGGCTGGCTCGGCGATAGCCTGCAATGGCTGGGCTTGGGCTTACTGCTGGCACTCAGCCGCTATGGCACAAATTTTTGGCTGATTTTCGGCGTGGGAATGGTGGCGATCGCCTACTTTGCCGTCCTGTTCTGGCTGGTGGATCGGTTTCGCCGCCGCCATCCTCAGCCGATTGTGCCGACGGTAGAAGAAACGCTGTGGATGGTGGGCGGTAGTGGGGGACTGGCGATCGCTGGGCTATCTGCTATTTTTCGCACGGCAGATGCCCCCTGGATTACGCTGACCTGTTTGGGATTGATCACCGTACCGATTCCAGTGATACTGCTGGCGATCGTTTACCAGCGTGGACGCTATCACGATCTGATGGATCGCAGCTATTTCGTAGAAGACGGCAGTATGCGTCAGTTGCGTCTGCTCATCGGGCGTTTACCCAACATTCCCCGCTATCCGCTGTTTCGGGAACGCTATGCTCACATCCTCTGGAATCGCCGCTGGAACTGGTTGAACTATCTCGACTTCAGTCTCAATAACTTGCTGAAGCTAGGCTTTAACGATGTGCGTCTGCGCGATCAGCATGTTCCCGGTCTGATCACAACACTCGCCTGGTATCAGTGGAGTCTGGGTATTTTGTATATCGCGCTGCTGCTGTGGACGCTGTCGCGCACCATTCCTGGATTGAATTTATTGATTTATTTCAAATGATTTTGAACGATGGCGGTGGTGTACCGTTAGGGGTAGAGACGTGCCAGTGGCACGTCTCTACAGGGTTTATTGGTCGCCGCCAGTCCATCTGTACAGGGTTATCGGTTTAGAATTCATCTGCCATCTGCCGTTTGCCTTACACAGGCTGTTTCATAGCGTCTAGCAAGGCAGATAGGGCCTTATCTTCAGAGGGGTTGACCTGACGATCAAGGAGGGCGATGCTAACAGCCTTTGGAAGGGCGATCGCAGCTACATCTGCATCCAAGCCTTCCATCAACTGTTCTAGTGATTGAGGCACCTTCAGGGCTGCCCGGATGCCCAATAGGGTTGCTTCATCAAATCCCAGTGTTTGAAGCTGCGGATAAAGGATGTCCCATGACACAAGACCGTTAGGATGACCTGCCTGGATCACATAGGCTAATAGCCGTTGCAGCTTACTTTGCTGTTGTGGGGTGATCAATGGATTTGGTTCGGGAGACGCGTTTCGATCAACTGTGGAGGATGCTGAGGAACGCAGGTTTTGCAGAATTTGAGTCCAGTCTAGAAGATCGCAAGCTTCAGGTTTGCCAACAGTAATCGACACCGAGATTCGATCAGATGCAGCGTCGAGTTGTGTCACCTGCGCTTGAACCCCTAAAAAACCAAGCCATTGGGCGATCGTACTGACTAACGTAGAGCGAGTAGCACGGCTATTGGCCAATAGCCGGATCTGGGTGCGAACCATCGGGCGCACAATTTGTGAAAGCATGGGCGCAAATGCTCAAAATGGCACATGGAATATATGTCACCCTAACAATAGCGAATCTTACGGATAGAAACAGTCTACTACCGGAAAGATTTAGGGTTTTAGGCGTTATGAACGTTAAGTATCACAAGTCAATTAAAACCCAAAACTTAATTTTTGAAAGCGCGGCTTAGCCGCGCTTTCAAAAATTAAGTTTTGGGTTTTAATTAATCCATAATCGTTAAGGGTTGCTCCGCAATCCTTAACGATTATGTGAAACCTACACTTTGGCTTCCAACGACTTGAGATATTCCGTATTCACGCCGGATTCACGAACCAGGGAGATCTTCCCGGTGCGGGCAATTTCACGAATGCCAAAACGGTTGAGTACCTGAACGATCGCCACCATCTTACCGGGATCACCCACCACTTCCAGCGTGAGGGAATCTTCAGCGACATCGACTACGCGTGCCCGAAAGATTTGGGCCAGTTCAACAATTTCTGAGCGGGTAGAGCTGGTTGCATTCACTTTCAGCAACATCAACTCACGTTCTACACAGGGAACTTCTGAAATATCCTGCACCTTCAGCACATTAATCAGCTTATAGAGCTGTTTGGTTAACTGCTCTATAATTTGGTCGTCTCCAGGCACCACCATCGTAATTCGGGAGACGCCAACCTGTTCTGCTGGGCCAACCGCCAAACTTTCAATATTGAAACCACGTCGAGCAAACAGACCAGCGATTCGGGTTAACACTCCCGCTTCATCTTCAACCAAAACGGATAGGGTATGTTTCATAACACTAGAGTTTTACCGGAATGACTACCGGGAATGGAGATTTTAAGAGGCGATGGGTGGGAGCAAAGATCCATCAACACAAAGCTTGACCTTACATTTTATCTTGACTACTAGCGATCGCAGAGCTTGCATCAGAATAAAACCGGAAGTGTGGAGCGATGCGAACGACTCGCTCCACACTTCCGGTTTTATCAGTCTTTAATCATTCCAACAAAACGAGAGTTCTTTAAAAAGGGACGTAAGATTTGGATGGACTCATCAATTTGCTCCTCTGCTTGTGGACACCCTCTATTGGCTTGATCAGATCCAACCTTCGGAGCGCAATTGGGTCGGAGATAAAGCCTTTTATCTGGCGCTTTTACTACAGCGGGGCCATCCTATCGTCCCCGGATTTGTGATACCTGCTCAGGTGTTTCGGGAGTTTTTAGAAAAAATTAATTGGCTGGAGCCACTGTTTGCCGATTTGCCCAATTCATCACTGCATGTAGATGTAGACAATGGACGGCAGCTTCAGGCCATCGCCCAACAGATTCGTCAGGCCATTGAGGGTACACCGATTCCCGATGCATGGTTGGACTGCATTACGGATGCGATCGCCCCCTGGTCAAATTCCGTTCTCATGCTGAGACCCTCAGTGGCTCTGCAATCTGGGATGAACCCAATGCTGAGCAATCGCACGACAGGCATTTTAGAGACTCAGGTGTGTGGGGTAGAGCGAGTGGCGATCGCCACCCACCTAAAGCGAATTTGGGCAGAGTTATTTCGAGCTAAGAGTTTGCTGCACTGGCAGCGCTCGGGCATCCAGATTCAGGATATTAACCTGGCGGTATTGGTACAGCCCCTGAAATCGGCGATCGCATCCGGTGATGTGCAGACAACGGCTGAGCAACTGGACATTCGTGCTACCTGGGGATTAGGGAAGGCATTGGTGACAGGAGAGGTCGTGCCCGATGTCTATCAGGTGCAGCGTCAGACTGGACTGGTGCAAACGCATCGATTGGGTAGCAAAAGCTATGGCTATCGCATGGCCAATGCACCAGGAGAAATTAACCAGGCAGAGCTGCGTCTGGCACCGGACAGCGATGGCTATTTGCAGCCGTACCTGCTTGCACCCGACCAGCAGACCCAATATGCCCTGAGCGATCGCCAGCTTGAAGAACTGATCCACCTGGCCCAACAAGCCATGAGCGACATCGGCAGCCTGTCGCATCTGGAGTGGATGATTTATGCGGAACCAGATGCAGAACCAGATAGCGACCCCGCTCTGTACCTCACCCAAATAGTGCCGCTGTTAACCAGTCCGGCCTCCAATCGCAGTGGAGCAGCGGCCAGCCTTGTTCCAGAACCTATGCCGCCCCCCTTCGCGCCGACGAAGCGATCGCCAGAACTGGCGCAATCTCTCACCACTTATCCTACCTTTAGAGGATTAGCTGCCTCCAGAGGAGGCATGTTTGGGCGGGCATGGGTCGTTACAGATATGCAAACGCCACCGAATCACATTCCGGCGGGCGTGGTTTTAGTCGCTCCTACCATCACTCCCGCCTGGGCCACCGCGCTCCGGCACCTGACTGGCGTGATTACAGAACAGGGAGGCATTACCAGCCACGGGGCCATTCTTTCACGCGAACTGGGCATTCCAGCCGTGGTGGGTGTAGTCAAAGCTACCCATCATCTCCACACGGGAAACGCCGTGTTTGTGGATGGCGATCGCGGTATTGTGTATCGACTGGATGAAGCGACGGTCGGCCCCTCCGAAGCAGCAGACGTGATCGCTGATTTTCCCCCTCCAACCGCGCTAGAACCGCGCTTGTCTGGCTCCAGTTTGCCCTCGGCGGAACCGTGGTCGTCCTTTGGGCCAACGGCGACTCGGCTGCTGATTAATTTGAGCCATGAAAGCTTGCTGGCTAGAGCCGCAGAGTTACCTGTGGATGGCGTGGGGCTGCTGCGTTCTGAGATCCTGCTGCGCGACATTCTAGATCGCTATGCCGCAAAGCCAGATGGGCTGTTAAACCATCGCGCCGAGTTAACCGAGCATCTGGTTCAACACATTCAATCCTTTGCCCATAGCTTTGCTCCCAGACCTGTGTTTTATCGATCGCTGGATTTGCGATCGCACGAAATGGCCGCTGCTCCAGGGCAAGACATTCTGCCAGAAACTAATCCTACGCTGGGAATGCACGGTACGCTGAGCTATCGATTTCAACCCGCCTTATTCGAAGCAGAACTGGTCGCGCTGCGGCGCGTGCAGCAAGGGTACAGCAATATTCATCTGCTCTTGCCGTTTGTACGCACGGTAGAGGAGTTTCACTTTTGTCGCGATCGCGTTGTCCAGGCTGGACTGACTCAAAATCCTGAATTTCAGCTCTGGATTATGGCTGAAGTGCCATCTGTTGTATTCTTACTGCCCGATTATGTAGATGCGGGAGTGCAGGGAATTTCGATTGGCAGCAATGATTTAACGCAACTGCTGCTGGCGGTCGATCGCGATCATCCTCAACTGGCCAGTGCCTTTGACCAGCGTCATCCTGCTGTGCTGCGTGCGATTCAGCAATTAATTCAAACTTCGCTTCAGTTGGGTATTCCCTGCTCGATTTGTGGAGAAGCCCCGTCCCAATATCCAGAGCTGGTGGAATCTCTCGTGCGCTGGGGTATTACGGCGATTTCAGTCGATATAGACGCTGTCGCACAAACCCATCGGGCGATCGCACGGGCGGAGCGATCGCTGTTGTTAAATGCGGTTCGGCAGACCATATTGCCCGACGACCATCCCAACGACCATCCCTGAATTTGAATTTCCCAAATAACGGTGGGTTAATAACGGTTGGGTAGAGATGTGCCATTGGCACGTCTCTACGGGGTTTAACAATACCCGACAGATGATGGGGTTAAACCATATCCCACAGGCGAATGGTGCTGTCAGAACTGCCGCTGACCATCAATTTGCCGTCTTTGCTGATGGCGATCGCATTCACCGAATCAACATGCCCTCCGGTAATGGTATCGATCACCTGGCCGTTGCCCACATTCCACAATTTGATGGTGGTGTCGCTGCTGCCGCTCAGCAGAGTTTTGCCATCGGGGGTAAAGGCTACCGTATTCACATCGCGGCTATGATCGGTCAGAGTATGCAGCAGTGCTCCAGTTTGCATACTCCACAGCTTTACCGTTTTGTCTTTGCTGCCGCTGGCTAAGATCTGCCCATCCGGGCTAATCGCCAGCGCATTTACTGCCCCTAAATGGCCGCTCAGCATCCGCAGTTGGTCGCCCGTTTGCAGTCGCCAAATCTTGATTTTGTTATCAAATCCGCCGCTGATCAGCAGTTTACCGTCATGGCTAATCGCTAGCGACTTGACCATGCTGCCCACGCCGAGCAGCGTTCGTAGTGAATTGCCACTCCCCATCTGCCAGAGTCGCACCGTGCGGTCTTGCCCACCGCTAGCAATGATCTGGCCATCCGGGCTGATCACGACCGTATTCACATTTCTGGAATGGCCCGTCAGTGTGCGCATTAAAACGCCATTCAGCAAATTCCAGGTCTTGAGCGTATAATCATCGCTGCCGCTAGTGACCGTTTTACCGTTGGGGCTGATGGCGATCGCATTCACGCCCTTACTGTGGCCTTTGAGGATATACAGCACCTCACTCGTCAACAGATTCCAGACCCGCACCGTATCATCCAATCCGCCGCTCACCAGCACTTGTCCACCCGGACTGATCTGCACCGCCGTCACCCAGGACGAGTGACCCGTCAGCGATTTGCTGCTTCTCCAGTAGCGAGAATGCACATCGGTCGCGACTCTAGACGTCGTCGTCCTGGCGTTGGGAGTACTAGAGATGGGGGGCTTAGACACTAGAGGTCTAGACCCAGATGGAGACACCCCAACGGGTGAGGCGGCAACGCCTCTCATATCTCGTGACGAGGGAACCGACGGTCGATTGGCCGGAGAAGGGGTAGGCGATCGCCCTACCTGTGGAGCAGGAATCGGGGGACGAGACACGGGTTTGGATTCGGGAGGCTTCGAAAGACGAGTCGGCGGCATAAAGGAATCGGCATTCAAATCGCGCATCACCTCATCTGCCGATTGATAGCGCTCTGCCACCAGATCCTTCAGCATATTGTCGAGAATATAGGCCAGCTGGTCGCTAACCGCCGTTCCTTTCTCCAATAAATACTCCCGCCACAGCCAGCGACCATTCAGCGGGTCATATAAATTATCGGGCTTGGTCTGCGTCATCAAGTGAAGACAGGTCGCGCCCAAACTGTAGAGATCGCTGGCCGGATAGGCCCGCCCACCGCGAAACTGCTCCATTGGGGCATAGCCTTCCGTGCCGATGCGAGTACCCGGTTCCGCTGCTGCTTCTGCATTCACCTGTTTCGCCACGCCAAAGTCAATTAGCACCAGCCGACCATCCGGACGTCGGAGGATGTTCATGGGCGTAATATCGCGGTGAATCACCTGCTTGTTGTGCACAAACCGCAGCACCGGCAGCAGGTCAGACAGCAAATCACGAATCTTGCGCTCATCAAATGAGCCTTCCTGCTTCATGCATTGCAGCAGGTTTTGCCCTTCGATAAACTGCTGCACCAGATACAGATATTGATCCTGCTCAAAATATGCCAGCAGCGTCGGAATCTGAGGATGCTCCCCCAACTCATACAGCCGTACCGCTTCTTGAATAAACAGATTGACCGCTTTTTCTAATGACTTGGTACCCTGCACCTGGGGCGAAAATTGCTTGATGACGCATTGCGTTCCCAGACGGTCTTCATCCAACGCCAGATAGGTACGACCAAACCCCCCCTGGCCCAAGGGTTGAGTTGCCCGATAGCGCCCTCTCAGCGGTTTCAACGGAGAACCGCAGCTTTGGCATACTTCAGCACCATCAGGGTTTAGAGGCTTCCGACATTGGGGGTTTAGACAACAGATCATGGTAGGTAGCACAACTGCCAGTAGATCAAATTTTTACGCTGTTTGGGCGGTTTACCGACAAGAACCTTAGTCAAGTGAACGTAAAACGGTATGGGTAGATGGTTAAAGCTTAGGTCAAGCAGCCCCGTTAAGATACCAGAATGAATGCAAAACCTGACTCATTTCTGTATTACCCGTTAGTTAAGCCAATTCGTTTAAGGAGTGCGGATTTAATCAACCTCAAAACTTAATTTTGGAACGTGTAGCAGAGCCATACGTCCCGAAATTAAAAACTTGGTTTTAATTTATCCATGATCCTAAGGCGATCGCTATCGTGAAACATCTTGAGCAAAACCGGAGACGCCCCCAAAAAGAGACATGCTCTCGTTTTTTAAGGTATCTAGCTAGTTAACAGTAATACAGAATAAGCTAAAGATAGCCCCCAACTGGCTTCAAAAGCACGGACAGGGATCAGGTCTTTCCATTGGTAAAAAATCCCGTAATTTTCATAGGCACGGTTATTGTGGTACCTGCAAAAATTACGGGATTTTTTGCTCCAAAAAATTTTTCATCAACCCTTAGCTTTACTAAAATTCTAAATTATTTAAAATTTTAGATGGAATCCCCTCTTAAGTGAAACGACGGATATTACAGTTGATTGCGCTGAAGGTTGCGCTGAACAGATCTGCGGTTTCTCCGAGAAATCGCAGATCTGAGGTGAGCTAAATTTAGTCAGGTTGCGATCGCTTTTCCCGTGTCGCCTTCCAAAACCCGATCGCCACCAAAATGTTTGAGAGGGTCAGAAAGAACTCTGCTCCCCCGTGCAGATAGTCCACATTCGCCAGAGCTTCACCGTACACCACCCTGGCGTAGATTCCGGCTGGGATGGTGACCGCGACAAACACCAGCATCATATAGAATCCAATCAGCGCAAGCCGTGGGGTTTGCCCAGAGCGAGTCAGAAACCAGAGAAACCCCAAATAGGGAAATAGCGATACGGCAAATAGCGAGTCTTTGGATGGAAGCGGGATGGCAAAGACGAGAGGAAAAGAGAAGGTCATAATCGTTCTTGCTGCAATGTTGAGGTAATCATTGGGGCAGACATGGGGGGACTCGACCCAGACACTATAAATACAAGACCCCAGAGGGTGTGCGCTACGCCCCGTGGAGTGCGGCACACACCCTTTGGGGTTTTCATGATGCTCACGACTTAAAAAGAGCGGTTTGACGCTTGTCGTGCGGCGCGCCAGATCCACCAGGCCGCAATACACAGCGTGATATTCCCGACAACAGTTGACGTAGCCTGTAGCGTCACCAGCCATTCCAGGGATTCGGGATTGTCAAAGAAATGCCAGGTGCAGGCGCACATTGCGCTGATCAAAGACGGCAACATGCCCACCGAGAGCACTCGCCAGCTTGTGTTGCCACTGGCCTCGGCATACTGCCAGATAAACCAGATGGCCGCGATCCACTCAAGCACACTTGAGATGTGAATAATCCAGGTGGGAATTGATAGTGCGTTCATAGCCTCCCTATGGGTGCACCTCCCTATTGGTGCAATATCCCTACCCAGGTATTGTAAGGGGATATGGTGTTGCAGGCGTTGGGAAGCAGATGCGAGCAGTTTTATGTGGCTATTATGGCAAGGGCAATGGAGGCGATGAAGCGCTGCTGGCATCGCTGCTACAAATGCTGCCTGACCACGTTACACCACTCGTACTATCGGGCAATCCGGCTCAAACCCGTCAGGCTTACGGCGTCGCGGCGTGCGATCGCATGTCTCCTGGGGCAGTATTGCAAGCGCTGCGTCAGTCCGATGCCTTTATCTGGGGTGGGGGCAGCCTGATTCAAGATACAACCAGCGTGGTCAGTCCCTTTTACTATGCAGGTCTGATGGCGATCGCCCAACGACTGGGACTCAAAACGATCGCTTGGGCACAAGGCATTGGCCCACTCAAACGCCCGATTACTCGCTGGCTGGCCCGCACGACGTTTAAGGGATGTACGGCGGTGAGCGTTCGCGATCGCGGTTCTGCGGCGCTAGCTGCCAATTGGCGAGTTCCATTTACGCTGGCTCCTGACCCAGTATGGGCCTTACAGCCAGAACCCGTCCCCGGCCTGTGGGATCTGCCGGCTCCCAGAGTGGCGGTAGCCCTGCGGCCTCATCCACTGTTAACGCCTGAGCGTCTGCAAACCTTCATTCTCGCGCTTAGCCAGTTTCAAAAAGCGACACAGACTTGTCTGCTGCTCATTCCCTTTCAGCCCGTTCAAGATCTGCCGATCGCCCAAGCTATTCATGCACAGTTGCCTGATGTCAGCCACATTCTGTCCCTCTCTAATCCTCGTCAACTGATGGGCGTGTTTCATGGAGTGGAGATGGCGATCGCCATGCGCTATCACGGGTTAATCATGGCTGCCGCCGCTGAATGTCGCTGTTTTGCCATTAGCTATGACCCGAAAGTGAGCCAGTTAATGGATGAACTAACCATGCCCGGTTGGTCGCTGGAGCATAGCCCGGATGACCCCGTCCAGATCAGTCGCATTTGGCTGGAACACTATGCCAACGGTGATCCCCTGCTGCCAGATCAGATTCATTCCCTGGTCGATCGCGCCCTGATGCATCAAGAAATGTTGAAAGAAGCCTTGGCGATCTAACGTGAATCGATAAATGTTTTTTTGGTGTGCGCGACGCGCACTTAAATCGGGTCAGCAATTCTCATTTTGAAACCGATTGCGAGTTTTGCACGTCCGTTGGAGGCGCAAAACTCGCAATTGGTAGCAGTGCAAGTTCGCCGCAGGCGAGCTTGCACTGCTACCGATTTGCATACTGAGAATTATTGGAATCGGGTTATCGAATTCACATTTATTAATTTGCAATCTGAAAGGTTGTCAAAATAGATTTTTATGTTACTAAATTAGGTGATTGGATTATATTAACGTCGTATACGGCAGCGTAGGGATTCCAGCGAATCCTGGTACGCTTTTTGCCGTTGGAAAACCCGATTTTCACCAATCTGGGCCATGCTAAAGCGAATTCATTCGGAATGCTGCTGACCACGTGACGTATATAGAATCGAGAACGAGCTATCCCCGGAAAGAGCTATGAGCCAAGCGAACACCCCTGAAAACAGCCAAGATAGGTCAGAGCCAGCCCAATCGTCTTCTACCTGGTATTCAGGTTGGGATGATGTCATGGCTGAGCCACAGACTACTTCCCCTCTGACCTATGAGTCGTCTGCCGCATCGGGAAATTCCCAGCCGCACGCAGCCGACCTGGCACAGGGTGATAGCTGGCAAGATTGGCAAACGGTGAATTTTCCGAATGCGCTGAGTGTGGATGCGATCGCCCACCAGTCTCCCCAATCCGCCTCCGCTCAAACCACCAACTGGGCTACAGAGGCCGCTCCAACTCCTTCGATTGATCTGCCGACCTGGGCACAGAATGATGTGAAATCGATCGACTCGCCAGAGCAACCCCCGATCGCCGATTTGATTAGCCTGATCCAGGAATTAAACCAGTGCAATAGTGCCCTCATCGATCGAGTCTCTCAGCTAGAGGAAGCATTGGAACGCAGCGAAAATGCGCTACAGGCTGAACTGGGGCGATCGCCGGAACCTGCTCAACCGGACGAGCCACAAGCGCTGGCCATTATTCATGACCAGATCGATCAGCTTGTAGAGCAACTGGAGTTCGCCCATCAAACCAATCAGCGGCAGCAAATTTTGCTAGAAACGCTGACCGAACAGTTTGAGAACAGTCAGGAGCGGGTTGCTCAGCTAGAGCGGGAATGTGTCTCGCTGCAACAGCGCTATAACGAACAGGCGCATCTGTTGACCCAAAGTGAAAATTCCTGTCGCGACCTGCACGCTCGACTGCAACGGCAGCAGCGCTATACGCTGCAATTTAAAGTCGCGCTGGAAAAATGCCTGGAAGTTGCGCCACCTCGTATCGAAACGGAAGACGATCTGTCTGGTGCAGCCATTACGCCATTACAGCCGCTATACGACGCACGCAGCAGCCTCAATCCACAATCGCTGCTGCCCAAGGTGCAGCGGATTCAACCCTGGTCGGCAGCGCCATCGAAGCCGCTGGTCGGAAAGCTCAAGCTAGAATCGCTGGTGCATTCACCTGAACCAATTTCCTCCCCAGAACCCGAACCCAATGAAGAAGAACGGCTGGCGATGGTAGAGCCGGATGCGATCGCCCCTTTCTCCACTGAACGGCCTAAACCTCCCAGCATTCAGCTACCCTTCCAGGCCAGCAATGGAGCTGAATCGGCTGACGGTGCCTCTCAAGCCTCGGCGGAAGAACACGACTTCGAACATTCACCGATCGCTCAGCAAGCATTGGAGTTGGGCTTAGAGATTCTGAAACAGCCTAATTTGTCTCCCGATGCCATTCAGGCAGGACTGGCGGAACTGCAAGCGGCCTTAGGCGAGTTGTCTACTCCATTCTCTGATGGAGCGGCAGCAGCGGCTGCCGATGGCGATGCCGAGGCAGCTCTCTGGCAAGATCTGGCCCGGCTGATTGACGTGTCTACCGATGATGTCATCAAGGCAAACCAGGCGGAGGACTTCGATACCTTTGAGATCGAGGCGACTGAACCGGAAACTGACACCAATCGTGATGAGTCTCTGGTCGGATTGGACGCCATTGCTGAAACGCCAGCGATTCCAACCCCTCTACCGGAACCTGCGATCGCCCGTTCTGCCATCCAGTCCATTCAAGAGCCGCGATTGCCATTGGCTACCGTACCGCAAAAAATGGCGGCCTTTAGCAAAGAAGTGATGGAGAAGCTGCCGGAAGCCCTGACGGTAGGTGGTTCACCCTCCCCAATCGTCTATCCACTGCGTCGCCCTGCAAAGAAACTGGAATCGCTAGCGGCAGTGGATTTGCCCAGTTTTCCTCGTTAGGGCGAATTTATAGCTATCGCCACACTCGCTAAAACACCGAAAACCAAAGAGGGTGTGGGGGCTGTGCCCCCAGACAGGGGTTCCACCCCTGCACCCCGTCCTAATAGCAGTGACTACGGCTAATAAACGTTTTTAAGGCGAGTTGCGCCTATGCAACTCGCCTTAAAAGTTGATGTTGTATCGCGATGCAATCAGCTAGAAGCGCTGGTGTAAAACCGGAGAGCAAACCGCCAAAATGACCGAGCGATCGCCAGGAGAGCGATCGCCAATCCTGCGGCTGCCAGAATCCAGACGCTTTCACCCCGTCGCAACACCGCTTCAGCGGGGATGGTCGTTAAGAATGCGACTGGAACAACAAATGTAAAGAAAAACCGATAGGCAACCGGATAAGCGGTCATTGGAAATCGACCCGCTTCGAGCAGACCCCGCAAAACTTCGGTGACATTGTAGATTTTGACAAACCAAATGCTGGTTGCCCCCAACATGAACCAGAGGCTATAGAGACTCAAAACGCCCAATAGGAGAGGCAGAACGCCTGCCAAATACGCGCTAAACGGCAGGTGTAGCCGTCCTCCGGCATAGCCAATCACCACCAGGCCAAACAGCAAATCTGGCATTCCCCACGGCGAAACGGTATGGGTTGACAGCCAGAATTGAGAATCGACAGGCTTGAGCAGCACAAAGTCCAGCGTACCTTCCTGGACATGCCGCACAATGCGATTGAGATTCGGCGACAAGAAGGTGGCAGAAAAACCTTGCAGCAGGGTAAAAACGCCCAGCACAATCAGCGCTTCTTCCCAACTCCAGCCTTCAAACGTGTAGCCCCCCTGGTAGAACAAAAACAGGCTAAAAATACTGCCCGCCAGCCCGCACAGGCTGCTGAATGCGGCAATCACAAAATTGGCTCGATACTCCAACTCGGCAGCGATCGCCGCGCTCCAAAACAGCCGCAGCACCTTCAAATAACGTTCCATTCCCAATTTCCAGTCCCTAAACCCTAGATCACGGCAGCATGGCCACCTTAATGACGCGGCGTTCTTTCATTTCGTGGAAGACGTGCTCTAGCTTGTCCAACGGCTGATAGTCACTGATGAGCAAATCAAACGGCAAAATTTGACGCGTCAGCAGGGCTAGCGCTTCCCGAACATACTGAGGCGTATTGTGAAACACCCCCTTTAAGGTTAGCTCGCTGTAGTGCAACTGTTCTGTGTTCACCGTGATGGTCGTATCGCGGGGACAGCCACCAAACAAATTCACCGTGGCTCCCGGACGAGCACAGGCGATCGCCATTTCCCACACCGCCGGAACGCCCGTCGCCTCCACGACAATATCGGCTCCCCAACCGTCAGTCAATTCCTTCACCAGGGCTGGTATATCCGAAACCTGGCGATGATTAAAGGTACGAGCGACTCCAAACTGCTCGGCCACTCGCAAGCGCTGATCGCTGCCGCCAAACATGAATACCTCAACCTTAGAAGACGGCAGGAACTCGCCACAGGTGTCAACATTCGCCCCATATCCAGCCGCCAAGACTCCGGCAAACATCAGGCCGATCGCCCCATCACCCAACACCACAACGCGATCGCCCGGCCTGACGTTTGAGCGAGCTGCCCCATGCAGCACACAGGCGAGAGGTTCCGTCATGGCGGCCAGTGCATCGGGAACCCCGTCAGGAATCGGCAGAAGATTGTGCTGCACAATTGGAGCCGGAATTTTCAAATATTCTGCAAAGGTGCCGTTATTAAAGCAGAGGTTAGTGCAGAGTGAATACTCCTGCTTTTTACAGAAAAAACAGGTCATACAAGGAGCCGAATTGTTAGCCACGACGCGATCGCCAATCTGCCAGTCGGTGACGCCCTCTCCCAGCGACACAATCTGCCCCGCCGCCTCATGACCAAACAACGTTGGCGGTTTCAGCATTCGAGCATGGCCTCCCCGCCGCCACACCTTCAGGTCTGTGCCACAGGTCGTCGCTGCCGCTACTTTAATCACGACTTCCCCCGGCCCCGCGACAGGCTCATCCACCTGCTCTAGCCGTAAATCTTCTTGCCCATACAGTACAGATGCCAGCACATTAACCGCCTAGCGCTACAAATCCATTCAATTCTACGCCTGGAGTTAGTCACACATGATTAGGAACGTGGATTTGTTAAAACCCAATTCTTGGGAGGGGAGTCCCCTCCCAAGAATTGGGTTTCATTTAATTTGCAATCCTTAATCAGTCAGCGTTCAGAAACGCCAAATAGCTATTGCTCAGTTCCTTAACGGCCAGTTCGTAAAGCTGTTGACCATGTTCTGGGGTCGCCAGCGCTGGGTTAGACCCCATTCGTCCATCGGGATAGCGCCGCCGAAAATCGGCTGCGCCGTAAATGGGATATCCAGACGCTACATGGGGCGAAAGCTCTGCCCGTTTAATGAAATCTGGGTAGACATATTGGGTTAAGGCAACTTCGCTGGGCGTAGCATGAGACCCTTCCTGATTGCCATACAGCGTTTTGGCCAGCTGATAGACCGAGCTACACATATACCAGTTCGACAGATGGCACTGCACGCGATCGCCATTCGGTAGCCCCAGATCCGCTACAACAGCATAGGTTTCTGAAAAGGCCGCTTTCAGTGTCGCTACATTTCCACCATGACCATTAATAAAGAAGAATTTTGTGAATCCGGCTTTAACCAGACTGGTCAAATAATCCCGAATCACCAACATGAGCGTACTGGGGCGTAAGCTAATGCTTCCGGGAAACGCAGTATGGTGAAGGGCCATCCCCACGTTAATGGTAGGAGCCACCAGCGCTTGTGTCGCTTCACCGACTCCACGGGCGATCGCCTCAGCACAGATCGCATCGGTGCCAATCAGCCCAGTCGGGCCATGTTGCTCCGTCGAACCAATCGGAACAATAATTCCCTGAGAGTGCGTCAAATAGTGTTCTACTTCCGGCCAAGTGCTTAAGTGCAACAGCATACATTTTGTAGTGGGGTAGGGTTCAGGCATTCTCATGGTGCGAATCGGTGGCCGTGCAAACTCGCCTGCGATAAGTTTGCAGACTACCTATTACGGGTTGAGCGTGCCCAACCCGTAATAGGCTTGTGAGGCATGACTCTGAATTCTAACTAAAATAGACGTATGCGATTACGATGGGGGAGGGGGATCTGGTTTGTAAACTTTATACTCTGGGTATACAGGCTACAATCTCTCTTGCCAGTTGCATCTTAAGCTGATGATTGTGCCGTCAGCGCGGGGATCAAGACTGATCGGGAATGATCCGTAAACTACGGTCAACAGTCGCTAGAATGTTAAGTACAGTTCAGCTCTGAATAGGCGGTAAGAAACTATTGACAAACCATGTGGGAATACTAATGGTGCCAATTCCCTGAGATACTCCACCATCGTCCACACGGGTTAGTTTCATCTAGCTTCTGTGAATTAATTGAGTATCCCCCTTCACAACGTATCCAACTCAAGCTTTAATTTCCTTAATCCCGTTTGCATCGCCTTGAGTTGAGTTCACTTAGTCTATGACGCTCTAAGATGACCATAACGGCTTACTGCAACTCTAGACAACTCTGCAAGCCCACTCGCCACTTCTTAATCGAGTTAAATTTTCCAGCCAAATTGACCCCACACTGTCTGCGGGTGACGGCTTATGAGTAGACAGGTTTCCATCGGGTTTAATGTGCTCCTTGCAATCTGGGAATGGCTCCAGCTTTGGCTGGCTAACTTGACCAACGTTTTTTACAGATTTAGTAAGCTGCCCGTCCGTCAGGTTGGTTGCAGCTTTGTTCCACATTTGAAGAGTTACCTGCTCAGGAGAAGCGATACATGCTACACCGCAAGATCTATCAACTCTGTTGTGATGGGCGTGAAGTTTGGATCTTCTTGCGGGATCAGCAACGCTGGATCGAACGCGCTCGCATATTAGATATAGAAGGCGATTTAGTAACCCTCCGCTATGAGACGGAGGAAGATGATGAGATGTGTTCGTGGGAAGAAATGATCCGGCTGGAAAGCATTGGATCAGTGATGCAAAAGCTGGCAACCGTTCCCCGTGGCGACGTCGAACCTCTGGTCTCAGATGATTGCCCCGAAGCCGAACAAATCCGCAATCACCGTCCTGAATCTAGTCCAGATTAATCAAGCATTCCAAAAGCCCCGCGCGTTGCGCGGGGCTTTTGAATTAACGTGAAAAGCCCAATTTTGCGTGCGCGTTGCGCACGCAAAATTGGGCTTTCAAATTCATGTTGGGCAATCCCTCGTAATAGTGTCCAACGTGAATTCGACAGTGCCATTTCAACCGCGCGTCGCGTGGCTGAAATTGGCCGCAAACGTTCGTCGCATTCACGTTGCCCAGGGTTCAATCGATTAATAAAGCAATTTTTCCGGTCACCGATCCAGTTTCGATTAAGCGATGAGCATCAGCGGCTTCTGCCAGCGGGAAGGTGTGACTGAGCTGAATTTTGAGGAGCTGCTGGTCAAACAGATGCGTACATTGCTGCAAAATCTTGGCCTGCTCTTGCTGAGCACTAACCAAACCTTTCAGCATGGGGGTTAGCATCAGTTCAAAACTAACCCGCAGGTTGCGATCGCGCGCTGTTTTCCAATCCGTCTGGTCATCGGACGCTAAAATCGTCACCACATCACCATAAATTCGGGTGGCCGCAAACGACTGAGACAATACCTGGCCGCCCACAGTATCAAAGCTTAAATCCACACCTTCACCATCTGTCCAATCCAACGCAGTTTTCACCACATCGGTTTTGGTGTAGAGAATAGCCTGGTCAGCTCCCAGGTCATAGACAAATTCGGCTTTCTCTTCATTGCTAACGGTCGTACAAACCTGGGCTGATGATTGTTTCGCCAACTGAATAGCGACATGGCCTACACCACCAGCCCCTGCATGAATCAGCACCTGCTGTCCGGCTTCCAAATCTCCGCGATCGAACAGGGCTTCCCAGGCCGTGATCAGCACCAGTGGAGAGGCCGCCGCTTCGGCGAAGCTGAGGGACGTAGGTTTAGGGGCGACAAATCGCTCATCGACTACGACATATTCGGCATAATTTCCGGCAGCAGCTCCCAGCCCACCATTGCAGAAATAGACTTCCGCACCCGGTTGGAACAGATGCACCGCAGAGCCAACCGCTTCAACGACGCCAGCTCCATCACATCCTAAAATAGCGGGCATTTGATCCGGGTAAAACGTACCCCGCTTGCGCAGTTTCGTGTCGATCGGATTCACCCCTGCCGCCTTGAGCCGGATCAGCAGTTCAGTATCCTTCTGAATTTTTGGCTCAGGCACATCCCGCAATTGCAGAACATCCGGCTCACCCGCCGCAGTCATTACAACAGCTTTCACAGCTTTCTCTCCATTGGCTTCCGGTATTTATTAAAGCGGATCTTGGGGATGGGGTGCGGTTTTTAGGTGGTGGGGTGTGGAGTGTGGGATGTTGTGACGGTTCACTTCCCCATCTCCCTACCCCCACTTCCTCACTCTCACCACACCCAAATTCCTGATCAGGTTGGAAAAACCTGAAAGTCTATACAAACCGTCAACCGTGAATTAACTGAAACGCGATCGCCACTGCTTCTGAATGAGGTAGTCGTTTTCAAGTGGCTAACCGTTTCAAGTACATTAACCATTACTAACCAAATTAGGTTAATTCATAAAGATACAGTGAAGAATACTAACCATATCTAACCAAACTTGGTTAGTGGTGCCTAGAATATCGGTCGAAGCATTCTCTTCAGAATTCATGACTCAGACCACAACGGCTAACTCCGTCGTCTACTTGGCCGGAGATATTGGGACATCTAGTTCTAAGTTTTTTTATCGAGTTCGGGACGGGCAGAAGGAGCCTCTTTGGATGGGGGCTGGTGTAGCGGATGGATTGACCACCCTGGCGTTGTCAATTCTGAATGCGGGCGGGCGGCCTCAAGACCATGCCTGGTTACAGGTTGGCAACGAAGTCATTTTGGTAGGTGAAGCGGCCAAAACCTTTATTGACGGCAGCAGTTTGTCTGAAAACAAGGCCAATCAAGCAGCCTATAAGCTGATTGCAGCACTTGGCGTGATCGCTGAGAAGGAAAAAATGCCCAATCAGTATGAAGCTGTGATTTGGCTACCGTTGCCGCTCACCGAGATGGCCACAAAGGACGAAATTGCGGCACGGGTGACTCAGGTCGCTCAAAACTTTAGATTCCGGGGAACGGCGCAACAGGTGCGCATCACGCTGAAGTTCTGTCCGGAAGGGTTTGGGCTGTACCTCAACCGCAAACGTCAGCTTGACAGCTTGGGGCTGGCGATCGACCAGCGGCGGACGTTCATTCTCATGTTGGGACATCGCAATTTATCGGTGCTGTGCTTTGAGCAGGGCAGCTTGAAGAACGCCAAGTCAAATTCTGATGGGCCAGGATTCTGGCCTGTGTTCGAGCGAGTGGCTCGGAGCTGCGGCGTTACGCCTGCCGATTACGCACCTTTAATGGCAGCCCTCGTGACCGGAAAAACAACCCAAATCTCTCAGGCGAGAGGCGAAGTTTACGATTTTGCAGCGGCGGCTGAAGCAGTCAGAATGGCCTATTGGAAAGCAGCCAAGCTGTATTTACAGGACAATTTGCTGGGCCAACTCTCCGATGGAGATGCTGATATCATCATCAGTGGCGGTGCTGCTTATGTCATGGGTCAGGCCATCAAGCAATATTTTGAAGGATTGCGGATGACGGATCAGCTCATCTTTGCAGATGGGCGTCAGGAAAATCTGGAAGAGATTGTCAATACGCTTCCAGAAATCACCGATAACCCGTCTCTCGTGATGCGAATGACCGATTGCTATGGTTTGTTTCAGGGGATGGTGAGCAAGCACACCGAAGTCACAGCTTAGCTTGGATGGGTGCAATGGCTACCAAACACAAGACTGTCCGCCAGCGGATTCAGTTTGCCTTTAATGCAGATGCCGATTCGGTGGTCGGAACTGTCTTTCAATATTTGATTAAAAATCATCGCTTCAGCAGTCGCGACGGAAAACGCAAGGGGATTGATGCCATGCTGGCCTTCTACCAACCGTTTGCCTATCAGGGTAGCGACATCAGTGACGATGAGCTGCGCATCATGGCAAGAGAGGCGATAGAAACGCTGGCTCGCCACATCGATCTCCTGTGCACAACTTTTGCGGTCGATCATCCTGGAGCGATCGCCACCGATCTGCAATCCGCCATTCAAAAAGCGATCGCGGATGCCCTGACGGCTGAGTCCATCAGGGTACCGCAGGACAGTAGAAACGGGTTTGCTGATGATGTAGATTCTGAGGCGCTTTGGGTGAGCGGTCAGAATGCCTATAACGACATGGACTATGACACGCTGCTGGGCGATTTGCAAAGCAGTGCCGAAGCAGCCGCTTAATCGCTGATCATCATGACGCTTCAACCAAAGGAGCCAGCCAAAGAACTGGGGCGGCGATCGCGTCAGCTTTATCTAGAGCAAGCCAGACAGGTGATTGGAGAAGGAGATTTAGATTATCCGACTCTATACCAGCGGTTTGCCTTAAATGACTGGGCCGCGATCAAACTGGACGATGCGGTCGCTCAGTCCGCCTTAAAAGCTGGCATGACTCCCCAAGATGCCGTAAACATGCTGCATCAAGGCCCATATATTCAATATCAAATTCACACTAAGCAGGTTCCGGTACTGGCCATGAGCCAATATGCCAGGGGGGTAGTGCTGCAAGTTCTGCATCAGTTGCAGCGATCGCGTCACCGCAAAGAAATGACCCAACATCCGTTTTGAAATGGCCAAAACAATGACCCATGAGGAACTGCTCGCTCTACTAAAGGAAGGGGTGGAAGCCTGGAATGAGTGGCGGCGGCGCAACCCCGACGAATGGCTTGACCTGAGCCAGATTAATCTCAGCCAGGAAGACCTCAATTTAGTCAATTTCAGCCTCACTAACCTGAGTTTGGCAAACCTGAGTCTGGCAAACCTGAGTCTGGCCAATCTCCATCAAGCCAACTTGCGATGGGCCAACTTGAGTCGGGCCAACTTGCGATGGGTCAACTTGAGTTCTGCAAATTTGAGTTTGGCGAATCTGAATCAGGCCAATCTGAATCAGGCCAACTTAAGCCAGGCTAATTTGAGATGGGCCGATTTGAGTCAGGCTAACCTCATCGGCGTGGAGCTAACGGGTACAGATCTGAGCGGAGCCAACCTGAGCAAGACCGATCTCTATAAAGCCAAGCTCAGTGAAATTGATCTGAGCGGCACGGACTTGAGCGGAGCCAATCTGACCGAAGTTGATCTCAGTGGGGCAGACCTGACTGGGGCTGATTTACGCGATGCGAATTTGATTCGAGCCAACCTCACCGGAGCCAATCTGACCGGGGCCAACCTCACCGGAGCCAATCTGTTTAGAGCGCAAGCGTTGGGTGCCAACTTCGCAGAAGCGGATTTTACCGGAGCCTGTATTGAAGACTGGTTAGTGGATGGTTTAACCAATTTTGAAGGGGTAACGTTCAGTAAGCTAACACCCGCCAGCCAACTCAACCCTAAGCCCCAAGACACGACGCCGGATCAGCGGCCTGTAGAGTCTGACCAACTCTCGCAAAGCCCCCCTGAGCCAGATCCAGCGACACAAAATGGTCGTCCGGCCTCTCCTCCCGCCACAAGAAACACCCCTCCGACGATCAATCTGGAGGACTTCATCGCGAACTATACGGACTTGATTGAGGATGCAGACCGCCCATCTTCAGATGATTTTGCCCTCGATGACCTCGTTCCGCCCGATGTTTTCGCCCCAGATCTGCCCTCTTCGCCAAAGCTACCGTCTAGCGAACCAACGCCGATCTACAGCAGTTCTACGTTAGGAGATTTTATTGATCCTGATGAGATTGATCCTGATGAGTTGATCTCAAAGCCACCGACGCAGGGACGCCCCACGGAATCCACGTTGGTGATCGCCCCTGAACCTGTTACGTCCCCGGATGAGACGATCGCCCTTACTTTCTATCACGGCATTGACTGGAAAGCCTTTCTGTTGACCTTTCAGACGTTGCAGCAGCAGTATGGAGCACACTGTCTGTCAATTTACGCGATCGAACAGCCCGACGAGTTTGCCTTTATCGTCCGCCTCAAGCCTTCACCTGGAATTGATCACGCGGAACTGGAAGCCACAGCTACTCACCTGTATGAAACCCAGGTGGCTACCGTTGAAGCCACGTATCGCCAAACCCTGGGACTCACCGATGAGCAAATTGCCACGTATCAACGGCAAAATGCCGACCTGCTAGCCCTCATTACCCTGCAAGCCAACCGAGCGATCGCCCCTCCATCGCAGCCCAGCAGTCCCCGCTCGCCTACACTCAACGATGTTCCACACCAGGTAGACCAGGCGATCGCTGATGCCCTCGCCGCTTACGAACCACCCGTTGTAAAACCTGATTTGGATGGTTGGGCTTGATTTTTGAGTTGTTTTGATGAGCTGGAAGCTCATCAAAATGGCCCATTATCCCAAAGGTTGACACGCTTCCATGCGCTGCATCATCGTCGCCAGCATCCAGGCGTCCGTAGCACAACCAGCGCGCCCCATGCCCATCCCCCAGGAGCGGAACGACTCAGCAGGGGGAATTTTCCAGAACCAATAGGCTGGCAGGTGTCCCTTTTTAGCCTGAGGGTTAAAGGTGAGGTTGCTGTAGTTGACAAATATCCTCATGTTTGGGAGCCACCAGCCCACGCGATCGCCAAACATAGCCGCGTCCGGTTTCGGCAGACTGGTATAGATTTGATGCTGGACGCTAAAGCCAAACTGACCATTGCTGTGTTTTACCCAGAGCTGGTCAATTGTATTGAGGTCGGTGCAGGGAAACTGAGCGATCGCCGCCTTATCCAACCAGCCTGCTTTATCGCGTCCTGTAGCTTTTAGCATCAAGGCCAGCGTTTCTTCATCGGCTTCCCGCCAGCGTTTGTTAAATAGCAGATTTTGCAGGTGGGTATAGTCGATGTCACATTCCGACGCTAATTCGCTAAAGGATGGAATCGGCATCGGCTCCTCCAGGGGTTGAACAGGGTCTGGGGGAGGGGGAGGGGGTTGCAGGACGGTTGTGGGTGGCGAATGTACCTCGTCTGCTGACGGGGGTTCCACTTGGGGCAGTTCGATGTGAGGCAGTTCGATCGGTTGAGGGTCGGAGAGGGGTTCTGGCTGTCGGGCAGCGGCTTCCTGTTGCTGCTGCACAGCCAGTTGCAACATTCGCGGTGCCAATAGCTCTTTCTCAACCTGCTGCACGTCTTCAGGTTTCAAGTCCATCTCTTGACGCAGTTGATCGAGCTGAAACCGGGCAAAATTACCGGGAGGGCATTCTAAATCTAGAATTTGAATAAACCGCTCTTCATAAGCCCGCAGCTTTTGGCGATAGTGAGCTTCCTGTTCCTTGACTCTGGCGATCGCCCCCTGTTCAACCTGAGCCACATCCTCTTCACGCAATTCCAGGTCTTGTTTCAGTTGGTTGAGCCGCTCCCGCATGTCTGGGCTGAGAGGAAGGTTGCGTTCGACCTGCGCGGCAAACTCAAACGCATAGTGCTGTAGTTTTAGCTGATAGGCTTCTGCGTCGCCCTGAGATTGCTCCATTACCTGTCTCTCAATGCGGGTTACATCCTCGTCACACAGCCCCAACAACTGTTGGAATTTTTTGAGTCCATCACGGGTAAAGTCGCTGATGGGCAGCCCCAATTCTAGCGCCTGAGAAAACTCAAACTCATAATGCCTTAATTTACGCCGATATGCTTCTTCTTCAGCCATCCGCTGCAAATTAATCTCGGCTTGAATGGGAGCCACATCGTCATCCTGCAACCCCCACAGTTCTTTTAGGTCTTTCAGTTCGTCCTGCATTCGCGGTTGTTGAGAGGGGTGAGCCTGGGCGATCGCCGTATACAAATCACGATATCGCTGGAGATTGTTTAAGCGTTCCCGATGTTTTGACTCGCGCTGATAAGCTTCCACTTTGGCCGCCATGTCTGCCTGCATGGGAGCCACATCTTCGTCTCTTAATCCCAGAATGCGCTGGAGTGCCTGGAGCTGATCGCGCACCTCCTGATTGAGCACATATTCCTGCTCAATCTTGTTTACAGCGTCTCGATATTGCTGCAAGTGATTCTCGTACTCTTGATAAGGTCGCAGCACATCCTCTTCGATCGCGGTTGCTGCCTCCAGTCGCAGACCCAATTGCACCCGATACGTATCTAAGATGGAACGTCCCACATCCGAGATGCGGCCCTGACTGGCATAGCGCTCGACTTCTTGATGATATTTGCGGCGCGGATCATCTATGTTGGCTCTGGCAATCTCAAACTGCACATCCTGCTCAGTCGCTCCAATAATTTGCGGCGTTACTCTGGGGGCCGCCTCTTTCACTTTGCGGCTGGCATATTCATGCAGTTCGTAGGCAGATACCAAACCGTCTTCATCCTGGTCAGCCACACCATCCTTCAGACCGTCCATCAGATAGCAGGTGTAGAGAGAATAGTCGGAGCGCTTTTGAGCAAAGGAATAGTCTCGGTTGGCAGACGACAGCAAAACCACTCGGCCCTCGGTGCCCAATTCAGCTTCCAGAGCAGGAGAATTACCGTTGCGTTCAGATGAGTTCAGCAGTGTGGTGGCAGGCTCGCCCAAACACCAATCAAAAATCAAGATCTGTTGCCCAGAACGGCTTTGTTCCAAACACTCGCGCACAAAACTAGCCGAAACAGCCGATGCTTTAATTAATTGATTGTGCTGATTGCGATAGGTGTTATGAGCGGCGAAGTATAGATTGTGGTGCTCGTCGTAAACGCGATATCCCGAAAAAAACAGCAGCGCGACGTCATTTGGCTGATGGCTAACGGCCCAGGTTTCAATAGACTCTGCCATTTCAGATTGGCTGGGATTGACCAGCGCTTTCACCTCATCAAAATTACCAATTTCTTTCTTTCCCAACACTTGCTGAACGGCTTCCACATCCCTAGACGCCGCAGGCAGGGGCCTTAAACCCGCCCCATATTCACTTACCCCAATCAGCAGTGCAACCCTTGCCATTCCTGAGGTCCTATTAGGTTGAATGCCGTTTCTTGAAAAATCCCTGATTGATCCGGACGCCGATCATTCTAATTGTATATATTAAGTCGCTGTACCCGGAGAGGGTAAACATTTCATCAGCAATTTATCAGCACTTCTCAGGTTTGAAACCAATTGCGGTTTTGCGCGCACGTCGGGCGTGCAAAACCGCAATCAGTGGCAGTGCAAACTCGCAGCAGGCGAGTTTGCACTGCCACTGATTGGCATCATGAGAATTGCTGGCACGGTTACTCGATTTCTGGCAATGGACAAATGCCGCTGGTATCAAACAGCATGTTCCAAAACTGGGTGCGATCGAGCTGTTGACGTTGATGAGTGGCGATCGCTTGAAACAGTTGCGTCGTTGTCACCAGAGAATAGCCCAGATGCTGTGCCGCTCGAATGCAGCTAGAGGGAAATGCTTCGCCACGCTGGCTGGGGGGCTTACTGGCTTCCGTATTGGCAATTAACAGCCCCTTGCCTCGCCATTCCTGATGCAGCAACAGATCGCGTACCCACTGATCTAACTGGCGCAAATCACCGAGCGGCAGAGAACTAAATCTGGCTCGCACCAGCACAACTGCCTCCCGGTTGCCCGGATCGCGAAACCGGATCACATCCTGATACGGGGGTTGCGGATCATGGCACTGCGCACCCAATTCCCGCAGTGCATGACAAACCACCAGCGCTAAGGCATCC
>DATNPS010000003.1:0-13396 GCA_036703095.1 Crinalium sp. | reverse complement strand
GAAACGTGCGCGGTTTGGAGGGCATCGTTATAATCCGAGGATTCAATGAATACTCTATGGTAGTCAGAAAAATTGGCAACACACTCTACCAACCAGCGATCGCGCCTAACTGAGTGCGATCGCCTTACACAAAATGATGTCTCATCACTTGAAGTCGCTACATCAAACTGATCAGGCTGTCCGAATAGAATAGTGCGTTTGCTAAGCAGCAACGCATCCTGCGAGATTGGCGATCGCATTACAAGATTGGCGATCGCACTTGAAGATGCCTAATAGAGCGGTGCGTTTGCTTTCAGCAACGCATCCTAAAAGATTGGCGATCGCCCCGCTCAAAAAATCCAGTAATACGGTTGTTTCTGTTTACACCGTCCGCTATGCTTTCCCACTAAGCGTTCAAACAACCGCAAGCGCTCCCTAGACGTGGTGACACACATCTAGAGAGCTAACCACCCCATCTGGTACGAGCAGACGGATTGGCTGTCAGGTATTATGACACTCCTGGTTGCCATCCTGCTTTGCAATGCACTGTTGCGGGATGGCGTGTCGTTTGAACGCCCCTCTACAGACTCAAAACAGGAGTGTTCAACAATGACCAACTCGCCTGCTCTAGCCCAACGGCTAGACGAATTTGTGCAGCCGATTCCTAAGCCGATCGACAGTCCTGATATCCTGCGCGTGATTGCGGTCGGTTCCCTCAAAGCGGTGAATCATCACGTCATGCAAATGTATCAGCTTGGCTATGCTCAGCCGCACGAATGGTCGCGACCGTTACCGTGGGGCGATTCCACCGAGGTGATGCGGATTCTGACCAAACGCTTGACGGGTTTGGAGGACTAGACGCCCAAAAGCCCGATGTTGTGTGCGCGTCGTGCGCGTAACATCGGGCGATCGGCTTCACGTTACTTTAGTAACTAACAGCCACCAATGCGTCCTCGCAATCCAGACTCCGGGTTTGGCAATGCCGCTGGGTCAACACCGCCCCATTCCACCTCAAACCAGGTCTCGCGAGTTTTGTGAGGAATGCTTTGATCGGTCGTCGGCACTGGAATGGAATAGTCTAACGATTCGGGCTGGATGGCATTGCCCTGGAGAATGTCATCGATGGTGATATTTGCCAGTGCTTTTGGGTCTACGGTGTGAAAGTCTTCATTTTCCATAGCGATCGCCTTTGTTCCCAGAAAAATCCGATTCTGCTTACAAATACACCCTCTCCGATTTCCTTTCCTGAATAAAAGCCGCTCACTACGATTACGTAAGTTCGACTGCGCCATTTCAGCCGCCCTTCGGGCGGCTGAAATGGCGCAAAATCGCGCCTGCGCGGGGCACGATTTTGCGCGTTCGTCAAATTCGCCTTGTGTCCAGGCTCTACGGTATTGTGGTGAGAAGAGAGATCACCATTCAATAGCGCGTTTCTAATGACTGCTATCACTCCTGACACCGCCAAGCATAAGAAAGCCAAAGCCCTGAAGTCCACCAGCCGTCGCCCTGCCAAGGAACTGTGCAGCGAGTGTGGCCTGTGCGACACCTATTATATTCACTACGTTAAAGACGCCTGCGCCTTTTTGAATCAGCAGATCGCTGATCTAGAAGAACAAACGCACGGACGCAGCCGCGATTTAGACAATCCCGACGACTGGTATTTTGGGGTGAACCAGAGAATGATGGCAGCCCGCAAGCTGCAACCGATTGAAGGTGCACAGTGGACGGGCATTGTTAGTTCGATCGCCATTGAAATGCTGAATCGGGGATTGGTCGAAGGCGTGGTGTGCGTGCAAAACACCAAAGAAGACCGCTTTCAGCCGATGCCGATTATCGCCCGCACGCCCGAAGAAATTCTGGCGGCACGAGTCAACAAACCAACCCTTTCCCCGAATCTGTCGATTCTGGAGCAAATCGAGCAGTCGGGACTGAAGCGACTGTTGGTGATCGGGGTTGGCTGTCAGATTCAGGCACTCCGGGCGGTTGAAAAAGAATTGGGGTTAGAAAAGCTATACGTTTTGGGAACACCCTGCGTCGATAACGTGACTCGTGCCGGACTGCAAAAATTCCTGGATACCACCAGTCGATCGCCTGATACGGTCGTGTATTACGAATTCATGCAGGATTTCCGCGTTCACTTCAAGCATGAAGACGGTTCGGTCGAAACGGTACCCTTCTTTGGCTTAAAGACGAATCAGCTCAAGGATGTGTTTGCGCCATCCTGTATGAGCTGTTTTGATTATGTCAACTCGCTGGCCGATCTGGTGGTCGGCTATATGGGCGCACCCTACGGCTGGCAGTGGATTGTCGTCCGCAATGATATCGGTCAAATGATGCTCGACCTGGTGTGGGATCAGTTGGAAACCCAGCCTGTAATGTCTCAGGGCGATCGCCGCAACGCGGTGCAACAAAGCATTCCGGCCTATGACAAAGGCGTCACCTTACCGATGTGGGCGGCAAAACTGATGGGTGTGATCATCGACAAAATTGGCCCTAGAGGGTTGGAATATGCCCGCTTCTCCATCGACTCTCACTTTACTCGCAACTACCTTTACGTCAAGCGGAACCATCCTGAAAAGCTAGAGGCTCATGTGCCAGAGTACGCTAAGCGGATTGTGGATCAATACAAGTTGCCAGATTAACGTGAATTCGACAAACGCACAAAAAAGTGCCCCATGAGGGGCACTTTTTTGTGCGTTTTTACGTTGTCTGAACCTCACTGGCCTTTTTGCTCTGTATTGTTTTTAGGCCCCATATCAGCCACCAGCATGGAGATGGGTAGGCCCAAGGCCAGGATAGAAATGAGGGTTGTAATCACAAGCCAGGTGCGCATGGCCCGAACTTGTTTCTCGACGGTTCGTAAGCTTGAGCGAGCATTGAGAACTTGAGCGTCGAGCTTTTCCAGGTGAGTGGAGCTGAGTCCAGAGGACTGATTCATGCGGTTGAGGGTGGCCTTGAGTTCAGCCATCAGGCGGGCTTCAAACTCTTCGATGGGCACCTGCATGTTTTCGCGATGAGTTTGCCACTCCTTCACGATCGCACCAAACCGTTCGTCCATGTCGCGTTTCAACAGGCTGACTTGCTGGGTCAGTTCAGTATTGAGATTGCGATCGATCGTGCTGATTTCGCCCTGCGTGCGGGAAAGCTGATTGCGAATCTCTTCCGATCGCGTCTTAAACACGGTTTCCAGTTCGATAAAGCGCTGATCAACCGACTTTTGCAGTTGGCTGACATCGCCCAACGAAGCGTTATTCTTTTCGACAAACTCTTTGAAGCGCTGATAGGTTCTGCTGAGTTCCTCAAACCGAAGCTGTACGTCGGCCAGTCCATCTAAAACTTTAAACGATTGTTTAAGCTGACCTGCCAGTTCTGCCAGTTCTCGCTCAACATGAGCCAAGTCAGTCATAGGTTTCTCCATCACCATAAAAACTCTCCAAAACCTTAAATCTTCAAAGCGTTATCTAATCGTTCAAACCCTTTTTGCAGAGCTTCCAGCCGTGAGCTAAGAGAATTGCAGACTTTGCTCAATGCACTCATCGCCCGGATCTGTCGCAAGCTGAGCAGAGAGCGATAGGTGAGCGAATCTGTTCCGAATGTTTGGGCTGATTCGTTCAGTAAATTTGAGAATCCTTCCTCCGTGTTCCAGGGGCTGCCGGGCTGAGTAAGCCAGCTAAAGGCCGCTTCTGGCTGGATCAATGCACCTTCCCGGTAAAACAGCAGCAGTCCTTCACGGGAGAGCTTCTGCCGAATGCCCTCTTTAAAGCCGAATTTCAGGTATTGGAAAGCTGACTTTTTGCGAGCTTGTGCTTTATTGAGTAAGGTTCCAGACAGGTAGAGTGCAGCCAGATTGGTGGGATGATCTTTGAGATAAGGCCCCAGTCGGTTGAGCAAATCGACTGCTGACCCGGCTGCCAGTGCCCGTTCGATCAGGTCGGGTAGCACGTCCAAGTCAAAGTTTTCAAGCGCCAGGGCAAATTCCGGTTCTGACATGCCCAGCCCCGGAATTTCAGCTTGAGCGGTATCTGAGGTCGAAGAGGCATCTGACGATGAAACTCTGGCCACCATTTTTTCAAATAGCCCAGGCCCAAGCTGACCGTAGCCGCGATAGACAGAGCGGATGGTGCTGGACAGGTCTTCGCCCGCAGTGTTTTTGAGCAGATAGCCCATGGCTCCGGCTCGTAGCGCGTTGGCCAGATATTCTTCGTCGTCATGGCCACTGAGCACAATCACTTTGGTCTCTGGAAAGCGCTGGCAAATGATCTGAGTTGCCGTAACACCGTCCATTCCGGGCATCAGAATGTCGATCAGCAGCACATCTGGCTTGAGCAACTCGACTTGATCAATCGCGTCTTGACCGTTGGTGGCCGTGCCGACGATTTCAAAGTCCTGCTCTTGTTCCAGCAGCACTTTTAATGCCTCGCGAATGATGGCCTGGTCGTCTACTAAGAGGATACGAATCATGCAAAAAACCTTGGCTTCACAAGGCAGCGATCGCCCTAAAGGAATAAATCACCTCTTAAACCGTTTGGAACAGCGTTTTACAAAAACTCCATCCAGGTCGCAGCAGGTTTCAGGACTAGGGGGGTTAAATAGGTGTCCTATAGGCTCACTTCCAAGCCTTACTTCTATAAATCAGGAAACTCAAGCGAGATCAGGAAGAAAATCTTTAGTTAAAACATTGCAACTTCACATTTGACTGGGCTAAAACAAAAGCCCCGTATGAAGTGTGGGGCTTTTTCTCCAGGAAAAGTGACGCATGTTATATAGCTGTTGTCATGTCCGTTAAGACATCGAAAAACAAGAGGGGTCTGGGGGCGAAGCCCCCAGCCAGGAGTGCTGGAACCCCTGTACCCCGTCCTACCCCGAATGAATACAGCTATAGCAATTAGGGTGGCAGGGAGCAGCTTTGCTGCTCCCTGCCACCCTAATTCGGAAACATATTGCGTTATGGTACTTGAGCTATTTAGCTCTAGGTATCTAGCCGTGTCTGGTACAAGGTCACAATTTGGGCGGTGACTTCATCTACGGTGAATCCGTCTGTTTTAATTTCGATCGCGTCTTTTGCTTTTTGTAACGGAGCGATCGCCCGTGTGCTGTCTTTGTAGTCGCGTTCGTGAATCAGTTGCTCCAGTTCGCTCAGGCTAATCTCAGGCTGGCCTTGATTCCGTAAGTCTAGCTGACGCCGACGGGCGCGCTCCTGTACAGACGCCGTTAAGAAAATTTTGAGTTCCGCATCGGGAAACACAAAGGTGCCAATGTCGCGGCCATCCATGACAACGCCCCCGGTGCGGCCATAATCCTGCTGACGTTTGACCAGTTCTCGCCGCACGGTTGGCAGAGCGGCGATCGCCGATACCTGTGCCGTGACGTCCGGATGGCGAATCGCTTGCGTCACTTCTTGGCCATCAATCCAGACCTTCAAGGGCTTTAGCATGAGCGGCGTGTGAGGTGCATCCGAGCTGGCCTGAGTCCGCTCGGCCACCATGCCATCATCGCCGTTTTCCAGGCGAATGTCGCATCGGCTCACCAGTTCAGCGATCGCAGGTTCATCGGTGAGGTCAATCTCCGATTGCTGCACCAGCCAGGTAACAGCCCGATACATCGCGCCCGTATCCAGATACAGTAGCCCCAGTGCCTGGGCCACCTGCCGTGCTACCGTTGATTTTCCGGCTCCGGCAGGGCCATCGATCGCGATGATCGGCTGCCGCTTTCGCAGCAAAATGTTGTCAATCAAGCGGGTTGTGCCGAGATGGGCGGCGATCGCCAATAAGCCCGTCTCTTCAATATTTTCAATAGGAGTCATCGTTGCAGGATGTACTAGTTCTACATACTCAAGCCGGACATCAGAAACAGTGGCAATTTCGTCCTTCACGGCTGAAATTAAATCAATCCGACAGGAATGGCCCTGCCGAAAGAGCTGCTCTGCTCGCTGCAAACTGCGGTAAAGCACCGGGGCTTGCGATTGCTGCTCGGTGGTCAGATATTGATTCCGAGAGCTAAGGGCCAGACCATCTGGCTCTCGCACGATTGGGCAAGGCACGATTTCCACAGGAATGTTCAGATCTGCTGACATGCGCTGCAAAATCGCCAACTGTTGCGCGTCTTTTTGGCCAAAATAGGCGCGATCGGGCTGCACCAGGTTAAACAACTTGGTCACAACCGTCGCTACTCCCTGAAAATGTCCAGGACGCGATCGGCCACACAATTCAGCCATCATAGCGGCTGGAGGGATGACCTGAGTGACTTTTATAAGATCTAAAGAATGCGCTCCGTATAACTCTAGCGCTGAGGGGGCAAAAATGGCATCCACGCCAGCCTGCTCACACAGTTGGCGATCGCGCTCCAGGGTGCGGGGATATCTCTGGAAATCTTCATTAGGGCCAAATTGCAGCGGATTTACAAAAATGCTGACGACCACGATCTGATTTTCGCGTCGCGCCCGTTCAACCAAACTGAGATGGCCAGCATGAAGGGCACCCATTGTGGGCACTAAACCCACGGTCACGTCGTCATGGGAGGACACCGGCTTGGCCCCCTCAGGTTTTTTGCTGATTCCTAACCCAGACGTTTCCAGGTTTAAATAACAGCGCAATCCGGCAACTGTCGTGAACAGGCGCACTCAGTTCTCCATACTTGTTCAATTCAGTTCACTTTGAGTCCCAAGGTGAAACAGCCATTCTTGTTTTGAGAGGCGATCGCAGCAGGTTTATAGCCGTGGTCACTTGAAACAGGCCATAAAGCTCCAGAATCGGTTTCAGAACAAGATGTCTGACATTGGAATTCTATTTTTTTGCATATCCCCTTAGTAGTTTACTGAATTCCGATAGAACCCCCACATTCTCATTATGCAAATTGGAGCCGTGCAAGCTCGCCGCAGACGAACTTGCACGGCTCCAATTGCGGGTTTGGCGCGCCAAACCCGCAATTGGTTTCAACATGAGAATTCCTGACGGAACCCTGCTTACTACACTCCAGAAATTGGCTACAAACGCTACATTTTGCACCTCAAACTCAAAGTAACGCAAAATATAGCGCACTCGCTGAAGCCACTGGCCATCTGACTTGAAACGTAGGCCTACTCTCCCTCCTGCCAGATTGAACCCCTCCATGGGGAGCGTGATAAGCTCATTTAGATTTAACCACCTGTCACGTAGTGTGAGGCGTGAGAATTTCATGCGAGTTCTATTGCTCTATCCTCTATTTCCTCCCAGTTTTTGGTCATTTGAGGAAGCTCTGTCTCTGGTCGATCGAAAAGCCCTGTTGCCACCCCTCGGTCTGGTTACGGTTGCTGCCATCTTGCCCCAGTCATGGGAATTCAAACTGGTTGATCGCAATGTTCGGTCAGTCACAGAAAGTGAATGGGAGTGGGCAGATCTGGTGATCCTTTCCGCCATGATTGTCCAAAAGCAGGATTTATTGGAGCAGATCCGAGAGGCAAAACGTCGGGGTAAAAAAGTTGCGGTTGGTGGCCCTTATGCAACCGCGTTGCCAAATGAAGTGGAATCTGCTGGGGCAGACTATTTGGTACTGGATGAAGGAGAAATTACCTTACCGTTATTGGTAGAGGCGATCGCGCAGGGCGAGCCAGGCGGCATTTTCCGCGCGAATGGCGAAAAACCCGATGTCGAGACGACTCCCATTCCTCGCTTCGACTTACTCCAGTTTGATGCCTACGATAATATGGCGGTGCAGTTCTCACGGGGGTGTCCATTTCAGTGTGAGTTCTGCGACATTATTGTTCTGTATGGGCGGAAGCCGCGTACAAAATCGCCCGCTCAATTTCTGGCAGAACTCGATCGCCTTTATGAATTGGGATGGCGGCGAACCATCTTCCTAGTAGACGATAACTTCATTGGCAACAAGCGCAATGTCAAGCTGCTCCTGAATGAACTGAAGGGCTGGATGCAGGAACGCGGTTATCCCTTCCATTTCAACACGGAAGCATCTGTAGACTTAGCCAAAGATCCTGAATTGATGGAGCTGATGGTTGAGTGTAACTTTAACGCCGTTTTTCTGGGCATCGAAACTCCCGATGAGGAAAGCTTGTCGTATACCAAGAAATTTCAAAATACACGCGACTCCCTTTCAGATGCAGTAGATAGCATTACGCGTCAGGGGTTACGAGTCATGGCTGGTTTTATCATCGGATTTGATGGTGAGAAATCAGGGGCCGGCGATCGCATTGTTCGCTTTGTTGAACGCACGGCCATTCCCACAGCCTTCTTTAGTATGCTGCAAGCCCTACCCGATACCGCGCTCTGGCATCGCCTGGAGAAAGAAGGCCGTTTGCGCGCTAGCCAAGATACAGCCTCGATCAATCAAACCGATCTAATTAACTTTGTACCCACCCGTCCGGTTCAAGAGATTGCCCGAGAGTATGTCGATGCCTTCTGGCAACTTTATGATCCACTGGTTTACTTAAACCGGACGTATCGACATTTCCTCAAACTGGGCACACCCAAGAACAAGGCCAAGCTCAGAAAACTGTCATGGGCATCCGTGCGGGCACTGCTGATTGTGAGCTGGAGACAGGGCGTGGTTCGAAAAACGCGATTGCAGTTTTGGCTCAATCTGTTCGGCATTCTGCGTCACAATCCTCGCGTGTGGGATCACTACCTCTCGATCTGCGCGATTAATGAACATTTTCTAAAGTATCGCCAGATTATTCGGGATCAGATTGAGGCTCAGCTGGCGGATCTGGCTGCTCAAGAGGCTTTAACACACATCGATATTCCCGCTCCGAAATCGGTTAGAGCCGCTGTGGATAGCTCAGTAGAAAAGCTGGCTAGCTAACGCCAATCGTTTGATATAGCAACCGTTGAGATGGTTAGGACAGGGGGTATGGGGGCTGCGCCCCCAGCCAGGGGTTCCACCCCTGCACCCCGTCCTAACTAACCCCTCGATTGCTATAGCGCCATTTCAGCCACACGACACTTGGCTAAAATGACGCAAAAGTGGGCCTCACGCGACACGCAAGGCCCACTTTTGCACATTCGTTGAATTCACGTCGGATTAAATCAGCTTAACGGCCCGCAGCCCGTAATACAAACCGATCGCCAGACCAAAGGCACCACCAAGAAGGACGATGTAAGGCACCACTCCAGACATTGCATCTCTCCATTAACGTTTCTAAATTTATTGAACCACGGTAGGGGACAGGTTTTGCGATAATTGGGTTCTATAGCAATCTCCAGGCCCATGAAATCTGTCATTCCGGTTCAGTTACCGCAACAGTCTTACGATATTACGATCGCCCCCGGTGGCCTAGATCATCTGGGCAATTGGATACAGCCCCTCCCTAAGGTTGGCAAGAAGGTGTTGGTGGTTTCCAATCCCGTCATTTTTAAGCACTATGGAGAATGGGCGATCGCTTCTCTGACGACTGCCGGATTTCAGGTTTCTCACTGCATCTTGCCGCCAGGAGAGCGCTACAAAACCCTCGCGTCCATTCAAAAAATTTATGACGTCGCGCTAGAACATCGGTTGGAGCGGTCTTCTACCATCGTGGCGTTGGGGGGCGGTGTGGTTGGCGATATGGCAGGGTTTGCCGCAGCGACCTGGCTGCGAGGGATTAACCTGATTCAGGTGCCAACTTCCCTGCTGGCGATGGTAGATTCGGCGATCGGAGGCAAAACGGGCTGCAACCATCCTAGAGGCAAGAATTTGATTGGTGCATTTCATCAGCCCCGGCTGGTGCTGATTGATCCTGATGTGCTGCGGACGCTGCCCGCCCGTGAGTTTCGGGCAGGCATGGCGGAGGTGATTAAGTATGGCGTGATTTTGGATGCCGACCTGTTTGAACAGCTAGAACAGTCTAAACGCCTGGATCAACAGCGTTATGTGAGTCCGGAACTGTTGCAGGCCATCTTGACCCATTCCTGTCAGGCCAAAGCCGATGTGGTAAGCCAGGACGAAAAAGAGGCAGGGCTGCGGGCCATTTTGAACTATGGGCACACCATTGGCCACGCGGTCGAGAGCCTGACTGGATACCGTTTGGTGAATCACGGCGAAGCGGTGGCGATCGGGATGGTAGCCGCCGGACAAATTGCCGTTGAGTTAGGGCTGTGGGATGAGGCATCCACGCAACGCCAGCTTGGCCTGATTCGCAAAACTGGATTGCCAACTCAACTGCCAACCTTAGACATCGAGGCGATTCTGGACACCTTACAAACGGATAAAAAAGTGGAAGCCGGGAAAGTTAGATTTGTGTTGCCTCAGCGAATTGGAGAGGCGATCGTTACGGATCAGGCGACCGCAGACGTGATTCGGCGGGTGCTCAAAGCTATGTTGTAATACCAATTGATGGCGGGAAGGGTGTAACGTTTTCCTCCTGCCAGTGCCGTATCACTGTAGGAACGAATCATTTGAGCCAGCTACAGCGGATTGCGATCGCCCCGTCCCAGCGAACTGAAACCCAAATCATCCTCACATCCGAACAGCAGCACTACTTAGGCAATGTGCTGCGGCTGCGGGGAGGCGATCGCTTCATTGCTATGGATGGACAGGGCCACTGGTGGCTGTCGCAACTCAGCACTGCCCTCAATGAAGCCCAAATTCTAGAAGCGGTAGAAATTCACACTGAGTTACCGATTCCAGTCCTCTTGCTGATTGCTATGCCCAAGGGAAACGGCATGGATGAGATTGTGCGGCAGGCTACCGAGTTAGGCGTTACCGACATTGTTCCTTTAATCAGCGATCGCACCCTGCTCAACCCCAGTCCCCAAAAGCTAGACCGCTGGCGGCGCATCATCCAGGAAGCCGCCGAACAATCGGAACGGCAGGTTATCCCAGCTCTCCACGCTCCCGTGAATTTTCCAGATGCGCTTGAAACCTGGAATTCCGCAAACTCCACCTGCTTCCTCTGCGAAGCCCGCGATCATCACCCCCACCTCCTCACCCTCCTCTCTTCCTCCACCCTTCCTACCTCCCCCATCATCCTCACCATCGGCCCCGAAGGGGGGTGGACAGAAACCGAAATTCAACAGGCGATCGCCGCTGGCTATCAGCCTGTCTCCTTAGGACGCCGAATTTTACGGGCCGTTACTGCGCCGATCGTGGCGCTCACGGTCATTACCTCCGTATTTGAGTCGATACCACAACCCAGCGAAACCGTTTAAGCTAGAGCAAAGGATTTACTGCTTCACCTGCTAATGGCAATTAAAGCTCCGATTGAATTGGTCGTCGCTGCATTCGAGCGTCAAGACTATAAGGCCGCTGCTCAACTGTTGAAGGAATGGTTGCCGCAGTTTCCCGACAATCCCTGGCTGCAACTATATTCGGCCAAATTGCAAGAAGTGTCTGGAAAACTGGAGGCCGCAGAAGCGGCATATCGGAAGCTGCTGCAAGTGACGACCAATGCCAAAATTGCGCTTCAGGCACGACAAGGGTTGCAGCAACTAGAGGCTACGCAAAAAGAACAGCGGCAGGCTGCCATTGCAGAAGCCGAAGCCGATCCGTCGAATGCAGGTTTAGGGTTTCTAATTTTAGAGCCAGTGAAACCAGAGGCGAAGCAGGCGGCAATTCAGCAGTTTGCTCGCATTATGAAACTTGATCCGTATACGGCTCGGATTCATCTGTCCCATCGCAGTTGGAAGGTGTATCGGACAGGGCCACTGGCAGAGTTACAGGTGTATGGTCAGGAGCTTCTGAATGCAGGGTTACCTGTTTTTTGGGCACCGCTGAGCGAGGTGCAAAAAATTCGAGTTTTTCGAGTGCAGCACATTCAGTCGGCTTCACCGCAAGCAACAGTGGTCTGCCTGAATGAAGCCGATCAGCTTGGCGCATTAACCTTTGACTGGGCGGAGGTGAGTAGCCGAGTGGAAGGAACGCTGCCCATTTTTGAAGATGTGATTGATGTCGGAGCCTGGAATAAGCTCCAGCGTAAAGAACAAACTCAGGATTACGCTCAGGTTTTTGATCTGCATCTCCCCAAACGCAAGTGCATTTTGCGGTTTTGCGATGCCAGCTATCAGTTTCAACAGGGCATGATCTTTGATGCCACGCAAGCGGATGGAACTCGTCTGACGCAAACTACCAATCGCCTCCGCTGGAATAACCTCGCGAAGTTTGTGGGCGATCGCCTGTCCGATGTCCCAACGGCATCAGACTTTACCCTCTTTGCCGAAACGGCGTTGGAACATTTCACGTTCATTCGTGGGTTCAAATCCCACATGGATATCTTTCGCAAGCGTTCAACTGCCTGGGACCCGGCATTTCACCTTTACAGCAGTCTTGTGTTTCTGCAAGCTCCCACGGTAAATAGTGGTTTGAGAGATCGGGGATCAGAGACCGAGAATTAGAATTAACGTGAATTCGACGATTGGGCTTTTTGGAGAGTGGCGCGTCGCGCCACTCTCCAAAAAGCCCGATTTTGCGTAGAATTAACGTTAATTCGACGAACGCGCAAAAACGTGCCTCGCACGACGCACGTTTTTGCGCCATTGCAGTCGCGCGTCGCGCGGCTGTAATGGCGCAATCAAATTTACGTGAATTGATACCGTTTTTATATGAAGATGCACTGAATTGAGAAGGGGGTGAAGGGGGCGTTGCCCCCTTTGTGGAGGTTCCACCCCCACCCCCCTTTTCATAAAGTTGCAGCTTCATATTGAATTGGTATGAGTACCGCCAGAATGGTGGTGTTACGAGTCATACAAAAAGCCCTCTATGTGTAGTAGAGGGCTTTCGAATATCAAGTGTATTATTTCAGCTGTGCAGCACAGGATATCGGGAAAAGAATAGCGTTGCCTAACAGTAGCTATTACTCTTGCTCTCCGAGTCTGGGAATCGTGGATTTAATAAAACCCGGAACTTAATCTTGGCTTTAATTTATCCATGATTCTTACTGTCCCGACTAACTATTAACCTTTCGTGCCATGTCAATGAACCGATTCAAGCTGGGGCCTGGACGACGGCGATCGCTGCTGCTGGAAGGCGTGAGCAAGAAATCAGGTGCAAATGTTTTAGTGGGGCTAGAGCCATTAGACGCCGCCGCGACGGGTTGTGGAGCTGGAGCAGGTGCTGCTGGAGTGGGTGCTGCTGCCACCGGAGCGGGTGCGGCGGGTGCGGCTACAGGAGCCTTACCATTGGTAGGTTCAGCAGATGCTAATGCTGGTGTCGCTACTGGCTCCGCCTTAGCAGGTGCGGGTGCGGGTGCAGGCGCGGGCTTGGCTTCCTCAGAATCCTTTGCTTCAAGGAAATATTCAGACTTTTTACCAACACCGACTAGCCCTAGCAGACCTTTGAAAAACCCACCTAAAAATGCAAAAAATCCACCGATTAACTTACTGATAAAACTCATGGCTGCGATCGCTCCTACCTGTCCTAAAGATTTATATGTAATTCGCCCTATCCAACCCAGATGGAATAGGCTTCGTCAACAGTGCCCAACTCTCAGAAATCACGTCTAGTTGCAGACGCA
>DATNPS010000376.1:0-9382 GCA_036703095.1 Crinalium sp. | reverse complement strand
ATCTCAACGCCGTGGGTGCGGTAGTTTTCGCCTCGACCTTCGTGAAATCGTCCGCGACTGGGCCGCTCGTTGTTCCAGAGTATTCGCTCGATTTCAGAAATGGTGTCGTTGTCGAGATGATACATCTTCAGGTGCACGGGGCCTTTGCCAGAGTTGAGTTCTTTCCAGATTTCCAGCATCATCTGGCCGCTCCAATAGTCGCAGCTAATGAAACGATGACCTTCGGCATTGGCCGTATACGCACCAAAGGGACTGGCGACATACGCGCAGGCAGGGCCGTTGTAATCCTTAATCAGAGGATTGATTTGGAAGCACTCGATATTGCTCAGTTCGGCTCCCGCATGGTAGGCCATAGAGTAGCCGTCCCCGGCATTGGTGGGGTTTTCATAAGTGCCGTAGAGGTATCCCGAAGCGGGCAGGCCCAGCCGTCCACAGGCTCCTGTGCACAGGACAACCGCTTTGGCCTGAATCACTACAAAATCGCCATTGCGGACATCAAATCCGACGGCTCCCGTTACTCGACCGTTTTGCACCATAACACGGGTGGCCATCACGCGATTGGTGACTTTGACGCCGTGCCGCTTGACCTGACGAGCCAAAATCGTTTTCAAATCTTTTCCTTCTGGCATCGGAAGAACATATTTCCCAACGCGATGCACCTGTTTCAGGTCATAGTTGCCTTCGTGATCCTTCTGGAATTTAACCCCCCAACTTTCTAATTCTTGAATCACAGAAAAGCCTAAGCGACCTGTTTCGTAAACGGCTTTTTGATTCACAATTCCATCATTGGAGATGGTGATTTCTCGCACGTATTGTTCTGGGGTGGAGTTGCCTGGAATGACAGCAGTATTTACTCCATCCATGCCCATGGCGATCGCCCCACTCCGGCGAATATTAGCCTTTTCTAAAATTAAAACGTCACCGTCTGGATTGGCCTGTTTTGCTTTAATGGCGGCCATTGTTCCTGCGGTTCCACCACCAACGACCAGAAAATCAGTCTTTAAGTACTGAGTATTCACTAAACATCTCCCTCAGTTCGCGTGGTAATGCAGTATGGTAACCATCGAGATGATTAGGACAAGGGGGGGTGTGGACTGCGCCCCCAGCCAGGGGGGCACCCTCTGTATCCCGTCTTCACTAACCCTTCGATGGCTATAAACGTTTAGCGCAGGAAATGGACATCACTCATTCCCGCCCTCTTGCTCATCATCATAGGCAGGTTCTACGGGGGCATCAATACCATTTGTAACCCGTGTTACAAGCTTTCGATTTAAGCCTTTTATAGACTCATAAAAACATCAAATATCAGCAGTTTTCGGTATGCAAATCGGTGGCAGTGCAGGCGAACCTACACTGCCACCGATTGCGGTTTTGCCCGTCCGTCGGGCGGGCAAAACCGCAATCAGGTTTCAACCTGAATTTGATATAAATTGCTTTGTTGAGTGTCAGCGTTGTCTATAGCGATTTTCAATCGCTTAAAACCCATTTGTTTGAGAACCGCACAGAGCAAGGCTCTCAAACAAACAAATGGAGTTCACCCAAGTGAGAACCGCTATATATCAGGGGATTGCCGTGGAAATTTATCAGCTTAAGGTATTTCTGGAAGTGGCGAGGTGTTTAAGCTTTACGGAAGCGGCAGATGCCCTGAATCTGACTCAGCCAGCAGTGAGTGCCAAGATTCGTTCTCTGGAATCAGACTTAGGAACATCTTTATTTCATCGCTTGGGGCGGCGTGTTGAACTGACAACCGTGGGTGAATATTTATTGGATAAAGGACGTGAACTAACTGATTTAGAAGCACGTTTGGTGCGAGATATTGAAGAGATCAAGAATGGTAAGTTCAGTACATTAAGAATTGGCTGTATCGCAAACGCTGCAAGCCATTGGCTGCCGACGCTTTTATTTCGCTATCGTCAGCAATATCCGGATGTTCAAACAAAATGTTTGACGTTCGATTCAGCCGACCAGCTATATCGGGCGATGACATCCGGAGATGTGGATGTTGGAATTTCTGATCTCAGTTTTTCAGGATTTGACGAAATCTCCGAAACGATCATTGACACGATCTACTATTCACTCGCTGTTTCTGCCAGCCATGAACTGGCACAATACCCCTGGCTGAGTATCAAAGAATTACGAAATTACGCCTGGGTTTTACCGCCTGAAGGTTTTCCGGCTCGTATTATTTTGGAACGGCGATTAGAGGAATTGGGGCTGAGCTTGTCGAGTTTCTCGAAGATTGAGGTGGTCGATTCCCCCAATCTGCTCCGAACATACTTACTAGAAGGTCATTACCTCAGTTTTGCCCCCAATGTTGAGTTTCAGATGGAGCAACAAACCCATCTGGTGAAGATGGTGCCACTGGAGGAGTTTGCCTTGGGGACGCCAGTATTCCTGCTCCTGCCCCGACGCTTCAGCCCGTGCCTGGAGCCTCAGGTACAGCCATGTTCCTATCGAAAATTGGGCTTAGAACCGATTCAAAATTTTGTGAAGCTCTTGCAGGATGGCATTCAACCCTTTGGGAAGCGGGAACTACGGGAACGAAAGTCCAGTTCTGCTCCAACGGGAATCGCCCCTCAGATTTTAGCAGAAGCCTCAGATCCATCTCATCCTGCGGCATGGTGTGTCCATCCAAATCCTTGTCCAAAGATGGCTCGGTTCCAGGCTCCACGCGTGCAGGGGCGATCGCCCTCCACTCAGCCCGCTAGAACCCTCACCCTCACGATTGGCACCCAAAATCACACCATTCAAACCGTAACAGCAGGGCTGATTATTCAACGCCTGGGACTGCTGGAACATTTTCTGCCCCAGGAAGGGCGCTATAGCGACACGCAGTACCAGATTCAGTGGTGGGATTACTCGTCTGGAGCACCGATTTTGGCAGGGCTGCATGACAAACATATTGATATCGGTGTATTGGGAGACTATCCCTTGCTGCTGAGCGCAGCGCCACAACATTCTGAGACTTTAGCGGATACACGTTTAATTAGTTTCGTAGCCAGCAATCCGGATGGGGCAGCCAATGATGTGATCGTGCCTCATCGTTCTCTTTTAAACAGTTTTGAAGACCTGAAAGGTCGTGTGATTGCGGTGCCGTTTAGCTCTGCGGCACACGGTATGATAATGCGATCGCTCCATCGCAACGACTTGCTGGACGACGTGAAGTTAACCTCGATCGACACGCTCAATCCCCGCACGCTGAATACACACACACTCAATCAGCGTGCCCAGGCTGTCGATGGCTATGCCTATTTTGCTCCCTTCCATGAAATTGCCAAGCATAAAGGGGGCTTTCGGCGTTTGTTTGAAGGAGAGGTCGATCGGTTGCCTACTTTTCATGGGGTTGTGGTGCAGCAAGCGCTGGCCGAAACCTATCCTGAGGTGGTGGTGGCTTACCTCAAGGCATTGCTGGCGGCTCAGTATTGGTACATCAGCACCCCTCTGGCTCCCACGCTGGTCAGCCGTTGGGTGAATTTGGACGCCGCGATCGTAGCGAAAACCCTCTGCGTGCGCGATCGCGATTACGCTGAAGGCATCTACTTTCCAGAAACACAAATCCGCCTGGATTGGGTGAATGAACACCTGCGTCAGTTAGCAATGATTGTCGGTAATGAACACCTGCGTCAGATTAATCTCGATCGCTGGGTTCAGCCTGAGTTTTTAGAGCAAGCCATGGCAACGCTTTAAGGGACATCCAGCGCTGCCAAGGGTTCAGCCATCCGCTTCTTCCGCTCGATATACTTGTTAAGGGCAAGTGACCTTCACAATGCCTTGCAGTTATGAGCGTCGTGAATGAATCAATATTTTGCAACTGTGGCGCGAGGGCTAGAAACGCTTGCAGCGCAGGAGTTAGAGCAATTGGGTGCTGATGCGGTAGAGCCAGGGTTTTGTGGTGTTGCGTTTGCGGGCGATCGCACGCTACTGTATCGCGTTAACCTCTGGGCGCGATTGCCGTTTCGCATCTTGATGAAGCTACATGAATTTCCCTGCCAACGCGCAGACGACCTGTATCGAGGTATCCAGACCATCGACTGGGCGCAGTATCTCACACCCGACCTGACATTAGCCGTCAATGCGACAGGCAAAAGTGAGCACCTCAACCATACCCATTTCACGGCACTGCAAGTCAAAAATGCGATCGTTGATCAGCAGCAAGACAGAGTAGGCGATCGCTCCGATGTTGATTTGCAATCGCCGGATGTGCAGGTCAGCGTGCATATTGAACGCGATGTGTGTACGGTCAGCCTGGATAGTTCGGGTAAAAGTTTGCACCGTCGAGGGTATCGTCCGGCAGTTGGCTCGGCTCCGCTGAAGGAATCGCTGGCAGCCGCGTTGATCCAACTATCGGGTTGGCAGCCAGAGCAAATGTTTTACGATCCGCTTTGTGGTTCTGGTACGTTGCCGTTAGAGGCGAGTTTGAAAGCGCTGAACGTTGCGCCCGGTCTGTTTCGCGATCGGTTTGGGTTCGAAACCTGGCTGGATGCAGATTTGCCTCTATTAGAAAGTCTGATTCAATCCGCCGAAGATAGCCAGCACGAAAGCCTTCCTGCGCCGATTTGGGGGAGCGATCGCGATGAATCTGTGATTGAGCAGGCGATCGCCAATGCGACTCAATGCGGGGTGCTGAGGCACGTTTATTTTGCCGCGATTGACCTTGAAGACGTGGCTGCTCCGGCAGATAGCGGGGTGTTGTTCTGCAATCCACCCTATGGCGAACGGCTAGGCCGCGATAGCGATCTGGGTGCGTTCTACAAACGATTAGGGGATGTGCTGAAACAACGATTCAAAGGCTGGACGGCATTCGTACTGAGTGGCAATAAGGAACTCGCGCAGTCCATTGGGCTAAAATCGTCCAAACGGTTTGCAGTTTATAATGGTACGTTGCCCTGCCAGTTGATGAAGTATGAACTGTACTAAATATGCTGCGATTAACTGAAATCAAGCTGCCACTTGATCATCCTAAAGAAGCCATTGAGGCGGCTATTCTCAAAAAACTGCAAATTGCGCCAGACGCATTGATCAGCTACACCATTTTCAAGCGTAGCCATGATGCTCGTAAAAAAGGAGAGATTGCGCTCGTCTACATAGTAGATGTGGAGACGACTCAGGAAAAGGTGCTGCTGAAACGCCTGAAAAAAGATCCCCATGTGATGCCCACGCCCGATATGAGCTATCACTTGGTGGCCCACGCGCCCAGTCATCTAACCAGTCGTCCTATCATCATTGGTACGGGGCCGTGTGGCATGTTTGCAGGGCTATTGCTGGCGCAAATGGGGTTTCGTCCGCTGTTGTTAGAGCGGGGAAAGGCCGTGCGCGATCGCACTGTAGACACCTTTGCTTTCTGGAAAAAGAAAGACGGGCTGAATCCTGAATCGAATGCACAGTTTGGCGAAGGTGGTGCGGGCACCTTTTCGGATGGCAAGCTTTACAGTCAGGTGAGGGATTCCAACCATTACGGGCGCAAAGTGCTGAACGAACTGGTCAACTCAGGAGCCAACCCAGAAATTCTCTACATTAACAAACCTCATATTGGCACCTTTAAACTGGTTGGCATTGTTCAGAGTATGCGCGCCAGAATTGAAGCTCTCGGTGGCGAAATTCGCTTTCAAAGTCGCGTCGTAGACATCCAAATTGAAAATGGCCAGGTGCAGGGTGTCACCCTGGACAGCGGCGAAACCATTGCCAGTCAACATGTGGTGCTGGCAGTCGGTCATAGTGCTCGCGATACCTTTCAAATGCTGTTCGATCGCGGCGTTTATATCGAACCCAAACCGTTTTCTATTGGCTTTCGGATCGAGCATCCGCAACCCCTGATCGATCGCTGTCGATTTGGCGATCAGGCGGGTCATAAATTATTGGGAGCTGCCGATTACAAGCTGGTACACCACTGTCAAAATGGTCGGTCGGTCTATAGTTTCTGTATGTGTCCCGGTGGTCTGGTGGTTGCCGCTGCATCTGAACCGGGGCGGGTTGTCACGAACGGTATGAGCCAATATTCGCGCAACGAGCGCAATGCCAATAGCGCCATCGTGGTAGGGATTACACCAGATGACTATCCGGGGCACCCCCTGGCCGGTATCGCCTTACAGCGTCGCCTAGAAGAACACGCCTTCGAGCTGGGCGGCAGCACCTACGATGCACCGGGGCAGCTTGTAGGAGACTTCCTGGCCGATCGCCCGTCTCACGCGTTTGGTACAGTGTTACCGTCCTATGCACCGGGGGTACGGTTAGGTGATTTGAGTTCGAGTCTGCCTGAGTATGCGATCGCAGCCATTCGGGAAGCATTACCCGCATTTGACAAACAGATCGAAGGGTTTGCCATGCCTGACGCGGTGTTAACCGGGGTAGAAACGCGCACCTCATCACCCATTCGGATTAAGCGCAACGAGGACTACCAAAGCCTGAATACTAAGGGGCTTTATCCCGCTGGTGAAGGTGCAGGGTATGCAGGTGGTATCCTGTCCGCCGGGATCGACGGCATTAAGGTGGCAGAAGCTGTTGCACTGAATATGGTGCGATCGGCTGAGTAGTCCAGTCCCATTTTACGCAGATATCCATTCTGTAGTTGGCAGTACAACAATGGCTGCTGTTAGTGGATATTATCCATACGATCAAGCTAAACGCTTGAATTACTCCAACTATCTAGGTGTTACTGATTCGCAGTCTCAAAAGCATTGTCTCAAATCTTGCATCATTTGCAGGAGCGCTTTGCGTCCCTGCAAATGTGTGGATATGGGCGGCGCGCCGCCCGAACCCTCCTATTGAGAAAGGTGCAAGATTTAAGTTGTCTAGTGAATCAAAGGGTTTATCGAAATTCGATTTGATTTCTGAAAAGGTTGTGAGTGGAGGGTGAGCTAAGCCGACTCTGCTGACAGGTGAAGTCATATCGCGATACAAAATGAAATCTTTGAATTTCGGATGCAACGGCTGAGTTTCTCGATGTTAGTAACACCTATTTTGTCTTCTACGGCACTTCCTCAGGACTGAGAATCCAATAAAACCCGACGTTTTTGAGAGAAGTGTGGCGTTGTCCACCTCCTTTAAAGCGTTGGGTTTTGCTGAATCTGTGATTCTCAACCTTTTTTGTATCTCTACTAGCTACTTTAAAGGTTTGCTTTCAGTACTATCAAGCGATTAGCTTTTAAGGAAGAATATATGAGCGGAAATGCTGCCCGGGTTCAAGCCATTCATCAAATCACAAACCGGGAAGTGATGCCCCCCAAAGCTCCAGAACGTCTGGAAGAGATATGGGCCGAGAATGTCTTTAACCTCAGCAAAATGCAGGCAAGTCTTCCCAAAACGGTCTTCAAATCCATCAAAAATACCATCGTCACGGGTGAAAAGCTTGACCCCTCCGTTGCGGATGCTGTTGCCACGGCCATGAGAGACTGGGCCATGTCAAAAGGGGCACTCTACTATGCCCACGTCTTTTACCCGATGACGAACTTGACGGCTGAGAAACACGACGGTTTTATTTCCGTTCAGGGTGACGGCAACGTCATTTCAGAATTTTCTGGCAAAGTGCTCGTTCAAGGCGAGCCAGATGGATCGTCGTTTCCCAATGGCGGCATTCGCGACACCTTTGAGGCAAGGGGATATACCGGATGGGATGTGACCAGTCCGGCCTACATTATGGAAACCGACAACGGTTCCACCCTATGTATCCCCACGGTGTTTGTGTCCTGGACGGGAGAAGCTCTGGATAAAAAAGTGCCCCTCCTGCGCTCGATCGCTGCGATGGACAAAGCGGCGCGTAAGGTTTTAACAATTTTGGGCAATACAGAGATCGCCCACGTGAACTCTAGCTGCGGGGCTGAGCAAGAATATTTCTTGATTGATGCCAACTTCGCGAGTCAGCGTCCCGATTTACTTCTGGCAGGACGCACCTTGTTTGGCAAAGCCCCCTGCAAAGGTCAGGAATTTGATGACCACTACTTCGGTGCAATTCCAGAACGGGTGCAGGTCTACATGCAAGACGTGGAAGAGACCCTGTATAAATTGGGGATTCCTGCTAAAACCCGACACAATGAAGTGGCTCCGGGGCAATTTGAAATTGCTCCCTTCTTCGAAGCGGCGAACGTGGCGAGCGACCATCAGCAGTTGATCATGACGGTTCTGAAGCATACTGCCAAAAAACATGGCTTCATGTGCCTCCTTCATGAAAAACCGTTTGCTGGAATTAATGGATCTGGTAAACATGTCAACTGGTCTGTGGGAAATGCGACCCAAGGTAATCTGCTCGATCCAGGCGATTCTCCCCACGACAATATTCAGTTTCTCGTGTTTTGTGGTGCTGTGATTCGAGGGGTGCATAAATATGGGCCACTCATGCGGGCTGCCATTGCCACGGCCAGCAATGATCATCGACTGGGAGCCAATGAAGCACCACCTGCCATCATGTCAGTTTACTTAGGCACACAGTTAGAAGAGGTTTTTGAGCAGATTAAAACTGGAACTGTGACCGAGTCTAAACAGAAAGGAATTATGGACTTGGGTGTTGATGTATTGCCTAACTTGACGAAAGATGCAGGCGATCGCAACCGCACCTCCCCCTTTGCCTTTACAGGAAACCGATTTGAATTTCGAGCCGTTGGATCAAACCAGTCCGTATCTGGCCCGTTAATTGTATTAAATACCATGCTGGCAGATTCTCTAGACTGGATCGGCAACCGTCTAGAACGCGAATTATCGACAGGAATGGAACTGAATACCGCGATCATCACAGTTCTCAAAGAAGTCATGGAAGAACATGGTGCCGTGATCTTTGGTGGCAATGGCTATTCGGAAGAATGGCACAAGATAGCCGAGGAGCGCGGCCTAGCCAATTTGCGCACCACGGCAGATGCCTTGCCAACCCTCAAAGAGGAATATATCGAAGACTTGTTTGAAAAAACAGGAGTCTTGACCCCAGTTGAGTTGGAAAGTCGTTTTGAAGTGTATGCCGAGCAATACATTCTGTCTATTGAAGTTGAAGCCAAGCTGGTGATTAACATGGCCAAAACGATGATTTATCCGGCAGCCGTTGAGTATTTATCAAAGCTGTCTTCCACCATTTCGAGCTTGAGTAACTTAGGCGTTGATTTCGAAAAGGATAGCGCTAAGACAATCGCCGACTTGACGAACTCGATGGTTGCAGCAACGAGTCAGCTCAGTGCGGCCTTAAGCAAACACGATTTTGCGACGACAGAAGAAAAAATGCAGTATTGTGCAACAACTGTTCGTCCGTTAATGGATGAGGTGCGCAAGTATGCTGACGCCCTTGAAGGAGACATTGCTGATAGCTTCTGGCCGTTGCCGACGTATCAAGAAATGCTGTTCATCAAGTAACTTACAGCGATTCTCTCTTGAGTAAACCACAGTTGTTTTTTGAGAGCCGCGCGGA